>OMWS01000043.1 GCA_900314825.1 uncultured Veillonellaceae bacterium | reverse complement strand
GATTGATATGTTCTGATTATAGGGCGATGGGATGAAAGTGGCTCACTTTTTCGTAATCGCTACCCCTTGGAATGGCTCACTTATAGATTAGCATTTACAACAGGTGGAAAGTCAGCAAATATCCTAAGCAACACGGTGGACTATATCATTTGGTATGCCAAAGACATTGAGAAGATAAAATATCGTCAGCTATACATGAAGCGTACCATTGGAGACACTTCGCTCGACCGATACGATATGCTGATGGCTTCAGATGGAACATCACGGAGAATAACTCCAGAGGAAAAAAGGACCGGCATCATTCCAGAAGGTTCCAGAAGATATCAACTTGCGCCTTTATACTCAGATGGTGCAGAGAAAAAGACTGTAGAGTTCGAGTTCAAAGGTCGTATATACCGTCCAAGGGCGGACACACATTGGAAAACCACTGTTGACGGACTTACACGCCTTGCAAAACATGAACGAATCGAGCAGATGGGAAATGTCATCCGTTATAGAAGATATGCTGATGATTTCCCTGTTATCCCCATCACAGATAGATGGGAGAGCATGCAGTCTGGTGTTTTGCGTCTTTACGTTGTCCAGACAGCAACATCTGTGATTTCCCGTTGCATGCTCATGACGACTGACCCAGATGACCTCGTTCTCGATATCACCTGCGGCAGCGGCACGACGGCGTATGTGGCGGAGCAATGGGGGCGTCGCTGGATCACGTGCGACACGTCGCGCATCGCTATCGAGCTCGCGAAGGAACGTCTGATGACAGCGACGTACGACTACTACAAGCTCGCGCATCCCGAGCAGGGCATTTCCAGTGGTTTCGTCTACAAGACCGTCCCGCACATCACTCTGAAGTCCATCGCGAACAACGAGCCGCCTGCCGAGGAAACGCTCTATGACCAGCCGGAGGTCGACAAGAAGCGGGTGCGCGTCTCCGGGCCGTTCACCGTAGAATCTTTGCCTGCTCCCGTCGTGAAGCCCATCGACGACGTCGGCGAGCCGGATGTCGCGGAGACATTGACGACGAAGCAGGAGGAATGGCGCGGCGAGCTGCTTTCGACCGGCATCCTTGGCAAAAACGGCAACCGCCTCGACTTCTCCCGTGTCGAACCGCTCGCTGGCGCAAAATATTTCCAAGCCGAGGCTGAGACGAAAGAGGCCGAGCCGAAGCGTGCCATCGTCTGCTTCGGCAGCGAGACGAAGGTCATGGATGTCCGCTACATCGACGCGGCGTTGGAGGAAGCGGGCAATATGTACCCGAAACCCGGCTACATCATCTTCGCGGCCTTCCAGTTCGGCCCGGAGGCTGGCCAGCTCGTCGACAACGCGATGTTGCCAGGCGTGACCGTGCTGAAGGTGCAGATGAATACCGACCTCATGACGGAAGACCTGAAGAAGAAGCGTCCAAAGAGCCAGAGCTTCTGGCTCGTCGGCCAGCCAGATGTCGAGCTCATCCATGACAAGCGGACGAAAGACCGCTATCGCGTTCGTGTCCACGGCTTCGATTACTACGACGTGAAGACCGGCAAGGTGAAATCCGGCACGGACAGCAACATCGCCATGTGGATGCTCGACACGAACTATGACCCGATGAATTGCATCGAGCCGCAGCAGGTCTTTTTCCCGATGGGCGGCAAGAAGGGCGGATGGAACAAGCTCGCGAAGACGCTCCACGCGGAGATCGACCAAGACCTCATCGAGCAGTACGCAGGCAACGAATCGCTCTGGTTTCAGGCCGAGCCGCATACGAAAGTCGCCGTGAAAATCATCGACGATCGCGGCATCGAGAGCCTGCGCGTGCTGACGGTCGAGGAGGATGCGTGATGGCAGGCATCGACAAACTCATCATCAATTCGGCCTATCACGAGCCGACCGCCCATTGGAAGTACAACCTCGAAACGAAGCAATTCGAGCAAGCGCCAGGACGCCGCCCCGCGGGCTATGTCGTCGCGGGGCAGGAACGGAACGCCTACAACGACCAAGGCCGTTTCGTCGCGCTTCCTCTCGTGAACCGCATCCGCCCGCGCGTGAAAGCGTGGCGCGAAGCGGACTATCCCGGCGTGACCGGCACGACGCGCCGCCTGCTCACACATTGGCATGACCGCGCCGCCCGACAGTACCCCTTTTTCTTCTGCCAACTTGATGCAATGGAAACGCTCATCTGGCTCACGGAGGCCGCTGACGCGGACAAGGTCGGCATCGACATCCCGAGCGACGGTGGCGCGTTCCGCCGCATCTGCACGAAGATGTGCACGGGCAGCGGCAAGACAACGGTCATGGCGATGCTCATTGCCTGGCAGGTCTGCAACAAGGTCTCGTATCCGCAAGACCGCCGTTTCACGAAGAATGTCTTCATCGTCGCCCCCGGCCTCACCGTGCGCAGCCGCCTCGCAGTGCTCGACCCAGGAGGGGAATCGAACTACTACGTCCAGTTCGGCATCGTGCCGTCCGGCATGATGGAGCAGCTGCGCCAAGGCCGCATCAAAATCACGAATTGGCAGGCGCTCGCATGGGAATCCGCCGAAGCGCTCGCGAAGAAAAAGAGCGTGGACAAGCGCGGGCCGCTCAGCGACGAAGCGTATGCGCGCTCCGTCCTCGAAGAGCTCTCGACGGCGCATCAGATCCTCGTCATCAATGACGAGGCCCACCATGCCTGGCGCAAGAACCCGGAAGTCAAAATCTCCCTGCACGGACAGGAACGGAAGGAATACGTCGAGAACGAGGAACAAGCGACCGTCTGGATCGGCGGCCTCGACCGCATCCACAGCGCGCGCGGCATCCTCTGCTGTTATGATTTCTCGGCGACGCCGTTCGCGCCGTCCGGCAAGAAGAACGACGAGGCTGCGCTGTTCGGCTGGATCGTCAGCGACTTTGGCCTGAACGACGGCATCGAATCCGGCCTCGTGAAGACGCCGCGCATCGTCATCCGCGACGATGCAGCGCCGGTGAAAGTGGACAACGAATACCGTTCGCGCCTCTATCATATTTATGCCGACCCGACCGTGAAGGACGACATCAACCGCGCCGTGGACGAGACGGAGCCGCTGCCGGACCTGCTCAGGCAGGCATACGAACTTTTGGGCAAAGACTGGCAAGCGACATATCAGTCCTGGCAGGAGGCTGGCATGCCGACGCCGCCCGTCCTCATCACGGTCGCGAACCGCACGGAGACCGCCGCCCGCATCAAGTATGCGTTCGACCATGAGCGAATCCACGTGCCGGAGCTCTGCGAGCCGGAAAAGACCGTCCGCATCGACACGAAGGTTCTCAAGGATGTTGATTCCACGGACAAATCGAAGAAAGAGGCAGCACTCGCGCTGCGCGAGCTCGTCGATACTGTCGGGCAGAAGGGAAAGCCCGGCGAGCAGGTGCGCAACGTCATTTCCGTCGGGATGCTGTCGGAAGGTTGGGACGCGAAGACCGTGACGCATATCCTCGGCCTTCGTGCGTTTTCCAGCCAGCTCCTGTGCGAGCAGGTCGTTGGGCGCGGCCTGCGCCGGACGTCGTATGACCTCCAGCCCGGCACGGAAATGTTCGAGCCGGAGTACGTCAACATCTTCGGCATCCCGTTCCGCTTTTTGCCGACCGAGGACGACAGCGACGGCACGCCGAAACCGCCAAAGCCGAAGACGCAGATCGAAGCACTCAAAGAGCGTGCAGACCTCTGCATCCGCTGGCCGAACATCGCGCGTTTTGACCGCATCTGGAAGCCGCAGCTGACGCTCGATGTCGATGCCGTCCCCACGCTGACGCTCCAAGCGGAAAACGTGCGTTTACACGTTGACCTCGCCGCCGTCATCGACGGCAAGACCGACCTGACGAAATGCACGGAGATCGACCTCGAAAAGCTCGACAAGGAGCTCCGCCTCCAGACCATCGTCTTCCAGACGGCCGGTCAGGTCTTTGACATGACGAAAGCGGCATGGAAAAACGAGGGGACGAAGTACGCGCTGCTCGGGCAGCTCATCCACCTCATCGAACGATTCCTGAAGTCTGACCACGGCATTTGGATCGAGCCGTCGCTCTTTTACACCGACGACCTGCGGCGGCGCATCCTCCTGATGCTCTCGATGAACAAGATCGTTCAGCACATCATGGACTATATCAAATCCTCGCAGACCGAGCAGGTCGTTCCCGTTTACGACACGAACCGCCGCGTCCGCAGCACGGCGGACATGGTGACGTGGTTCACGACGAAGCCGGCCGTGCTGACGAAGAAATCCCAGATCAGCCACGTCGTCTGCGACAGCGGATGGGAGGACACGGAATCCTACGCGCTCGAAAAGAACGCGCACGTCCTCGCCTACGCGAAGAACGACCACCTCGGTTTCCGCATCCTCTACACAACCGCCGACGGCATCGTGCGGAACTACTACCCGGATTTCCTCGTCCGTCTCGATAACGGCACGACGCTCGTCCTCGAGACGAAAGGCCAGAAGAACGAGGACGTCGAGAAAAAGCGCAAGGCGCTCGAAGAGTGGGTGCGCGTCGTCAACGACACCGGCAGCTTCGGACGCTGGGCGAGCGATATCTCGTATTCCGTGAAGGACATCGACGGCGTCATCGCGCGGCATCTGAAGTGAGACGCGCCAGACATCTGTCTTTGATGGGAAACGCCGCCAGAATATGGTATAATCAAGGCAACGAATGGAGGAATCGCGCCGCATGGCAGACGACAAAGACCGCTCGAAACTCATCGAGACCATCCAGCATTTCCGGCTCATCGACGACACGTATTTCAACGCGTATATGGACGACAACACGAAGGGGATGCGCCTGTTCCTCCGCGTCATCCTGAATGACCCGGCTCTCGAAGTTCTGGACATTCAGACGCAGCGGGAAGTCTCGAACATCTACGGACGCAGCGTCCGCTTCGACGTGTTCGTGCGGGATACTGCAGGCGTCGAATATAACCTCGAAGTCCAACGCAGCGACACATGGGCGACGCCGGAGCGTGCGCGCTTCAATAGCAGCATGATGGACACGCTGACCGTCAAGAAGGGCTTCGAGTGGGGCAAAGACCACCTGCCGCCCGTGCACGTCATCTTCATTACGGAGCATGACGTTCTGAAGGGCGGGAAACCGATCTACCATTCCTACAGGACTATTGCCGAGCTCGACCACCAGCGGCTCGACGACCATGCCGATGTCATCTACGTCAACGCCAGCTACCAAGACGACAGCGCCCTCGGCCGCCTGATGCACGATATGTTCTGCGCAAACCCAGACGATATGTACTACGAGGAGCTGGCCGAGCGTTCCCGATATTTCAAGAAGAACGAACATGGGGTGATGAAGATGTGCGAAGCTATGGAAAAACTCATGGAAGAAGACCGCGCAGAGACCTTCAACAAAGGGCTCAGCAAAGGGATTGCCGATACCACGATGAAAATTGTGCGCAATCTTCTTGCCGGGAAAGAAATGTCCTACGAGAAGATTGCCAAAGCAGCTGATACGTCCGTTGATGAAGTCATCAGGATTGCGAATGAATCAGGGCTCGCATATTGATTTCGAAGTATCCCGCAGGAGCTGATGAAGATGTGCGAAGCGATGGAAAAACTCATGGAAGAAGATCGTGCCAAGATGTTTAACAAGGGGATTGCCGAGGCAACGGCAAAATTCGTGCGAAACCTTCTTGCAGGCAAGGAGATGTCCTACGAGAAGATTGCGAAAGCAGCCGACACGTCCGTTGATGAGGTTGTCAGGATCGCGAACGAATCCGGGCTCGCATATTGATTTCGGCAAAGGCAATTGTAGAATTGCTATGGGAGGAAATGACGTGGAGCACACGGATACGGAAATCGCTTATCAGAACAAAGATATTTTCTCGAAGTTCATGGGCGAGCGGATGCGGAACAAATCTTTCAAGGCATACGGCCTGGACTTGCCCGAAATCGTCCGTGTCGAGCCGACGAACCTTCCGACCATCCAGGCGACGGAACTCCGCATCGACAACCTTTTCGAGCTGGCTGACGGGACATTCGCCATCGTCGATTACGAAAGCGACTACGACGAGAAGAACAAGTTGAAATATGCTGGCTATCTGACGGGGGTCCTGACGAGATTCTACGAGCAGCATGGCCACTTTCCCATCCTGCGCATGATTGTCATCTATACCGCCGATATCACGCGAGGCACGACGAAAGACCAGTTGGATGCAGGCGCGATTCGATTCAAACTGGATACCGCGTTCCGCAGCGACTTGTCGGGCGATGAAATATTCGGAAGGCTGTCATCGAAATTGGAAGACGGCCAACCGCTGGACGATACCGACTGTATGCAGTTCATGATCGCCCCGCTCACCTATCGAGAGAAAGCAGCAAAACAAGCGGCTGTCCGCAAGGCATATGAATTGACGAATTTGATTTCCGACGAAGAAACGTTGAATCTCGTTCTTCCGGGGCTCACGGTATTCTGCGAGAAAATCATCGACGACCAGACGTACGAAAAAATAAAGGAGAGGATTCGCATGACGAGAATGGGTCGTGAATTCGAAGAAGAAAAACGTGAAGCCGTTGAGACAGAACAAGGAAAGACGATCCTCCGCTTGCAAAAGGCAGGAGAGAAGCTTTCAACGATGGCAATCGCCACTGGATGGACGTTGGAGAAAATCAAAAGTTTCTTGCAGTCCATGAACCTCCAGCCGGCACAATAAAATGTACAGACGCATTATTTTCCTTGTCTTATGCATCTTGCTCATCAGCAGTGTCGTAGCGCAAGCTGATCCAGGTCTCGTTGACGTAAGCGGCTACTTCCGCTCGAATGGAACGTGGGTAGCTCCATATATTCGAACGGCTCCAGATGGCATACCGTGGAACAACTTCAGCTATCATGGGACGCAGTTTGCTACAGCTCCAGCGGCCAGCTCTCCATACATGAGTGCTGGTGAGATGGCTGCTTTTGCCGGAAGGCTCGGTCTGATCTTGCTCGGACTGGCTCTTCTCGCCGGAATCGCTTTGATTGTCATCGCGTACAAGCTGCTTCAGATTCCATTCAATGTCGTCTTGGAGAAATACATTGACAAACCCGCTGGAAAGATTGCGGCATGCTTTCAAGGAATCTATCTCTCCGTCATCATTGTCTGCTCTCTTGCGCTCATCTTCTGCGGGACGCAGATCATCGGAGGAATCTGGGGGCATATCATTGAGCCGACACAATCGAAAGTCCTCGCCTATCTATTGCTCTATCCATTTTACCCGTTCCTTCAGATGCCATCCTGGATCATAATGCCGCTTTTGATCGCTGCTATCCTACGTTTCCTCGTCCTCTTGCATAAGCTCGGAAAAAAGAGTTCACACGGGACTGGATTTGAGGCGACCTATCGCATCAATCAGACGTTCCTGCTCTTGGATGCCGTGCTTTTGGCCGGAGCATACCACATAGCTGGATGACCAAAAGCGGCAAGGGAGACGTGGAAGAATGCCGATCATTTCATGATGGAAAAACAACGATAAATCTCCAACAGCATAAAGATACCGCCGATGGCATCAAAACCACTCGGCGGTTTTTTCATTGCTCCTGCATCGCCCGTCGATCCTTCTCGGCGCGGACGGCACGGATGAGCGTTGTCTTCGATATGCCGGTCAGCTCCATCGTCTCCTTGTACGTTTTGTGCTCGTCGAGCACGAGGCTGGCGGCGTGGCGCTTCCATTTTTCTGACAGGGGCTTCCTTCCCTCGCGGAATCCGGCGCGCGTCCTGGCGATGGCCTTTCCTGCCTGCGTACGTTCCACAATCATGTCACGCTCGAACTGCGCGAACGCGAGCAGCACGTTGACGATAACCTTCCCGATGGGGCTGCTGTCGATGGTGCCCATGTTGAGGACGTGGACAGTCACGCCATTGTCGATGAGCGATTGGATGAGCGTGCTCCCATCCGCAGCCGTGCGGGCGAAGCGGTCGAGTTTTGTGACGGTTAGCGAATCGCCCGGCTGGATGCGCTTCATGAGATCATCGAATTTCGGTCGGTACATCGTCGTGCCAGTAAACTGTTCGCATACGATTTCCTCGCATCCAGCATGCCGGAGCTGCGCTTCCTGGTCTTCGAGGCTGTTGCCTTTGATTTGCACACGGCTGCTGACGCGCGCGTACCCATATTTCATTCTGTTCTCCGCCCTTCATTATGGATATAAATTTTGGATATCATCTATTCCCATTATACCATAGGGTTCGCAAAATATCCATAATTGCTAAGTTTTGGATATCATTGTGATATTAAAAAGCCGCCGCTAGATGTAGGCGACGGCCATGAACAGCAATCAGAACATTTTCTCGTAACCGAGCGATCTTGCGCCGAGGTCAGCGATGCGACGGAACAACGGTCCGCCGGTTTCAGGCTTTCCGACATCAGCACTGCACATATAATTCCAGTCAATCGTGCCAATCTGGACCCATGAACCAGAATTTTTGCTCTCCATGACGTCGATGACGTGCTTTTTGACGGGAACCAACTGATACGTTGCCGTGAAATATTCGCCCGTGCTTGTATCCGTGACGCCAGCCCCGAAGTTATTGTTGTCGGAACACCAGACAGAAGACGGGTCGATGGAATACCGGCCAACCGTATACCAGTCAAAAGCTTCTGCAACCTGGACGTTCCCAATGAAAGGGATGTTCGTTCCGCAGAGGGGAGCACCAAACGAAAAGGCCAACGTAGCCATGGCACACGCAAGAATTTTGTTTTTCTTCATGGGGTTCGATTCTCCTTAGTGATTCTGGACGATGTAAAGGACATCATTCGCGAGCTTGCTCGATGATACATGATTCCAGAACATCCCTTCGCTGAAAGAGCCCTTGCCAGACCATGTGTCATACTTGTAGTTCCAGTGGTCTTTGTTGTACTTGAAATGGTAGACGCGTGCGCCTTCCGTATTATATTCATTTTCGAGACTTACGGTGACTTTCGTTTCTTTTCCACTGGTCTGAATAGAACCGATGTCTACGGACCAATGATTTCTGGCGCTTTCTCCGTAGTCAAGATCGACCCACGGTGCCGCTGATGCTTGATCTGGCGCTGCGCATCCGATCCCGAAAACCATCACGCCGCCGAGGACGCAGGCCGTCATGACATTTTTGATACTGTGTTTCAAAAGAGACAACCTCCTAAAATAGTTCATACCCATTCAATTCGACACGATAGCGAAATCTCCTTCTAAGCATAAATATCTTTCTCTCTCATAGATATGGAAACGAAAGATTCTGGAAATATTGCTTTTCGTTATGTTTTGGAGTATAATAAATTGGATTTTTAACTTTATGGCAAGGATGTCGAATGGAGGAGTTTTATTGATTTTGGGAGAATTATGTCGCGAAACTATTCTAAGGAGGACTTTCATCTTGAAAAAACTCATCTCTTCCATGGCCTTTCTCATGACTCTGCTTGTCGCAACTATTTGCTCGGCAGAATCTGTCAGTGACAGCGAGGTCTCACTTGGTGGAATCCCGTATCAAGCGTCAAGTGATTACGTCCAAAGCATCTACGGTCGCCCATCGTCAAGCAGTACGACATACGATCACCCATTATTCCCTGGACGCGTCACAACATGGAAATATGGAAGCTCTTCCATCATTATATTCGTAAACGGAAGTGTCGTCCATGTCTCAGCGACGGCGAACAATGGGTTTGCAACACCAGCTGGTGCCTATGTCGGCATGAAAGCATCTGTTCTCCAGAGCCTCTATGGTACGCCAACACATCAAGAGCAGAACAAGAATGGCCGCTCGTATGCATTCTATCGAACAGAATCATCAGAATACGTCGGCATTCGCTTCGATTGCAAGAACGGCATCATCACAGACATCAATATTGGCGCTTTTGACTGATTCTTTTAGCTGTTTTCACATAGTAAATCGGATTTTATAACTTTACCGAATGGAGGGTCTCAACATGACCAAAACTTTTTTCAGCCGTTTCTTGACCTGCGTCGTCGCTGCGTTCTTGTGCATAGGATTGCTCGTACCAGCAGATCAGGCCGAGGCCGCCGACTACTGGGTGTATTCAGACGAGGCAGGCACACAGTACTATGTCTCGTCGACAAAAACCGACTGGAGGTATCGGACGAACATCCACAACGCATACATCAAAGCAGTCTACCCCAATCAGCGCCAGCGAGCCACATACTACTCGTATAGCTGGGATGAGGGCGATGTCTATTATTCCGCCTACAAGAGCGATCCTCGCTCTGTTTCCACAAACCCATTGGCGCAAGCAGCCCTCAACTTCTGCGAAGCCCATTGGGACCGTTACGGCTTCCACGAATAACCTGGAGGAATGGATATGATAGACACGATACTATTCCATCGGAGAGCCGTCTTTGCAGCTCTCATCACACTGATTGCCACGCTACTTCTGGCTGGCTGCGGAGACCCGAAGAAAGACGCGCGTCAGGAGCTTTCGAAGATGAACGTCGAATATACGGCAGACGCCTTCAACAAGGCCATCGAGAGCAAAGACGACACCATCGTGCAGCTCTTCTTCAAAGCTGGCTTCGACCTGAGCGCGAAGGACGACAATGGAAAGACGCCATGCATGGCTGCCGCGAACTCCGGCAACATGGATGTGCTGAACAAGATCATCGAGCAGGATGTCGACCGCCAAAAGGACGTGGACAGCAAGAACCATGCTCCCATCTCATACGCCACCATGGCAAAGCAGGCAGAAGCATTCGCTGCGCTGAAGAATGGTGCTGACTGGACGCTCATTGACAGCGATGGGAATTCCCTTCTGCATCTGGCAGTCCTGTCTGACCAGAAAGATTTCGTCACGGAAGCCCTGAGCCACGACATCGACGTCAATGCAAAAAACAAGAACGGTGAGACTGCTCTCCTTCTGGCTGCGAAGAACGGAAATGCTGACCTCGTGCAGATGCTCCTGGACAAGCAGGCTGACAAAACCATTGCAGACAAAGATGGATTGACCCCTGTCAAAGCTGCGAAAACCATCGGGAAGCAGCAGATCGTCGATATGCTCGGAGGCGATCCAGAAGAAGCTGCGAAACAGCAAAAAACAGCAGCAGCGTCCTCACCGAAGCTCGTCACGTACCATACAGATGGTGAGCATATGCCGATGACTGTCTCGGAAACAGACATCACCATCCACGTCGGAGAGCAAATCCATATCGCACCAGATGCCACCTGCCAAGGTGCGGGCGTCCTGCGTACGATGGGAACCCGCGGTTCTTGGAATGGCATTCACACACAAACAGCTGGACGTACTGGCGGAAAAGGATCCGCAACGGAGTTTATCATCACCGGCGAAAGCGCGGGAACTTCCAGATTCAAACTTGTTCCGAATTATGGCGATTGGGATCACGCTGTGGATATGATGATCACAGTCGTTGACTAAAAACGAAAAATGAATGTCCGCCGCTGGCTCGCGCCTTCGGCGGATTTTTATGTAGATTTTTCACGATCATATTGATGTTTCTTTTGAGATGTGATATATTTACAACATAAAGTGATTTATTTCTATCATAAGTGATTTATTTCTATCTCAAAAAGGACGATGTAGCATGAAACGACCATCCTTTACTCTCGCGCAATATTACACGCTGTCCAACCTTGTCGTCGGCAGCGCGATGCTCGTGTTCGGCGTCCTCGATTTCTTTTCCGGGGCATTCGTGGACTTCCTCGATATCCTGCTGGCCGTCGTGATCGCATTGACGTTCATTTTCAGCTTGGTCGGCAAACGCGAGGAGACGGACGAAATGGCAGAAGCCCATAAAGGCCGGGCTTACGAAGACGGCTTTTGGGCGATCATCATTTCGTTGGCTGTCATGGGGACGGTAGAACATTGGGGATTCGCCGAGGTAAAAATATTGACAGAAAACATGATTGCCATGGGTGCCGGCTTTGCTGTCTACGGCCTCAGCTTTCTCCTGCGCGAGAAATATGGAGACGACGAATGATTTTTAGAAAGGACGACATTTCATGAAACTTCCGTATCTGACCGTCACCCAATATGTCAAATGGGGCTACCTCTTCGTCGGCATCATCTTCTTTCTAATTGGCATTCTCAACACATTTTTTCATTGGCCGGTTGCTGCTCTCATCTCCAGCCTCCTGATGTTGAGTGTAAGCCTTATAGTAGGGTTCTGTAAAAAAGAAGCCTTCGACGAAATGGCGAATGCGCATTTGTGCGAAGCTTATTTTGCCGGATATGCGGCTGTCATGTCCGTCATCATCCTGCTCGTGTTTTTCGAATTCGTCGGAGGTTTCGACGTGTCGATGTTTACCGTCCTGGATTTTGGTTTTGGCATTGGACATACGACTATCGGCCTGGCTTTCCTCTATCTCGAAAATGGAGGGGATGACCTATGCTGAAGACGAAAATACACGAGCTCCGCATGGAGCATCATCTCCAGCAAGCCGAGCTCGCCGAGATGGTCGGTGTTCGGCGCGAGACAATCTCCGCCCTGGAGCGTGGGAAGTACAATCCATCCCTTCGACTTGCGATGGACATTGCAGATGTGTTCGAACTCACTGTCGAGGAAATTTTCAAATTCGTTGATGACGACGAGTAAAAATGAATTATATTACAGTGAATTCATTTTTACTTACAACGAGGTTCTTGGAAGAGATTCATGCGCCGTTTTATGCGATGCGACTGTTAGCATAAAAAAGAGCGCCAGCCGTCCACTAAGGACGTTTTCGCTGACGCTTCGCCCCGTTTTTATCGTTTTTGCAAAAGCCTATATTTTCGACATCTGCGCCTGGCATCACCTAGATTCCGGCCTCTGGACGGGGTTCTTCATGTACCAGTTTTGCAAATCGAGGTTGCGACCATTTCCGTTCGGACGGCGATATAGCCAGTTCTTCGGGATGGCGACTGGGGAGACACCGACCTTCTCGCGGATGTTCTTCACGAAGGTGTCGAAGCCGCGGTGGCTATCGCAATGGAACTCGTCGAAATGATCTCGTGCGTTCTGGAGTCCCTTGTGACGCGCGACGAACGACATAAAATCCCAATACTGCTGTGCTGTCCGCCCAAGGATCTGTTTCTCGTATTGCGGAATTTTCCGACCAGCATTGTCAGCGGCTTTCTTCTGTCTGTCGTACCGGTTCTTCCGTGCCGTCTCACGCTTCACTTCACGGTCGGACATTGGGAACGCCTCGGCTATCTTTAGCTGTAACTGGTAATATAACACGTAGAATGGCTCGAAACCGACGATGCTCCCGTAAGCATCCATGAACCACTCCGTTGCTAGTTCTTCGGATAAGAACGGCATGATGTTCCGGCTCTCGAAGTGGGTTGAGCTTGTTCGCGTTCCAGATGTTTTGCGACGATACTCCAGCCGTAGCACGCTTTGAGCCTCGTCGACAAGTTCACGATAGATGTCCTCTGCGTCATTCTCGGCGTAGAGGTCTTTTTTTTGCTCGACCTGCGCCTGTTTGTCGTACCCCTCGATTTCCCACGTACCGTTGCCGACCTTGAACGTCGTGTCGTAGAAGTGATCGCCGTACGTGGAGAGGCCGTTGATGGCATCCCGTCGCCCGTTTGTCAGAGCAGACATCTTGAAGATGTTCATCATAGCGAGGACTTCGTCGTGATTCCGCATCCTGATGTCGCGGGTATAATCGACGCGCTGTGCATCCCAGGTCGAGAGCTCTGAAAGGTCATTGAGTGACGAGGGAGTGCCGTCTAGGTCGAGATACGTCACCATGAACGCTCTAAACGCATCCTGTAGTTCCTTGACGTTCTCCGGCGAGCAGCGGAAAAGCTCGATGTGCTTTTCTCCAGTTGTCAGCGTCAGAGGTTCAAGCCGGACGAAGATGTAGTAGTCGGTGAGTGATATGCCGTAGTTTCCATTGCCCCGCTGGCATCTGCTGACGCTGACTTCATCTATGCCGCTCGCCGGATGTGGTTCGTTCCACGGCCCGCGCCCTTCCAGTTCAGTTGGATCATACCCCATCAACGCTAGGATACGTTTTGCCGCGCTCTCCGATGGCAGCTTATGGGAAATGGTCATCGTGTGTATCATGTGCTGTGGATTCCTCCTTCTGGTTGTTCGTTTATGGAAATGATAGCGGGCGCGGGCGAGAATGTCAACAAAAGACGAAATGCCGCAAAGCCCACTCAGAGCGGACTTCACGGCATTTGTCGCAAGCTTCTTTTGTCACATTCTCTTTCCCTTATTTATCCTACGCCCGCAAAGTTTCCTTTTACACACGCGCTCGCGAAAAATTTTTCAGATGTTGAACGACTGGACGGCAAGCGCACGCTTCGAGAGGAAAAGCTCGATGGCCGTCTGGTAGGCGGCGAATACGAGCGGACGCCGTTTGATGGCATCGCCGCGTTCAAGGCGATAGAGGACGCCATCCGAGACGTGAATCTTCTTTGCGATGTGGCAGCGCGGGATGTCGAGCTTTTCGCGGAGTTCGCGGAGGCGCTGCCCTTCGCGAATCCAGATTGGTCTCATCTGCGCTTTCCATGCGTTGCGCGCTTCCAGATTTTCCACGACGCGCCCGCCGATGTAAGCGAGCTGGTCTGCTGTTTTTTCTTTCATGTTGTTGTACCTCCGTCAAATTCTGCGGACGAAGAAGTCCGCGATGTTCGTTTCCTCGTAAATGCTGGCCAGACGTGCGAGGTCATCGACCGTCGCAGTCATCTCGCCGAGCTCGATCTTCGACAGATGGGACGGCGAGCATCCCATCCGTTCGGCGACATCGACCTGCCGCAGTTTCTTCGCACGGCGCAGTTCCCGAAGCCGCCCGAAATCAAACACGTACTGCATGAGCTACCTCCTGTGCCTGGACAAATACGTCCTGCGGCTTGATGCGGTAAAGGTCAAGCAGGCGGCAAAGGTCTGTCACCGTCATATTTGACGTGCCAGATTCGTAACGCCAGATGGCACTTCGCTGCTTTCCGATAGCCGCTCCGGCCTGCTCGGTCGAGATGTGCATCCTCCGACGCGCCGCCCGCAAGAATCCTCGGTTAAGTTTTGTCATTAGCATTTTCCTTTCATCTGTAACAGCATCATCACCCGCACAATTACCATGAGCTCGCCATATAAACCATGTTTTCCGCATCGCCACGAGATACGCCAAATGAAACCTATAGGGGACGGAAATCTCGTGTCCGTCGCTATCCAGTACGTCTTTCGTGGAGAAATCGATCCGTGGGAATCTTAGCCCACGGGGGTATTCGATTCTCCCATGACGCGACCGCATCCATGCGATGACGGTCTTTTTTGTGCCATTTTTGAAAGGAGATCTTCCAAATGAAGACCATGTTCACTCCACATCCGGCTTTTGCGCCAGACGCAAAACTGCCGCTCGCTTCCATCCACTACCCTAATGTCGTCCGTGACGGAGACGGCAAGCAGGAGCTCAATGATGAGCAGCTTGCAGCCATCATGCCGCTCACGGGGCGCTGTGTCGTCGCAAGCGGCGCCGGCACTGGTAAGACGACAGTGCTCGTCGCGCGGATGCTCGCCATCAAAGAAAACTTTCCGCAAGCGCACGTCCTTATGCTGACGTTCAGCCGCAAAGCCGCGCTGGAGCTCCGCGACCGTCTCGGAGCGACAACTGGATGCCAGGTCTCGACCTTTCACAGCATTTGTTTCCGCGTCCTTCAGGCAAACGGCTTCCGTGATTTCTCCGTGAACACGAATGAAGCCGCCCGCAATGCGGCCATTGCAAAACTCATCGGTAAAAAGACGGACACGACCGTGGAGAAGGTTGTCCGCTCGATGAACCGCACAACCGAAATCGACAAGTCGACTGCGGCCGTCCGCGAGAAGTTCTTCAGGTTACTCCTTTCTGGGAAGGAGCTGACATTCGATTCGATGCAACCGTTTGCTCTGCGCCTACTCCAGAAACAGCCGAACGTGCTCCACGCTTTGCAGGAAGTCTGGGATTTCCTGCTCGTTGATGAAGCCCAAGATTGCGATGAGGTGCAGAAGGAGCTCATTCACCTGTTCGTCGCGACGGGGAACATCTGCCTCGTGGGCGATCAGCGCCAGAGCATTTACTCGTTCCGTGGCGCGATGGCGAGCTCGATGACGGATTTCGTGAAGGAATCCAGCAACGCGCAAGTGCGCGAGATGACGGTCAACTATCGTTCGACCCCGAGCATCCTCGGCTTGGCGAACAGGATCATGTGCGACCTGCCGCCGCTCTCCGCAGCATATCAAGGCGAGAATGGCGATGCGCCGCTCTATCTGACCGCGACGGATGAAGCCGACGAAGCCGCGCGCGTCATCGAGGAAATCGAGAAGCTGCACAAGGCCGGCACACGCTACGACCACATCGCCGTGCTCTACCGTTCGTCGTTCGCCGCATCGACGATGCTCGAGACGATGCTTGCAAAGCAGCTGCCGTTCATTTGTAAGTCGCACGTTTCCCTGAAAGCATGGAGTTCCCCGTATCGAGAAGTCATCAGCATCCTGCGGTACGCGCTCATGCCGGACGAGGCAAAGTATTTCAAAACCGTGCTTCACGCCCTTTACATCCGGCAGATGCTCCTGAAGGACATCCAGAAGCTGGCGAAGAAAAACGGCTGCTCGCTTGTCCACGCCGCGACGATGCTCCCGCTGCCGTTCTTCCAGTTGTCCTACGTGAACCAGATGGACGAGGCCATTTCGTCGTTGGCGCAGCAGTCGCCGACAGAGGCCATCGAAACGCTGCTCGCCGCTGGCTATGACAAGTTCCTCGGCGCAGAGAAGACCGACCTCTTGCGCGCCTGGACACAGGAGCTCATGGACTTTTCGTCGCTTCCTGCCCTGCTCGCCCATATCGACGATTTGCAAGACCAGCTCAACGCCGTCCGTGAAAAAGCGGCGAAAGCCGGGAGCGATGCGGTGCAGCTCATGACCATCCATGCCTCGAAGGGCTTGGAGTTCGATAACGTGTTCCTGATCGGCGCTGCCGATGGTATCCTGCCGTCCTCCAAGGAGGATGTCGACTTGGACGAGGAACGTCGCTTGCTCTACGTCGCCGTGACGCGCGCGAAGCGGAAGCTCTACGTCAGCTATCCTGTCCGCTCCGCCAACAACTCCAACGAAAATAAAGCCTCGCGCTTCTTGCGTGAGGCTTTTCTTCATGCCTAATTTTTGTTTCCTGCCATCGAAAGGAGGCAAGCTCTGTGCCAAGAGCTCCACCGTGACAACTATCGCACCATCCGCCGTAGTCTAGTCGCCTAGACTTACCACAACATTTTACAAAGGAGAGAACCCAAATGAAGAAAGATATCGCAAGCAACGTCAAGAACGACGCCATCATCAAAGAGGCTGTCGACCAGCTCCTTGGTATGTTCAAGACCGGCACGCTGCCGGAGAAGGTCGCGTTCAGCATCATCCATCGCCACGCAGGCGACGTCATCCCCAGCGACGCATGGTCCATCGGCAACCGCGTCCTCCAGATGCTGCAGGGCACGTGCGACGCTCGCGGTTATAAGCAGTGGGCTGACGCCGGCCGCCACGTCAAAAAGGGCTCGCACGCGATCCACATTCTGGCACCGTTGACGTTCAAAATCCGCGAAAAGGACGAGAAGACCGGCGAGGAAGTCGAGAAGGTCATCGTCAAGGGCTACCGTCCTATCCCGGTGTTCCGCGTGGAAGACACGGAAGGGGCATCCCTCGCGTACGATCACTCGTACGAGCCGGCGACGCATCCGACGTTCTACGATGTCGCCGCGAAGCTCGGCATCGACGTGAGCTACGCGCCGCTCCGCGCGAACTACCTCGGTAAGTATTCGCTCCGCACGAACAGCATCCAGCTCTGCGCCGATGACGCAGTGGTGTACTACCACGAGCTCGCGCACGCCATCCACGCGACCATCGTCGATCTCACGGTCTATGACAACGCCAAGGCGGAAGTCGTCGCCGAGTTCAGCGCTCTCGTCCTCGCCAACATCGCCCACGTCACGGGTTTCGAGCGTCAGGGCTTCGACTACATCGCGCACTACGCGCAGACTCACAAGCCGGCGAATGTCATGAGGGAAATCTTCAGCGTCCTCAACGACGTCGAGGCCATCGTCAACAAGGTCTTGGAAGTCTCCGACGACGCGCCCGCCGACGAAGAGCCCGCTGCCGTCTGATTTTCAGCATGAAAAAAAGCCATCCGGGGGAGCTCTCGCACAGCTTCTCCCAGATGGCGATTTTCAATAAATCATCTACGTTCTATTTTACAAGGAGGAATCCATCATGTCAAAAGTTGCACTCTCCAACACCAACAAGATCAGCCATGCAGAGTGGTTGCAGATGCGCAAGCACGGCATCGGCGGTAGCGATGCTGCCGCTGTGTGTGGCCTGAACCGCTGGCGCGGCCCGCTCGACGTCTACCTCGACAAGACGAGCGACAAAACCGAGGAAAAGGAAACGCCCGCCATCTACTGGGGCAACGTCATGGAGCCGGTGCTTCGCACGGAGTTCGCGAAGCGCAGCGGCCTCGTCGTCGAAGAAGTCCCGTATTTGTTCAACTGCCGCGAGTACCCGTTCATGATCGCAAACGTGGACGGCATCGCGCGCGAGAAAGACGGTAGCGTGAGCTTGCTCGAGATCAAGACCGCGAATGGGTTCGCCGTCAAGGATTGGGACAACGGTCTGCCGCAGGAATACTACATCCAAGTGCAGCACTACATGGCCGTCCTCGACCTCGCAAAAACCTACGTCGTCGTCCTCATCGGTGGTAACGATTTCCGTGTGGAAGAAGTTGCCCGCGACGATGAAACCATTGCAACCGTAACGGCGCTCGAAGCTGATTTCTGGCGCAACCACGTGCTCGCGCTTACGCCGCCCGCTGTCGATGCTACATCCGGCAAGGCACTGGATACGCTCTACCCATCCAGCAACGGCACATCCGTCATCCTCGGTGCAGAAGCTGACGCGTTCATCAATGACCTCGAATCGCTCAAAGATGTCGAAACACAGATCAAAATCTCGAAAGATGAAAGCGAGAACGCGCTCAAAGCGCTGCTCGGCGAAGCGGAGTGCGGCAAGACGCCCGAAGGGTATTCCGTCCGCTGGAAGTCTAGCAGCACGAGCCGCCTGGACACGGCGAAGCTCAAGGCCGACTACCCGGAGCTCGTCGCGAAGTACACGAAAACGACGACCTACCGTCGCTTCTCGATCAGCGTGCCGAAGAAAGAGGCGAAGTAAGTTATGGACCAGGACTTCAAAGTTGAAATCACAGAAACCCGCAAGGTCACGGTCAGTGTGCAAGCCGCCAATGCGCATGAAGCTGCGATGTGCGTTCAGTGGTTGCTCGATGACGAGAAAATCGTCTTGACGAGCATCGACATCGCTGATACGCGCATCGACGTCATCGACCACCCGCTGCCGTAACCCCTACCTGTATGTTTTCAGGCCGTCGTGAGAAATCACGGCGGCTATTTCTTTTTCTGGAAAGGAGCGTGCCATCATGGCAATCCGCATTTCGCTCACGCACATCAAGCTCGTGCGCGAGCCGTCTCACTTGTACAACATCGACCACCGCAGCATTCACAATCCCGAAGACGCTGCAGCTGTCTTCAATTCCGTCTTGGATTTGCAGGATGAAGCACAAGAAGTCGTCTGCGCGCTCTACTTGAGCACGTCGAACACGATCCTCGGCGTGCAGGAGATCACGCGCGGCACGGTTGATGGCAGCCTCGTTTCGCCCAGAGAGGTGTTCAAAGGGGCGATCTTGCATAACGCGACCTCGCTCATCATCGCACACAACCATCCGTCCGGCGACACCGCGCCGAGCCGTGAGGACGTCGCGACCACGGAGCGCGTCGCGAAATCCGGAAAAATCCTCGGCATCCACCTGCTCGACCACATCATTGTGGGGACGGACGGCAACTACCGCAGCCTCAAGGAAGAAGGTCTGCTCGAATGAAAGGAGATCACATCATGGACAACAAGGTCAAAGCGCACATCCGTAGCCTCGACGGCAAGATGGATGAAGTCAGTATCGTCAAGTACGAGAACAACAACCATGTCGTCGCGGAGTACGGCGGCGAGCTGCATCCCGCCGTATTCAATCCGTTCGTCTGGGCGTACTACGTCGACGACACCCTGCCCGCTCATATCTGATCCCGAAAGGAGATTTTCGAAATGAACATCAACGACATCAAAGCCGCGCTCGCGTCAAAGGCAAACGCCATGAACATCAAGCCGGCAACGCCGATCATCGAGCCGCCCGCACAGCCCGCCGTTCAGCAGACGGCGACCGTCAAAGCTACGCAGCCGCAGACACACAAAGCATCGAAGAAGCATAGCACCACGGCGCAGCCGCCCGTCATCCAGGCGGAGGTCGCTCCCGCAAACGTCACCACGCCCGAGCCACCCGCATCGGCGGCATCGTCCACGAAAGCCCCGGCCAAGAAGATGACGCGCAAGATCACATCGAAGAAAGCTGCCGCGGCAGTCGTCAGCACGGAATCCATCGAAGCCGTCATCGCCGCGCACCTGAAGCCTGGCGTGGACTACAACACGATCCCTGGCTGCGGCCGCAAGCCCGTGCTTTTGAAGGCCGGTGCAGAACACCTCGCCGCCATCTTCGGCTTCCGCTCGACCGCCGAGGTCATCCATCGCATCGAATCCCTGAAGGACGGCTTCGTGCTCTACGAAATCGCGACGACGGTCTACGACATGGACGGCAACATCGTCGCGGTTGGTCTCGGCAGCTGCAACAGTCGCGAGCGTCGATACGTCAACAATTTCGCGTCCAGCCTGAACACCGTCCTCAAAATGGCGAAGAAGCGCAGCTACGTCGACGCGATCCTCACGGCGACCCACGCATCTGGTGTCTTCACGCAGGACATCGAGGACATCGGTCGTGACCATCAAGAAGTTACTGCACATCAGTACGCGCAGGAGGCGTAAGTTAAAATGATTAACACGATCACGAAGCAGGCACGTAGCCCGCCTTATTTCAAGGCGAAGCCGAAGAGCAACAACAACATTTTTCGCAATCGCAAGCATGAGCGAAGTTATCCACAGGATGGTCTCTCTGTTTGTTGCTTTTTACAAAATAAATTTTGTTGTTTTCGGAGGCCGCGAGCCAAGTAACCATGCGGGTTTACGGCCTCTAAGTGTGACACTTTGGGAGGTAAAGTGTGACACTTTGGGAGGTAAATGAAGCTCTAAGTGTGACACTTTGGGAGGTAAAGTGTGACACTTTGGGAGGTAAAGTGACAAGTTGGGAGCTCCCAACTTGTCACACTTGGTTGAAAAAAATTCTTTCAGGCAGTATAATAAGGCCGAAGTGTGACAAGTCGGGAGGTAAAATATGAGGTACCTCCCAAAATGTCACATTTGAAAGGATGAAAAATATGGCCATGCCTGAAAAGCCAGCTCGCTATAAAAAGGGGCTCATGCTCACCAAAGATAATAAGCTTGTACGGATACATGGAAACATGACGCCCATGAGCTATAAGCTGACGAACTACATCTTGTGGATGGCTGTCAAGGAAGGTCGTCTCGACCAATTGAAAGCTAGTGGCATGGATGTTATCAAATTTCTGCACATCAACGATAACAAGCTTGGAAAAAGCTTGAAGGCCGAATGCAAAAAAGCTGCCGGAACGGTTGTGGAGATTCAGAGCAAAGAGCATCCAGATGATGATTGGACGGTCATGAATCTCGTCCCGACGATCGAGTATCGAAATGGAGTCCTCACTGCCGAGGTAAATCCGAGACTAGCTCCGTATATCAACGATTTACGTGGAAACTTCACGCAGCTCGAACTTGAATCGTTAAGCAAATGCGGGACATATCCTGCCATGCGGCTGTACGAGGTCTGTTCAAGTTGGAAACGCGCAAAAAAGGTTTGCTACTCGACGGACGAATGGCGTGGATTGCTTGGCGCATCAGGAAAATCCTATCAGGTATTTTCACAGTTCAAGCGACGCGCGTGGGATCCGGCCATCCAGACGGTAAACGAATGCACCGACCTCGAACTCACCCCAGAATATATCAGGGAAGGAAAAAAGACGGTGAAAATTCTGGTCCATATCCAGGAAGTGCTTCATGCGGAAGAAGGATCACCTCTACTTCCCGCATCTGAAGACAGTATCCAGGACTTGGACCTTGTGAAGCGAATGGTCTCTTGTGGTTTCACGCAGAAGATGGCGAAAGGATACATCGAGGCGTGCGGTGCAGATTATTGCGAAGCACAGTTGCGCCTAACGCTCGCAGCGCAGAAGGAGGGCCAAGTGAAGAACCCGGCGGGGTATCTTCGACGAGCTCTCGATGAGGACTATGCTGGCGAGCGGGAGGCCATAGAAGCCATCAAAGCTGCGGAAGAACTGGCGAGGCAGGAAAATGCCCGTCGTGACCGTGAAGCCTGGGAACTCTTTCACGGAAGCCAGAACCAGGAGCAAGCATCTTCCTTCGACGATGATGCGCGCCAGGCTGGCGAGAAATGTCTGGCTCTCGGCATCGACGAGCGACAGATTATGGCATGGCTCGAGAAATATCCGTCCAGCCTTCTTGGAAAAGCAGCGGATATGGCAGCCGGCATGGATACGAAACATGCTGTAGAATACATGGAGGCCATCCTCCGGCACAGTAGCGCCAAGGCTTGATGCCTGGCGTTTTTTGTTTGCATGTTGGAAAGTTTGTATGTTACAATGATTGCAAGTTCCAAAGTTCTAAAGATTGCAAGTTGCAAATATACAAAGGTGGAAAGATAGAAAGAGGGGAACTTTAAAAGATGCAAACTTTCACAGTTGTCAACAAAAAAGGCGGCTCTGGAAAGACCTCGACGGCGCTCGCTCTGGTCGACCTACTCCGGAAAAAGGGGCGAATCTTGTGCGTCGACATGGACCCGCAGGGAAATATGAGTACGGTGCTCCGCGCGAACCGGAATCTTCAAGGAACATCGGAGCTCTTGCAGAAGGAGAAAAACGCCCGTCTCGATGACTACGTGCAAAACGTTCTGGAAAATGTAGACCTCATCGCCGGTGATGGAAGTCTCGTCGAGGTAGAGCCGGTGTTGTACAAGGCCATCGGTCGCGAGAGGCGTCTGTCGAAGGCATTGGCGAAGGCCAAAGGTTATGACTACTGTGTCATCGATACGCCGCCGTCCATCGGGCTTTTGACGATCAATGCGCTGTGCGCAGCACAAAAAGCCATCATTGCAGCGAATGCGGATGCGTTTTCCGCAGATGGATATGCGGAGATTGCTGGGGATGTCGATGACGTGAGAGAGACGTTCAATCCCGACCTCTGCATCGACGGCATCCTTTTGACCAGGTTCAATGAACGTACCACATTGGCGAGGCAGATGGTCAAGGAGTACGAAGACCTGGCGCAGCGGACGGGAACGAAGCTCTACAAGACGCGCATCCGCGAATGTGTCGCAGTCCGTGAAGCCCAATATATGCGTCAGTTGCTTAGCGACTACAGCAAAAAGAATAATGCCGTCGATGACTACAAGGCATTCATCCGAGAGATGGGGGTATAAGAAATGGCATTGCCGAAAGAATCGAAACCGTATGGCGTGGAGCGTGCAGCCATCGTTGAGAATCGGAAACGGAAGCATGAAGCGGAAATCCACGCAGAGGATGCACCGACGGAAAAACGTGACCGGCGCGTAGCTGTCATGCTGCGAGAGAGCGAATACAAAACACTCCGCCGGTTGGCTGCGGAAGATGACAAGACGTTGAGCTCTTACCTTGCAACAATATTGACAGATCATCTTGCAAAGTTGAAAAGTTGAAAAGATGCATAGTTAAAAAGTTGCAAAGTTGAAAACTTTGCAAGATAGAAAGATGAGGAGAGACGTTGATGCCACGGAAGAAAAAGGAGCTCTCGGAGAAAGACCTTGAGAAGATGCGCGAGGTGACGGCGTACGATCATCACGACAAGCAGCGGACGAACAACCCTGCCATCGGCATGGCGCGGTATGACCGCGTGGCGGAGGAAATGAAGACGTACGCGTATGACCCGAACATCGACCCGACGCTGGAGTGGGCTGGGAAGAAGGAAGGGATGTCGTTTGACGTGCCGTCGTCCTCCATCCACATCCACGAGTCCATCAAGCCATCGAAAATCCTGCGCCCGGTGCAGGCCATCGGCGACGACTTCCAGGAGCCGCAGATGTCGCTCTTCGGCGAGACGCCGCTCGAACGGCAGCGCCGTCACCGCGACGCGCTGGAGTTCTACCGGCACGGTGTGGACTGGACGAACCGCCTCATCGCCGGCGACAGCCTCGTCATCATGAACTCGCTCCTCGAAAAAGAGGGCATGGCCGGGCAGGTGCAGATGTGCTATTTCGACCCGCCGTATGGAATCAAATATGGCTCGAACTTCCAGCCGTTCGTGAACAAGCGCGACGTGAAGGACAAGGACGAAGACCTCTCGCAAGAGCCGGAGACGATTACGGCATTCCGTGATACATGGGAGCTCGGGATTCATTCGTACTTGAGCTACCTGCGCGACCGCATCTTTCTGGCACATGAGCTCCTAGCCGATACTGGAAGTTTGTTCGTTCAGATCAGCGATGAAAATATCCATCATGTGCGCGAAATTTGTGATGAAGTCTTCGGTCATGAAAATTTTGCTCGTATCATAAGTTTCCAGAAAACAGGTTGTGTTTGTCAATGAAAAAGTGAGCCACTTGATCATGAATTTTTGAGCCACGGTGATAACGAAAAAGTGAGCCAGTCGATCATGAAAAAGTGAGCCGGT
>OMWS01000075.1 GCA_900314825.1 uncultured Veillonellaceae bacterium | reverse complement strand
CGGGTCCGTCATCTGCGAGATGCGGCCGACGACGATGGAGTCGAGCGCGCGCTGCGCATTGAGGTTCGTGCGGCCGCCGCGCTTGATGGGGCCGTTGTCTTTCGACAGCAGCGCCTGGCGCTGGTCCGGGTTGCGCACGGGGCGGATCGCATGGTTCGGACAAATTTTTTCACAAATGCCGCAGCCTCGGCAACGATCCGTGAGGCTCGCGACTTGCTCGATGATGGGGCGCGCGATATGCGTGCGCTTCGGCGTCGGCACGCCCTCTTCCGAGATCGTGAGGTTCCGCGCTTTCGTCACGACATGGATGGCTTTGAACGAGCACGCGGCGACACAGCTGCCGCACATCGTGCAACGCTCGGGATCGTATTCGATTTTCCATGGGAGATCGTTCACTCCCACGTCCTGTGTCTTCATTGCTCGCATCTTGCTACCTCCAGATTGTTGTCGATGGTGACGATCTCGCGCTCATTCGGGTAGATGTCCTGCGTCTCGTCGCGGTCCGGCAGGATCTCATTGAGACCGCAGACCTCGGACGAGATCGCGACCATGGTATCCGTGCGGCCGACGACGACCGGGCGCAGCTTTTTGCTGTCGCAGCACGTCATCATCGTGCCGTCCGGCAGCACGGCGATGACCGTGTTCGGCCCGTTGATCTCGAGGTTCGCGAGGCTCTGGCGGATGGAGGACAGCACGTCGCGGTCGTCGCGTTCATTCATTTCATCGAATGGCAGCGGCGTGATGACGTGCTTGTAGTAGACGAGCGGCCACTGCAGCTCGTGATGCACATAATGGAGGGTATTCAAAAAGCACTGCGAGTCGGACTCGAAGCCGATGTAGCCGCGGTGCAGCGATTTCTGGAATTCCTTGTTTTTCGTGTAGAACGTATTCTCGCCGTTCGCGCAGAGCGTGTAGCCCTGGAGGAAAAACGGATGCGCGGCGTAGCGCACGATCGCGTAGTTCGTATTCTGGCGGCACTGCGCGACGATCGACTTCGCCATGAGGCAGCCATTGTCGTCCCAGAGATGGAAGTACGTCGCGATGTCGGCCGGGTCGCCGATCTCCTTGAGCGTCAGCACGTCCGGCCAGAACGAATAGACATAGCCGGCATTTTTCTCTTCCAAAATCTTGCGGAGCGCGAGGCGCGTGTCGAGCAGCAGGTCTTCCTTCTCCCGCTGCGTCATGTGCTCCGTCTCCTCCGGGTAGTCGTAGTTGCGGAAAATGTAGTACGGCATCGCCTGGATGTCAAGGCCTGGCCGCTTGTCCGGGATCGGAATCCACTCCGCGATCTGGACGAAGTTGTGCGCGTCCATGTACTCCTCGACGAGCTGCGCGCCGCGCTGCGTCACGGCCATGGACAGCAGAGGCTTGTCCTTGTAGCCCGAGAAAATGCCGTAGAGGTCTTGCATGACCATGGCAAAGCCCGAATTGTCATGCCCTTCCTGCTGCGGCAGCATCAGCTTCAGCGCCAGAGACGGCTGAACGGGCACCTTGCTCTTGATTGAACCAATTCTGCACATATCGGTCTCTCCTCTGGATTGCGGATGGCGAATGTGATGGCCCAACAAGATGCACGGATGCGAAAACTCTCCGCATCCACAGATGCCCGTTCGGATCGGACGCCGTCGTCCGCAAGTTATACACATTTGTTCGCCATAAAAATATGGCGTTACGCAACTCCTATTATAAAAATGTATAGTTGGTATGTCAATGGAATTCGTTCGGTATACAAGAATACACAAAAAGGAGAGCGTCCGCGATGTGCGGACGCTCCTTGTCATGCCAATATTTTGCTCTGGCGAATCAAATGCGGTAGCTCTTTTCCAGCTCTGCCAGCATCTCCTTGTGGTTTGCGAGCAGATCGCCCCGCTTCCACTGCGTATATTTCTGGTAGATACGAACCGAGCTCTGGAACGAATCAATGTTCTTCGCGAAGTATTTGTTCCGCTTGTCATTGTAATCAGAATTGCCGAGCGACGTGTTCTTGCGTCGCGAGAGCAACATGAGGTTGCCGAGCTTGTTCGTCCACTCTTCGCGTTCCGCAGGCGTGAAATCCTGGTCCCACGTGCTGCCCGCCGCCGGGTGCTGCGGCAGGATGTGCTCGATGGACACCGTCGACGGCACGACGAACTGCCCATCGTCGTTATGGAAAATCCAGTCGAGCTTGAGCATCACGTATTTCGCATATTTTTTCGTATAGATGTCACCATCTAGGACGCCGAGGAGACCCTTCATGTCGAAATCAAACACCTGCGTGGCGAAGAGGTCCGCCGGGCTGTCGGCACTCTCGATGGTCTTCAAGATGGCATGGATGTTTTCCGCGCGGCGCGTCGGCGACTCCCCGACGAGGACGTCCGCTGAGAATTTCGCTTCGAGCTTGCGCAAGAACAGATAGAACTCGGTTTCCCCGAATTTCTTGTAGAAGGAAAGCACGGGGGCCATCCACAAGTCCGAACTCAGGTACTTCATGAGCGTCAGCAAGTTCTCCGTTGCATAGACGCCCTCCTGCACTTTGCCATGCGGGGCATCAAAAACCTTCTGGTAGACATCGAAGTACGCATCGATGCAATCAAACGTATCGGAGCCGCGCTTCAGCGGCGGCTTCTGCGGGACATACGTCTTCGTCGTCCAGTCATAGATCTGGCTCGCGTAAATGTTTTCCTCGAACTCGCGCAGGAGATTATAACGCGCACGTTTTTTCACGAGGATCGAGCGGATCAGGTACAGGAAGTTGTCAAAGCCGTCGGCAAAGTAGGATTCCATGTCTTCCCATGCCGTCGCATATTTTTTCCGCTGCTCCGCGTCCTCGACTTCCTTCAAGTTTTCCGCTTTCAAGATGTCGCTGTTCGAAAGGCGGACGCCGCGGTTGTTCAGCACCATGAACATCTGGAACGCGTCCTGCAGGCTGCCGGACGAGACGTAGATCAGCAAGACCTTGTTGAACAGGAACGCCGCATAATCGTCGAGCGCGGCCTCATGCGCGGAAAAGAACGTGCGGACCACGTCCAGCGCCCGCGCCATGTTGCGGACGGAAGTGTTCTTCGTGCCGTCGTCTGCAATGGCGGCAAAATCTGCCGTCAACGTCGATTTACCCTTCTCCTCGCGTGCATACGGATCGATGAAATCCTTAACGTCGCCACGAATGTCGAACTCGATGCGGAGCCGTTCCGGCGTGCCGCTATATTTATTTTTTTCTTGAAGGATTTGCCCCCGGCAGACCGTCAGCAGCTGTGTGTTCTGCCGCTTCGCAGCGAAGTCGCGAAGCGCCATGAGGATCATGTAGAGCGTCGTCAAGCGCTGCTGGCCGTCGAGCACGTCATATTCTTCGAACGAAATCGCCGGCGTCCCGGTCTCCCCCGAAGACTCAGAGACCTGCCGCTGGTTCAGCACGAGCGAGCCGAGAAAGTACTGCGCATCCGGATTCGCCTGCGATGCCTCGAACGTATCTTCGAGCAGCTGCTGCACGTTGTCCTTGTCCCAGACATAAGGACGCTGATACTCCGGGATACGGAACCACATATCGCGGAAAATCTCATTCAAGGTCTTCTTCTTGCTGTCAATCTGCGTTGCCATATTGCCATCTCCTCCGATCACAAACAATCCTGGAGCATCTCCGGATGATCGACCGCCTTGATAATGAGGCGGCGCAGGACGCTCGTGTAGCCGGCGCCGAGCAGTTTCTTCGCCTTGTCGATCGTCTGCTGCGGGATGCGGATGGTGACGTTCTGCTTCTTGCGCGCCGCCCGCCGTGCGCGGACGATCGCCGCGCCCTGCGCGAGCTGCTCGTCCGTCAACGGAGGCGCATCATCGAAATTGATCGGCAGTTTGGACGCACGCTCGATTTCTTCAATTGCCCAGGCCGGCGGCTTTTCGCCTTCACGGACAATCATTCTATGAATCGCCATAATACATTCTCCTTTCCTCTGCAGTTGCAAAGCGCGCAGAAATCATGCGCGTTGCATTTCCCCGTTCCGTATACACGACAAACACAATTTTCCCAACGCTTCCGACAACCTGATAACGGTCTTCTTCATCACTATGGGCCTCATCAAAAAATTCCAACCGCGCGGGATCTGTGAAAACATAAGCTGCAGCTTCAAAGTTGATTCCATGTTTCCGCTTGTTGATCTCGTTTTTCTTATCGTCCCATTCAATCAGACGATCTCCGATGATGGTTTCCATAGTTCGATTATACCCTCCTCTCATTAAATTTGCAATGCGTTTCGCTGTGCATGATTCGTATCGCTATCTCGCGGCCGATGTTTTCACGAACGCCAGGCTCAAAGGACGGGCATCCGGCGGACGAGGTGCAGGAGGTCGTCGCGCTTTCTGGCGAGGGTCTCTTTCGTAAGCGGGGCGATGACGTCCTGCCACGGTGCGAATTGGTCGCGCATGGCCTGCGGCAAGTCGTCTTGCGCGAGGAAGGCGGCGAGGTGCTTCTGGAGGGCGGAGAGGTTTTTCTCCTGGTGTGCATCGAGAAGGGCGAGGCGGTCGAGCTCCATGACGAGGGCGGCGGCGACGTTCGGCGGGCACGTCCCGTAATCATTGGTGCGGGCGGGAAGCGAGGCCCCGATGGCGCGCGCGTAATAGTTTTTCGCGCTGCGTTCCCCCATCTGCGCACAGGCCGCGCCGAAATGCCAGAGGATCGTGGTACGCGGGTAGGCATCCTCTTCCGTGTCGGGGAAAAGGGCGTGGACGCCTGAAGCCGCTTTCTGCCAGGCATCGTAGAAGGCGCGGCCGAGCGCATGGCCGTCGCGGAGCGCCCAATCCATGAGATGCGCATAGTGCACGAGCGCGAACAAGCGGCCGCTGACGCTTGTCACGGCGAGGATGGCCGCGAGGAGTGCGTCGGGAGCCGCCTCCGCATCGACGGCCACAGCGCGGCAGAGGCAGCGCCGCGCGTTGTCGTATGCGCCCGCCGCGATTTCCGTCGCCGTGCGGTATTGGTACTCGCGCTGCCGGTCGCGCTCATCGGTGAATTGCTCCATAGCGCTGTCAAAGGCCGCGCGCGCATCGGCGAAATGCGCCGCATCGTGCAATCCGAGGAACGTTTGCGTCTGCAGGAGCGAGCCGTAGATCTTGCCGAGCGTGTCCGACGTCACGCCCGCGCTGTAGTCGCCGAGGTCGCCGACATCGGCAAGCACGCCCAAGAGGTTTTCCATGCACTCCTTGTACTGCTCGAGCGCGCGCACCGCCTCGTCGAACGCATAAGCGTTCTTCCAGTGCTCGACCACGCGCAGCTTGTACTTCAAGTAGTAGTCGAGCGTCTCGAACGTCTTCGGCAGACGCTTGAGGAGCATGCGGCAGACGACGATCTCCTGTGCGGAGACCCGCGTGTTGCCCTGGTGTGTCGCTGTCGTCAGGCGGTAGAAATGCAAGTCGAATTTCATGGCATCAAGGCGGATGCCGTTTTCCTCCATGAGCGGGAAAAAGTCGCGCATGAGCGCGTCAAAGAGCTCGTTCGCCGCATCGTAGCGACGCATGGAGAGAATCTGCTGGAAATACTCTGAAATGATGCCGGCCGTGATGGAGCGCTCGAGCGAGTCCGCGCCCGCGAAGTAATGGACGAGCGTGCGCTGGAAGCTTTTCTTGCGGCGGCCGAGGTCTTTGCCGTAGAGGCCGTACCACAGCAGGATGGCGTCGGCCATTCGGTTCTGCACGAAGCAGTCTTCCAGCATTTCCCATGTCGCCTTTTCCGGCACGAGATAGGAGAGCGACGCCAGCTCGTCGATGATGCCAGACTGGAGCAGGGAAAAACGCGACCGGCCGCCGCGAAGCGCGAAGCAGACAGCATCTGCGAGCATGAGCGGCGGATGCTTCGCGCCGTTCTCCGTCTCGAGCACGACGGGCGCAATGCGGCGGCGATCGGCGCGCGGCAGCTTCGCGAGCAGGAGGCCGATGCGCTCTTCGATGCGCTGGCGGTATTCGTCCCGTCCGATGCGCACGTAGAGATCGTGCTCCTTCAGCGTCTCCGTCTCGATGCGGTGCGCGTAAAGGACGTGCAGCTGGAACGCATCCATATCCCTTTGCGTCTCGCGGAGGAGCGTCTGGATGAGCGCGTAGATGCCGCTCGCGAAAACGTTGAGGTACGTCTTGTCGCTGTTCACGATGACATTGTCCTTTTGGTTCGTGAAGCAGACGAGACGCGCGCCGCGTTCCTTGGAAAAGGTCGTGAGGAGCGCCGTGATGTAGCGAGCGAGCCCCTTGACGCCCGCTTTCGCGTCCTCCATGGCGTGGAACGGCTCCGTCGAAACATCAGCGAACGAAGCATCCGTCGTTTTCACTTGGTTCAAAAGCCGCTGCGCGGCCTCGGGCGCGATGCCGCGGCTTTTCAAAAGGAAACCAGCAACAACGGACGGCGCGCCGCCCTTCTCTTCGAAGTTGCCGCTCTCGTCGAGGTAGAGGTAGTAGTTTGTCATGGTTCCAGCGGACCTCCGTTCTTCCACATATTGTTGTATGCTTCTCTCATCATCTGCTCGATTTCAAATGCTTCTTGTGGCATATCGGTAGCAGTTTTCTGCTGTTTTTCTTTCGGCTGATTCGATTTGCAATTCGCGTTCGGGCAACGCAAGTGCCACGTCTGGCGATTCCGTTCGACGAAATAGTTGAACGGGTGCTTCATGATGGTCGCACCACATTGGTCGCAATGGTTCTCGACCCAAAATTCCTTGCAATCGCGGCAGGTCATATGATATTTTTCATAGCCTTTCCGCGTGTGGAGCACTTGGACGTCGACGTCCGTCGAGCCACAGTGCCAGCAGACATCTTCCTGCCCCATATCATATTCGAGCATCAGCTTGAAAAAGGTCTCGAGATTGATATCCGAGCGGTTGATCCCCCGCACCTTGTCATCTGCAGGAACGAGATAAAAGGCACCGACCTGCTGACGTGGGTGTTCTGTGTTGAACCTGCCGAAACGTCCATCCCGCGCAGCATCGTACGTCACGTATTTGCCTTGAAGCTTGTTCGGATTCCGGGGAACACCTGGCGCTTCTTCCTCCGGCGCCGCATCGGAATGGACGATGAACGCAGCTCGGATATCCGTGATGCGCAGGCGGTCGACAGGACGCTGGATGTATTTGTCCACGCAGATCTCCTGCAGATCTGCCTGCTGTAATTTTTCAATGCCGCCCATATCGCCATAGTCGCGGTATTTCGCATCGAGGATGAAGATTTTTTCCGTCTCCGCTTTCGCTTCCGCTAGAGATGCTTTCTGCTTCTCTTCTGTCTGTCCTTCAATGGACTTGTCGTCGCTCACCCAAACGCGGAAAAGGTAGTCCGGCCAGAGCTCCATATCACTTTCCTTGTCTTCGTACGCTGACGAGTCACCACGCTTGATTTCCTCGGCGAGGGATTCGCGCAGATGGCGCTCATAGTAGAACTCCATATGCATCGTATGATGGTCGGGAAGTTCATGCGTCAAGTTCACGCAGGGCACCTGCCCTTTGCCCGTGCGGAAGAAATCGTTGATACTGGCAATGACATCGGCACCATTCGCAGTATTCCATTTCTCATTGATCAGGAGTTTCTTTATGATACGACAGAAAATCCAATATTCGTAAAGCTTGTCAAATTTGCGGTGTTCCAAGCGAAACCGCCCTGCGTCAAACGTGAAGTCCAGCGTGTCATCGAGCCTGCGCAAACCTTGGTAGACGGCGTGATAATGCGGGTCGTTCGTGAAAATCTGCGTCATGCGCCACGCCTCGTCTTGTTGCCGCGTCCGCTTCAAGAAAGGGAGCGCGAGCAGGCTGTCGAGACTGCCTTTCAATCTGTTGTAGGCATCTGCATCGACTTCATTCGCTGCGGCCTGCCAGCGTTTTTCAAGCTGACAAGATGCATTCCACTTGATGATGTCACTTTCATTGCTTTCCATGAGGCGCTGCCGGATGTAATACTTGCGGAGCAATCCCCATGAACTGTGGTTCAGCTGCTTGGCGAAATTATAGCTTTGCCCACCGATGGACAGCGTTTGGAGTTCATAGGTATCGATTTCCTGATACCCATTCCCACTGTTCAAAAAGATGCCACGCCCAAAACACCGGACATGTACCATCGTACCAGGATGCTGGCGTTCGTAGCGATCGAATACAACGGCGATAGCGAGAAGCTTGGCGGAATCTTGGATGCGGACGTTCCATTCCAACACCGGATGCCACGCCACAAATCCGCCGACCTGTTCTGACCTACACAGGAAAGCTTCGCGCTCCTTCCCCCATGTGCCGTTTTTTCGCTTCGCCGAAAAATAGATGCCGTCGCCGTTCGCTTCAATCCTGAAATAAAGGCTGCGGAGATCCAGTTTCAACTCTGCCGACAACCACGGGATGCCTTCTTGCACTTCCTGTACCGATACGGATTTGTAGGCCTGGAAGGCATTTCCATAGGTCTCTGCTGGCTTGAGGAGGGCCTTTTCCCGCCCTTGGCGGTAATCCCGCCATGCACGATGAACACCAGCCTCCCCCGCCGCTTCTGCTGCGATAGCCTGCTCCAAGAAGCCAGATTGTTCCCGCATGGCGACGCATTGGTCTTCGAGCGCGTTTTTCTTTGCTTGCTCCATCTCCAACGTGCACTGCGTTTTTTGCTGTTCGAGGTAGCTCTGCAAGCGTTCCAGCTTGTTGCGGATCAGACGGTGTTCGTAAAGGTCTTCCGTGCGCTCGGCGTCGGGAATCACGTATTTTTCGCGTGCAGGATTCTGGACATACTGGCGGACGATGCGCTGGTCGATTTTGCGGAGATGTTTCGCGGACGCTGTACGCGTGCAGGCACGGAGTCTGGCGCGCGGCTGTGCGTCAATCTTCCGGAGATGCGGCGCGATAGCATCGAGGCACGCTTTCACTTCTGCCAGCATCTGGTTGAAATCCGACGAATCGTCGCGCAGGACGGACTGCCCGAGCAACGCGGATTTTGCTTTCTTCCGTTTCTTCGCCTCCAGTTGCACAAGCTCGCGACGGATGGATAAGATTTCTGCCACCATGGCGCTGAGCTGGGCAACCGTGACAGATGACGGCAGCGCGACGAAACGCCGAGGCGGTGCAGACGGGATGAGGTCACCATTGCGGTCGCAGAGGTAGATGTCGGTCACGCCCGGCTGCACCGAGCCTAGCGAGCCTCTCGCCTCATCGCTGTCATAATTGAAGAAACCGTCCCGATACCGCCCGGTCGGCACGTCGATGAATGCGCCCGCCTCTCCATGGAGCGCTGCCATTGGGTGGCGATGCTCGGAATCATCCGGCAGGCTGTAATAGACACGGACATCCGTGAGCGGCGGATCGTCCTCCGCGTCGCAAGTCACCCAAAACGATGGGATGTACTGTCGCTTCTGAATGCGGAAATGCGTCTGTGTCGAAAAGCTCTTGCCGCAGAGGACGGGATCATCACCTTGGAAATTTCTCTTCTGTTTTTCCGAGAATCGAGCGGGCACTGCGACTTGGAACGATTCATAGGGGAATTCCATCGCGGCGGATCGTCCATTTTCCAGGTGCGGCTTCTTTTCTTTGAGCAGCACCATCTTCATTTCGAGTTTCATGTCTCACCATTTCCCCCAGAAATCAATCTCACGCGCATCGGCGGGGCCGTGTTCGATGGCTTTCTTGACTGCACTCGTATATGGATGATTTCTGCAGACGGCGTTGACAGCCGCCTGCACTTCCTTCGTGTATTCCGTCGCATCGAGGCGCAATTTCGGTAAGTACGTCATGGCCAGCAGATAATCCGCCGCCTTCGAACCGACGGCTTTGCTCCACGCCGCAAAATCCGGATGCTCGAATGTATTCTTGCGGACGCGGTCGCTGTAGAAGACAGGGGCGGTTTCATCTTCAATCGCTTTCTTGATCCCTTCCCACTGCTGCGTCACAGCCGTCTGTTTTTGCCGTGTGACATCTCCTTTCAAAGGCTCGTATTTCGCAGGAGCCGCGCAGCCCGTCTTCGGCTGCTCGATCTTCGTCCGTGCGGATGTATGATCCAAGCGGATGACGAACGAACGGTCGAGGACTTTCGGACTGAGATCGACGGTCGTCTCGTCTTGGTTCAGCGTGCCGACGAATTTGATGTTGCGTGGGATGTTGAATGTCGCGGGATACCGCCGAAGCATCTCCGCCTTGCGGCAAAGCTCGACATAATACCGCCGTTCCTCCATGCCCATCCGGCAGATTTCCGGATTCTCAAGCTTCCGCTCGGGCTCTTCCATGTCATCACGCGTGAATCCGTTGTACTGGAGCTCGCGCCGGATATCGTCTTTGACAGCGTCGCTGTAAAGACGGATTTCCGGCACAGGCTTCTGCAATTCGCTGAGGAATTCCGCGAAGTAATATTCGACATGCGCGAGGTTCATCTCATCGAGGCAGATGAAGAAGAGATCCTGTTTGTGCTCTTCCTGCTGTGCCAGCTCCACATATTGCAGCAGCCGATCAAGGAACGCCGTCGCGACATACGTCTTGTCAATGGGATTGTAGTAGCCGAGGAGATCGCCCTTGTCGTTCCAATTCGACTGCACGGGGATGATCGCCGCCTGCGGGAATCCGAACGCTTCCGGGAAATGCGTCACGAGGCTTGACTTGCCCGTGCCGGACTTGCCGACGAAGAGAATCAGCTGGCGCGTCTGCAGCGCGAGATAAAATTGAGCGAGCGTATCCTTATCGTACCGCAGGCCGAGCGCTTCGCCGTTTTCTTCGTGATAGCAGAGAAATTCCTGCACATACCGGACGCGTTCCTCAAACGTATTAAATGGAACTGGCGCCAGCGTCTCTATCTTCGCTTTCTTTTTCCCATTTGTCGGCAGAACATGGAAGATCTGCAAGATTTTTTCGTAGCGCTTGCCCTTCTCTTCGAGTTTCGCCTGATACGCGCCGACCTCCACATCGACGCGTTCCTTTTCCGCAGCAATCTGCGCATCCACTTTAGCCTTCACATGATCAAACTTTGCCCGATACGCATTGATTTCTTCGTTAACGCGCGCTTCTCCCTCGTCCTTCTTTTGTTGCAGCTTATTCTCGAGGGTTTCGAGTTCTGCCTGTTTTGCTTTCAATACCGTGTCGTACAAATCGATTTTCGTATGGCATTTCCGCTCTACATCGTCAAGCAGGAGCTTGACGCGGCCATTCGCCTCCGTTTGTTGATACGCCGCACAAAATTCTTCATAGCCTTCCCAGTGATATTTTTTATAGAGATTCCCCACATCCATCAGACGATGACGATCGATGGAGTACGGATCGAACGTGAAGTCACGTTGGTCTTCATGGTTCGGTAGGGTGGCGAGCTCGCAGATGACTCTTTGTCCCTTCTGCAGATCCCTTGCTTGGCAGAAAGCAGCAAAATCTTCGATTCTTCCCGAATCTTCTCGCTTCGCGATGAGCTCGCTGGGCGTCACGTTCTCGAAAAATTCTGCTGGCGTCGCAGTTCCATCTTCTTCGAGAAAGAACATCGGTTTGATCGCCATCTGCTCCGGGCTGGCGAACTGGATGCGCGCCAGCAAAAGATGCTCTTGAGCCCCGTGGTACAGTTGCGTGAGGTATTGTTCTTGTTCTTCTTGCGTCATCTTGTAAAAGACGCTGCGTTCTACTTTTTCTACACTCATGTAAGACGCTCCTATGTTTGTTTTTCGGATTTTCAAATAAAATCTAAGAATTTAATATTCGCGAAGCCACACGAAAAATCCTGCCGTGCAACAAAAAAAATCTTGACACCCCGCCCCGCCACCGTATAATGGACGCACAAAACAAAGGAGAACTGCAAATGCTGAAATGGCTCAATCACAAAACCTGTGGGAACTGAATAGTTCCTCAGCATAATTCATGTTGTCAAAAAAGAAGACTTCCTCTAAGATATGGAAATGCATCT
>OMWS01000035.1 GCA_900314825.1 uncultured Veillonellaceae bacterium | reverse complement strand
CTAGATGCATTTCCATATCTTAGAGGAAGTCTTCTTTTTTGACAACATGAATTATGCTGAGGAACTATTCAGTTCCCACAGGTTTTGTGATTGAGCCATATTTTCTCCAAGTTCATGGGCGAGAGGATGCGGAACAAATCGTTCAAGGCCTATGGATTGGATTTGCCGGAAATCGTCCGTGTCGAGCCGACGAACCTTCCGACCATCAAGGCAATGGAACTTCGTATCGACAATCTTTTCGAACTGGCGGATGGGACGTTTGCCATCGTCGATTACGAAAGCGATTATGACGAGAAGGACAAGCTCAAATATGCCAACTATCTGACTGGCGTTTTGACGAAATATTACGAACGACATCGGAAGTTTCCTGTCTTACGCATGATCGTCATCTACACGGCCGATGTGACAAGGGGGACAACAAACGATCGGTTGCAAGCGGGCGCCATTTGCCTGCGTCTGGATACGGCTTTCCTCAGTGATTTGTCTGGGGACGAAATTTTTTGCAGGCTGTCTTCGAAGTTGCAGGAGAGTCAGCCGCTCGATGATACGGACTGCATGCAGTTTATGATTGCCCCACTGACCTATCGGACAAAAGAGGCAAAACAACAAGCCGTTCGCAGAGCGTATGAACTGTCCGAGCTGATTGCGGATGAAGAAACCTTGAACTTCGTCTTGCCCGGCATGATTGTATTTTGCGAGAAGATCATAGATGAACAAACATACATCAAAATGAAGGAGAGAGTTCGTATGACGAGGATGGGACGTGAATTTGCAGAAGAAAAACGTGCAGCAGTAGAGAAAGCTTTGATGGAAGGCGAAGCGAGAGGCGAAGCGAGAGGCGAGGCAAGAGGCGAGGCGAGAGGCGAGACAAATGGAATGATAAAAGCGGTTCGCGCACTTATGGCCTCGATGAAGGTATCTGCGAAAGAGGCAATGGATATGCTTGCCGTGCCGGATGGCATGCGCAATTCTGTCCAAGCGTCGCTTTGATTCATCCCCAAAAAAAAGACGGTCCCGAGAACTAGAAGGTTTTCGGAATCGTCTTTTTGCATGGAAGGATATCTCTATGCAGTTGTCGTGAGCTTATTTTTTCGCTTTCCCGTCCTTGATCTTGTTCAGCCGGTCGCAGAGCGTCTGCGCGTCTTCATCGCCGCTCGTGCAGGTGATGACGGGCTGGGCGCCGAGCATGACGGTCGTGCCGTCGACGGTCGCGTCCGAGGTGTTGTGGCCGTTGTGATAGGCGGCTGCGAGGTTGCCCTGTACGAAGAACGCGCGCTCGTGGCTGCTCATGCTGCCAGAGGGAGCAGGCGTGCAGAAAAATTGGCCGTTGACTTGTACCACGCCTTCCTCTGTGACGCTGACATGGTTGCCAGAATATTCTTCCAGCTTTTTCTCGTAGTTGTTGCGGCGTTTTTTGTTTGAGGAGTGATCGGAGAATGTGGCGCCAAGCGCAGTGGTTTTGAAGCGCTCATCGACGCGCTGCCAGACGGCGGCCGTCGCTCCGGGATTGTAGTTCGAGTGCGTGATGTATTCAAATGCGAGGTTGTCGGCTTCCTTTTCCATCGGGACAGAGAATCCCTTGCTGTCGAGCTGGGTGGCTGCAAGATTGCCGATCCAGGAATCGGCAGCCGTGGCGAGCGCGGATGCAAAAACAGACTTTTTTGCACCTTTCGCAGGATGGTCTTTCTGCCCGTGTCCCATTTCGTGGCCGAGGACGACGGCGACTTCAGCGTCGTTGTCGAGAACGGCGAAGAGGCCTTGGTTCACGCTCATGACGTGGCCATATGTGCAGAAGGCATTGAAACTGTCATCCTGGTTGATGAAATACAGATAGGGCTTGTCATAGATGGTGCTGTCAACCGAACCGATGGCGGTGGTCATGTTCGCCATGATCGTGTCCAAGCGCTGGTTGAGTTCCCAGTCGGTGTTGACGCCATATTTGTCCTGCATGGCTTCGAAAAATTCGTTGCGCCCCTCTTCCGTGTCGTTGATGTAGTGGACCATTTTGTTGATTTTTGAAGTCTGGATCGCACCTTGGGCGATGCCGCCGATGATGCTTCCCACAGAAAAGCCGGCTTCTGCCGTTTGCGGTGCGGCGTTCATGCCGAATGGTGTCGCGAGCATGGCGGCCGTGATGCCGATGGTGATTTTTTGTTTGAGTGATTTTTTCATTTGCGTTTCCTCCATTCATTGACAGAACATTTCTGTGTTCATTATCTCATATTTTAGAGAAAATGCGAGAGGAAAAGAGGATTTTTTTCGCGCACGGCGAAATTTACAGGAAATAGATTTTGTATCAGCAAGGATAATTTATTGGAGGAGATATGAATATGAGGAGGAATATATTTGCGTACGTGGGAGCAGCATTGGTTGTAGCTTTTTCATTCGTGATGATGCCGTCTATGAATGTTTGTTCAGCGTATGCCTATTACCACCCGACTCCTGCTTATATTGATGCTGCTGAGGCTGCTATTGGGGGAGTTCAAATCGGATCCAAACGCGAGTATATTCGTGACATTTATGGCGAGCCAACGCGAATTGAGAAAGGAACTAGCGTTTTTGGTGATTATGAGTATTGGTATTATGGGGACTCGTTCAAAATTTATTTAATGTATGGTGCTTATTATGTTGAATCGAATGCTGATAATGGGTTGAAGACACCAGCAGGCTTTACAGTAGGGCAATATATTCAACCGGTCATCGACTATTTTGGTAGCGATACAATGAAAAAAAGCATACACAAGGGAGTAACTACGTATAGTTTCTATGTGCAAGCATATAAAGGTATTGGGTTTCAGACGGATAGACGTGGAAAGATAACAAAAATTTATTGTTGGGAAGACTTGTAATTGAGAGGCAAGAATCACCAAGGAAAGATCGTATGGTAGCTGTCATGGTCGCGTTTCAAAAGAACTGAGCAAGCGCAGAACTTGCTACCATGGGAGGGAATAGTATGAACAATCGGAATTGGAAAATTCTCGCTGCCGGCATGGCTCTGATTGGTGTGGCGACGTTTGGCGGGCAGCCGACCAGCGTCGCGTTTGCCGAAGATGCAGCGGAGACGGCAGAAGCTGCAGCGACTGTTGAGCCCGAAGTGGCTTCGACGGCTGCACCGTCGCATATGTACAAGACGATGAACGCCGAGCAGCGGCGCTTCATGCTTGCTATTGCGCAGGGCGATGCGGCGGCCGTGGAGAGCATCCTCGCGAGCGGCACGGTCGATGTCAATGGCGTCTATAATTTTTATTGGAGCGACGGCATCACGCCGCTCGGGCTCGCCATCGCCATGAGCCAGACACAGGTCCAGTCGCTCTTGCTGGAGGCCGGCGCGGATGCAGGCGGCTATGAGACGTACACGGGGCAGCATATCGACTACCTCGCGCTCGCCATCCAGAAATTGCCGTCCGCTGCCACGATGACGCCACAGCCTGCAACGACAGAAGCGCAGCCGCCTGCGGCTACAGCGACGACGCCGACGGAGACGACCGGAGCGGCGGCGACGCATCCGGATGGCTCCGTCACCATGGGGAGTGTCACGCAATCGGCGCAGACCGTGCGCAACACGTCGCTGACGCGGTTCGCGCGCCTCTGCACGAAGTACGCGGGTGCGACGGATGCAGCATTCGAGGCGCTCAATGTCGGCATGCCCGACGTCCTCGGGACGGACGCGGCGCAAAAAGCAGTGGCTATCCAGTCCATGAAGACGAACGCAGCAAAACTGCGGACGCAGATGACGGCGATGGAGATGGTCGATCCGCTCGAAGGCGTGCAAGGATTCAACGAGAGCGAGCAGCAGCTGTTCACGGATGGCTTCGGCAGCATTTACACGACGAACCAGGCGCTCGCCGAGGCGCTCGAATACATCGCCGCACACCCGGACGATGATGACCACGACGCGCTCGTCGCAAAGATCAAGGCCGTCTTCCAGGCACGCGACACGCAGAAAAACAAATTGATGGCACTCCAAGCGCTGTTCGAGGAAACAGACGAGTGAAAAAAATAGCGGCCGCACAGAGGTGCGACCGCCATTTTTATTAGAAAGGCGATTGGTCAAATCTCGCTGCGCCCGACTGCATCGAACGTCTCCTGGATCTCTTTCGCCGGCGCTTTTCCCATGAGACTCACAGCGATGATCGCCGCGATGGAGAAGAGAAAGCCCGGCACGATCTCGTAGAGGCCGAACAGGGCGAACTGCTTCCAGACGAGGACGGTGACGCCGCCGACGATGATGCCGGCGATGATGCCGTCCCGCGTCGTGCGCCGCCAGAAGAGGCTCATGAGGATCGCGGGGCCGAACGCCGCGCCGAAGCCCGCCCATGCGTACGAGACCATGTCGAGGATGAAGCTGTTCGGATTGAGCCCGAGGAGGATCGCGATGCTCGCGATGACGAGCACGCTCGCGCGCGAGATCCAGACGAGCTCGCTTTGCTCTGCGTCTTTGTGGATGATCGTGCGGTAGAAATCCTGTGCGAAGGCCGAGGCCGCGACGAGGAGTTGCGACGAGGCCGTGCTCATGATGGCCGCGAGCACAGCGGACAGCACGAGGCCGGCGACGATCGGCGGGAACAAATTGTTTGTCATGACGAGGAAGACCGTCTCGGACGCCGTGCCCTCGAGCGGCGTGGTGAGATAAACGCGGCCGACGATGCCGACGGCGACGGCCGCCGCGAGCGAGAGGATGACCCACGTCATCGCGATGTGCGTCGCTTGCGCGACTTCTTTCGACGTGCGGATGGCCATGAAGCGCACGAGGATGTGCGGCTGGCCGAAGTAGCCGATGCCCCACGCGAGGAGCGAGACGACTTCGATGAAACCGATCGTCGTGCCATCCACTTTGCTGAACGGATCCATGAGCGACGCGTCGATGCTTTCCACAGCTGCGACCGTCGCCTCGAATCCGCCCGAAGCCATCGCGCCGCAGATCGGCACGACGAGGATGGCGAAGAACATCATGACGCCTTGGATGAAGTCCGTGCGCGACACGGCGAGGAAACCGCCGACGAGCGTGTAGAAGACGACGGAGCCCGCGCCGAGGAAGATGGCGTATTCGTACGGGATGCCAAAGACCGTCTCAAAGAGGCGGCCGGCCGAGACGAAGCCCGACGACGAGTAGAGGATGAAGAAAATCAAAATAAAGATGGCGGGCACGACGCGCAAGAGCCCCGAGTGATCGCCGTAGCGGTTCTGCAAAAACTCTGGCAGCGTCAAGGCATTGTCCGCAAGCTCCGTGTATTTCCGCAGGCGCGCGGCGACGAAATGCCAATTCGCCCACGTGCCGATGGCGATGCCGACGGCAATCCAGCCGGCGTTCAGCCCCGCGAGGTACGCGAAGCCCGGCACACCCATGAGCATCCAGCCGCTCATGTCGGACGCTTCGGCCGACAGCGACGTGACCCAGGCGCCGAGCTTGCGGTTGCCGAGGAAGTAGTCGCTCATGTTGCGCGTGCGGCGGTAATAATACACGCCGATGCCCATCATGAGGCCGATGTACAGCACGAACGTCGTGATGATCGTGATATCATGTGTCAATAGGAACACTTCCTTTACCGTTTTCAATATAGAAAAAATACCGTTTCATTATATAGGAAAACGGCAGGCGGACGCAACAAAAAAATGCTTGCAATCTGCAAAACGTTCCTGTATAATGCATAAGGTTTGAGAACAAGTCGGACGCAGGACGCATTGAACAAGAGCAACTGCGTCTTTTTTGTGCGCTCGTCTCTTATGCCTCCCCTTTTGGGGGAGGTGTAGGGAGGTGTGCTTTGTAGGAGGGAATGACACAATGAAGAACTATGATGTCATCGTGGTGGGCGGCGGCCCGGCCGGCGTGATGACGGCGTACGAGTTGATGGAAAAAAAGCCGGAGATGAAGATCCTCGTGCTCGAGAGCGGCAAGGACATCTATCATCGCGTCTGCCCGATTTCGGCGGGAAAGGTGAAGAGCTGCATCGGCTGCAAGCCGTGCAGCATCATGCGCGGCTTCGGCGGCGCGGGCGCGTTTTCCGATGGCAAGTACAATTTCACGACGAAATTCGGCGGCTGGCTGAATGAATATCTCGACGACGGCGAAGTCATGGATCTCATCGACTACGTCGACAAGATCAACATGAAACATGGCGCGCCGGCGAAAGTCTTCACGACGAAGGGGTCGAGCCTCGGCAAGCGCGCGCTCGAGCATGACCTGCATCTCCTCGATGCGAGCGTGCGCCATCTCGGCACGGAGAACAATCTCCACATGCTCGAATCGACGTATGAATATCTCAAAGACAAAGTAGAATTCCGCTTTGAATGCCCGGTCGCGCACATTATTTCCGATGGCACGGGCGACAATGCCGTCGAGCTCGCGGACGGCGAACAGCTCGCGGCAAAATATCTCGTCGTCGCGCCAGGACGCGCGGGTGCGGAGTGGTTCAGCAACGAGTGCGACCGTCTCGGCCTCGAACAAGAGAACAACCGCGTCGACGTCGGCGTGCGCGTCGAAGTGCCGGACGAGGTCTGGAACGACATCACGAGCCAGGTCTATGAGGCGAAGCTCGTTTACCACACGAAGCGCTATGGCGATTCCGTGCGTACGTTCTGCATGAATCCGCACGGCCACGTCGTCATGGAAAACACGGACGGCATCGTGACGGTCAACGGCCATTCGTACAGCGACCCGAAGCTCCAAAGCCACAACACGAACTTCGCGCTGCTCGTGTCGAATCATTTCACGGAGCCGTTCAAAGAGCCGCACCAGTATGGCAAGCGCATCGCGTCGTTCTCGAATATGCTCGGCGGCGGCATCATTGTGCAGCGCTACGGCGACCTCATCAAAGGTCGCCGCACGAACGCGCACCGCATGACGAAGAGCTTCACGCGGCCGACGCTCGCCGCGACGCCGGGCGATCTGTCGCTCGTGCTGCCGAAGCGCCACCTCGACAACATCATCGAGATGATCCAGCAGCTCAATTACGTCGCGCCCGGTATGACGAACGACGATACGCTGCTCTACGGCGTCGAGGTGAAATTCTACAGCTCGCGCGTCGTGCTGTCGAAAGAACTTGAGACGAAATTCCAGAACGTCTTCGCCATCGGCGACGGCGCCGGCGTCACGCGCGGCCTCTCGCAGGCCGGCGCGAGCGGCGTCTACGTCGCCCGCACGATCCTCGGTCGTGAGAAATGAGTTTCGAAATTCGCCTCCCCCAGAGTGGGAGGCGTAGGACGTGTGAACCTTGTAAAGTTATCCCCGTTCGTGCTAGAATAGAGCTACATTCTATGAAGTGCGAAAGGGGATTTTTTATGAAAATCATTCATACGGACAAAGCGCCGGCCGCGGTCGGCCCGTACAGCCAGGCCATCGTCTCGGGCGATATGGTGTATTGCTCCGGCCAGATCGCCATCCAGCCGTCCGTCGGCAAGATCGTCGCCGTCGGCATCGCGGCGCAGGCGGAACAGTGCTGCAAGAATCTCACGGCCGTGCTCGCCGCCGCGGGGGCCGGCATGGAAAATGTCGTGAAGACGACGTGCTTCCTCGCGGACATCGGCGACTTCGCGGCGTTCAATGAAGTGTATGCGAAGCATTTCGTCAGCAAGCCCGCGCGCAGCTGCGTCGCCGTGAAGGATTTGCCGGCGGGTGCGCTGTGCGAGGTCGAGGCCATCGCCGAGCTGCCGAAGAAAAAGAAATAAGGAGCGCATTTCATGACGTTCATGAACAAGAAAAAACTGGGCGCGGCCTTGCTCGCCATGAGTTTGGCCGTTGGCTTCGGTTGCAATGCTCCCGCGGCGCAGGCGATGACGCGCAGCGACCTCGCGGCGATTTCCGTCCAAGAAAGTGGCGCGGGCTTCCGGTACTGGAACAAGGACGCGGCCTCGTACAAAGCGCTGACGGATTACGTCAAGGATGTCACGAGCCGCAAGAGCGACAACTATATCCCGCCTGAGGCGCGCGTCGCGGTCTTCGACATGGACGGCACGCTCATGGGCGAGCGCACGCCGCTCTATTTCGAATGGATGATGTACCTCCATCGCGTGCTCGACGACCCGTCGTACGCGGCCTCCGAAGAAGATGTCGCCCTTGCGACGACGATCCGCGAGGCGCTGGAAAATGGCGGCCCCATCAACATTCCGGGCGACGCGGTCGCGCAGTCGCAGGCGCGCGTGTTCGCGGGCATGACGCTTCTCGAGTATGACGACTACGTCCGTCAGTTCATGGAGACGCCGGCCGAAGGGCTGGCTGTCGCGCCGGATGCGAAGGCGAAGCTGGAGAAGATGCCGTATCTCAAGCGCGGCGAAGCGTTTTATCTGCCGATGGTGGAAGTGCTTTCCTATTTGCAGGCGAATGGCTTCGAGACGTGGATCGTCTCGGGCAGCGACCGCGAGGCGCTGCGCGTGCTGGCGGACGGCGTACTGCCCGTCGAAACGGCGCATATCATCGGCAAGGACGTCCAGTATGTCGCGTCCGGGCAGGGCGACATCGACAGCAGCAACTATATCTTCGAGCAAAAATCCGATGTCGTCGTGCGTGGCGGCCTCCTCCAGCGCGACGTCTGCATGGACAAGGTCGGGAACATCGTGCGCAGCATCGGCAAGCAGCCCGTGCTCGCGTTCGGCAATTCCATCGGCGACGCGGCGATGATGAACTACACGCTCGCGAAGAACCAGTACAAGTCCATGGCGTTCGCGCTGCTCTGCGACGACACGGAAGACGACCGGGGAAATGAAGCGGTGGCCGATGTCATGCGCAACGTATGCGAAGAAACCGGCTGGACGCCCGTCTCGATGCGCGACGACTGGAAGACGGTCTATGGATATGACGTCAAAGTCGCGGACAAAACGACGGAATCCGACGAAAACGAAAAATAATGCTTGCAAATGGTTGCAGGAAGTGCTATACTATTCTCCACACATCGGGGATGTAATGGTCTCGACAGGGTATAGAAGCCACAGAGTTCGCACGTCCATGGTCGTCAAACGTACCTACCGACCGCTAAATTCAACTGACGAAGCTGAATACGCTTACGCTGCTTAATCTGCCTTCGGGTAGATGACCCAGCCCCTCTGGAAGTACCAACCGCCAGCCAACCCGGAGGTTTTAAATAAAGGTGGGAGTTTCCTGCTTTGTAAAAGCAGGTGGTGGAAATCTCTGAATCCCAGAGATACGCTCCTTTGATGCCTGCAACCTCAGGCTACTGCGATAATGCTTTGTGCGTGGATGTATTTTGGACAGGAGTTCGATTCTCCTCATCTCCACCAGAAATGAATGAGAGCCGCCCAATCGGGCGGCTCTTTTAGTGTGCAAAAAATTGTTGTAGCGCATCCGCCGCGACCTCCGGCTTCAGCGCGTTCATGCAGCCATTGTTCTTGCGCTTGCAATGCGTCTTGCAGCAGGCCGTGCATTCGTAAGGGCTGCGCAGGAAGATGTGGCCTTTTGTGAGCGGGCCGTAGATTTCTGGCATCGTCGGGCCCCAGAGGGAAAGTGTCGGCGTGCCGACGGCTTCGGCGATGTAGAGGGGACCGGTATCGCCCGTGAAGAGCAGCGCCGCGCTTTCGAGGAGGGCGGCGAGTTCCGTGAGGCTCGTCTCGCCTGCGATGGAGAGCGCGGGGCGAGCGAGGACGCTTTGCGCCTCCACGATGAAAGGCGCGTCGTTTTTCGCGCCGCTGAAGACGATCTGCACGTGTTCAGGCAGCGCGCGCAATGCCTCGCCAAAATATGCGGGCGGCCAGTTTTTGTCCGGCCACGTCGTGCGGACGCAGCACATGAGGATGGGGCGCGTCGTGTCAATGCCATGCGCGTGCCAGAACGTTTCCGCGAAGTTGTCGAGTGCTTTTGGAAGTTCTAGCACCGGGCCGGGCACGAAGGTTTCCGCGCCGAAGCCGAGCGGCGCGAGCGCCGTGTAGTAGCGATGAATCTTGTGCGGGTCAGGGATGTCGGGCGCCATCTCCGTCATGAAGAGCGGATTGCCCTCGTGGCGCTCGTGGATGCCGATGCGGCGCTTCGCGCCCGAGAGGCGCGTGAGGATGCCGGTGAGGAAGAGACCTTGGAGGTCGAGCGCGATGTCGAACGTGTACGGCGCGAGGAGCGCCCGCGCCTTTTGTAGTTCGCGCCAGCACGTGCGAAGGTCGAGATGTGCGCCGGCCACGTCAATCGTCCGCCGGTCCCAGACGAGCAGGCGGTCGATGTCGGGGTTGTTTTCGAGCAAGCTGCTTGCAGGCGGGCTCGCGAGCCACGTGAGCTCGGCGTCTGGCGCGAGGCGGCGCAGATTGTGCACGACGCTCGTGACGTGCAGCACGTCGCCGATGGCGCTGAGACGGACGATGAGGATGCGCGCGTGCGCGGGCAGTGCGGTGGATTCCGCTGGTTTTGTCATGATGGTTGTTCCTTTGCGAGGGAAATCATGGTAAAATACAAAAATAGTGTTTTGAAATCTTTTTGTTGACAACTATCTTATCATATTCGCATGAAGGTGCGCAAAGGCGGAGGAAAAGAAATTGCTGAGCGAAATCGATATCCGCTCGATGACGAGCGATGCGTCGTTTGAGCGGGGGCGCAGGTATTATCGGCAAGGGTGTGTGACGGACTTGGATGTCATGTGGAACAACTACATGGCGACCGTGCAGGGCTCGCGAAAATATCATGTGACGGTGGAAGTGGATGAAGACGGCGACGTGACGGATTATGAATGCAACTGTCCTGCCGCCGATCTTTATGACGGGCCGTGCAAGCATGTCGTCGCGACGCTGTTCGAGATCATGGAGCGCCAGCATTCGCATTCCACGGGTTCTCGCACCGTGCGAAGCAAAAAGAAACGTCCGAGTGACGTGGAACTCCTCATGAATATTTTCGCGCCACAGACGGATGCCGTTTCTGCGGAGCACGTTGAGACGCGCGTCCATCTCGTGCCGCGCTTGTTTTTCGCAACGGAATACCGGACAGGCCAGCGCTGGCTGGAGTTCCGCATCGGCGCGGAAAAACTTTACGTCCTCCGCAACATCCGAGATTTTCTCAAACAGGCGCAAAACGGCGATGTCGTGCAGTTCGGGAAAAATCTCACGATCGACACGCGCCATATGATATTTGCGGATGAGACGTCGGAAAAGCTCTGGGCGCTTCTCAATCGGGCGGCGCAGGCCGAGCATGACATGATGCAGTACAGCTCCGGCTTTTCGTATTATGGTTATGGCAGCAGCTTCCTGTTCGACCAGAAGCGCTTCAAGCTGACGGATGCGCTCTTGCGTGAATTTCTCGCGATCTTCGACGGCCAGCCCATCGAGATGCATTACGAGGATGACGAGCCCGTGGATGCGCATCTCGTGCACGATATCCCGCCGCTCCACGTCGAACTGACGGACGAAGGGAAGAACGGCGCATCGCTCCAGATTACATCGGATGTCGGCGTCTTGGAACAGATGACGTCGAAGGCGGACCTTTTCTACACGCCGAAAAATGCGACGTTCTACCAGATCACAGAGGAGCAAGGCGCCCGCTTGCAGCCAGCAATCCAGGCATTCGATGAGTCAGAGAACCTTCATCTGGACCCGAAGGACCTCGAGCCCTTTTTCCGCAAAGTCTTGCCCGCGATGGAAGACGCGATCGAGGTCAAGGTCGCGGACAGCTTCGCGAAAAAATTCCAGCTCGTGCCGCTCCATGCGAAGATTTATCTCGACTACCACGGCGACGGCATCGAGGCGCGGCCCGTGTTTTCGTATGAGGGCATCGAGTTCAACCCGCTCGTCTCGGACGGGCCGAAGCAAAAACAGAACGGTCGCATCCTCGTGCGCGATGACCGCAGCGAGCAGGAGATTCAGAATTATTTCCATGCGTACGGCTTCGAGAAAGACGGCAAGCTCTACGTGCAGGATGACGAGGCAAAAAGCTATGATTTCCTGACGGAAGCGCTGCCAGTACTCGCGGAAAAAGCGGAAATCTACTATGCCGATGCGTTCCAGAAAAAGCCCGTGCAGACGATGCCGAAAGTCACGGCCGGCGTCTCGGTGAATCAGGACAACCTGCTCGAGATCACGTTCTCGACGGAAAACATCGACTTCGACGAGATTCTCGCCATCCTCCACGATTATCGCGAGAAGCGGCGCTATCACCGCATGAAAGATGGCACATTCGTCACGCTCGGCGATCAGCAGCTCAGCGGCCTCGCGGATTTCATCGAGACGACGGGGCTGAAGAAAGGCGCGGCCGACGAGGAGAACAAGGTCGAGCTGCCGCTCTCGAATGCCATGGTGCTTGATGCCATCGCACGCGAGGACGAAGGCCTGCGGCTCGAGCGCAGCAAGGCGTTCCGCCGCGTCGTGCGCGACATCCGGCACCCGCAGGATGCCGAGGTCGAGGCTGACGTGCCGCAGAGCCTTGAAAAAATCCTGCGCGACTACCAGGTCACGGGCTTCAACTGGCTGAACTCGCTCGCGCACTACGGCCTCGGCGGCATCCTCGCCGACGACATGGGCCTCGGCAAGACGCTGCAGGTGCTCGCGTTTTTGCTGGCGAACCGCGACGGGCGGCGGGCGCCGTCGCTCGTCGTTGCGCCGACATCGCTCGTCTACAACTGGCTCGACGAGGCAGAAAAATTTACGCCGGAGCTCAAAGCGAAAGTCATTGCGGGCACGAAGGCGGAGCGCGAGGCGCTGCTCGCGGAGACGGGGACGGAGTGCGACGTGCTCGTCACGACGTACAACATGCTGCTACGCGACATCGACCTTTACGCGAAGCGCAAATTCCGCTATGTGTTCCTCGATGAGGCGCAGCACATCAAAAATCCCTCGACGAAAGCGGCGCATGCCGTCAAGAAGCTCAAGGCTGGCAATTACTTTGCGCTGACCGGCACGCCCATCGAGAACACGCTGACGGAGCTCTGGTCGATCTTCGATTTCCTCATGCCGGGCTATCTCCTGAATCACAACAGCTTCAAGGCGCGCTATGAAGTGCCGATCGTCAAGGAAGAAAACGAGCGCGCGATGAAAAACCTCCAGCGTCATGTGCTGCCGTTCATCCTGCGCCGCCTGAAACGCGACGTGCTGACGGAGCTCCCGGACAAGGTCGAGCGCCGCATGGCCTGCGAGATGACATCGAAGCAGGAAAAAGTCTACCGCGCGTGGTTCTTGCAGAGCCAGAAGGAATTCCGCGACGTGCTCAAAGAGCATGGCGTGGACGGCAGCCGCCTCAAGATCCTCGCCATCCTCACGCGCTTGCGTCAGATCGCCTGCGACCCGTCGCTGTTCCTCGAAGACTACGACGGCGGCTCGGGCAAGCTCGACATGCTCGAAGAAGTCGTGAGCGACGCGATCGAGGCCGGCCACCGCATGCTGATCTTCTCGCAGTTCACGACGATGCTCGCGCACATCGGTGAGCGCTTGCAGAAAAATAGCGTTGATTATCTCTACCTCGACGGCAGCACGCCGTCGCTCGAGCGCATCCGCCTCGTGAAAGAATTCAATGCGGGGCGCGGCTCGGCATTCCTCATCTCGCTCAAAGCGGGCGGCACGGGGCTGAACCTCACGGGGGCCGACATGGTCATCCACTTCGACCCGTGGTGGAATCCCGCCGTCGAAGACCAGGCGACGGACCGCGCCTACCGCCTCGGCCAGCGCAACAATGTGCAGGTGTTGAAATTCATCACGAAAGACACGATCGAGGAAAAAATCTACCAGCTCCAGGAAAAGAAGAAATCCCTGATCGACCACATGATCCAGCCCGGCGAAAACTTCCTCTCGAAGCTTACAAATGAAGAGATCGCTGCTTTGTTTGAGAGGTAAGCTTCCAAACTACGCCTCCCCCTTTGGGGGAGGTGGCCCCGAAGGGGTCGGAGAGGGTGACGGAGGCAGGTCATATTAATTCTATCGATTGTATCTGCGAAGGAAAAGCCAATGCAACGAGTAATTTTCCACGTCGATATGGACGCGTTCTTCGCGGCCGTCGAGCAGCGCGAGCACCCGGAGTATCGTGGCAAGCCGCTCATCATCGGCGGCCTCGAAGGACGCGGCGTCGTTTCGACGTGTTCGTACGAAGCACGAAAATTCGGCGTCCATTCCGCCATGCCGATGGCGCAGGCCGAGCGGCTTTGCCCGCAAGGCATCTTCATCCAGGGCAACTATCCGCTCTACCGCGCAGCTTCTCATGAAGTGTTCGAGATCTTCCATGCGTTTTCCGCCGTCGTCGAGCCGCTGTCCATCGATGAAGCGTTTCTCGACATGACGGGCATGGAACAGCTGATGACGAGCCCGCACGACTACGCCGTGAAATTGAAAGCGACGATCCGCGAAAAAACGCAGCTCGTCGCGTCCGTCGGCATCGCGCCGAATAAGTTCCTCGCAAAGATTGCGTCCGACCTCGAGAAGCCAGACGGTCTCGTCGAAGTGCCACAGGAGGAAGCCGGCATCCGCGCCTTCCTCTGGCCACTGTCCGTGAGCCGCATCTGGGGCGTTGGCAAGAAAACAGAACAGCATCTCCTGACGCTCCACGTGCGCACGGTCGGCGACCTCGCGAAACTGCCGGAAGCCGTGCTGCGCAAAAGCTTCGGCGAAAAGACCGCTGCACAGCTGCGCGCCCTGAGCCTCGGCCACGACGACCGTCCCGTCGCGCCGCGCGGCCCGCAGAAATCCATCGGCAGGGAAGAGACGTTCCTCACGGACTTGCGCACAGACGAAGAGATCGCGCGCGCATTGCATGATCTTGCACGGGAAGTCGGCTGGCGCCTGCGCCGCGCTTCCCGCAAAGCGCGCACGATCACGCTCAAGGTGCGCCGCGGCGACTTCCACACCTGGACACGCAGCAAGACGCTCGCGCGCCCGACGAACTTCGATGACGAGCTGTACGCCGTCGCAAAGCAGCTGTATCACGACCTCCATCCGGCCGGCGGCATCCGCCTGCTCGGCATCAGCGGAAGCAATTTTGATGAATCGGAAGAACTCGCGCTGTTCGGGGAAGAGGCGAATGAGAAGAAGGAAAAATTGTATGGCGTTGTGGATGACTTGAAGAAACGATTCGGGAAAAACATCATAAAGTAACGATATAGTGCAGCCTTCCCCTCAGGGGAAGGGGGACCGCGAAGCGGTGGAAAGGGTCCCCTGTACGTTCAATGAGTTCGTATAGAATAACTCCTCGCGGGTGCGCGCACGAAAAGTTCATATACGCGAAAGAGCGTTGCCGATGAAAATCAGCAACGCTCTTTAAAAAAGGGGTCCAAAATGCCGTTCGCTTACTATGTCGAAAACCTGCGAATTGCAGGTGGGTATCCTAAGTCGCGCTTTCGTTGATTCGTAACTTGCGAGTGAACGTCCACGTGAATCAAATCGGATTCCCTTATAAACGTGTAGGTTCGACATAAATCGAAGCCCACGCACATCCCAGGCGGTTCCTTCTTTGAGTGTTACTATAGCATAAAAAAAATCTGGATACAAGTCTTGACAAATACAGAATACAAACTTATTTCGAATTTTTTCGGCCTTTAGTGGACACTCTTCCACAGGAACATGACGAAATACGTGAAGCCGCCGGCAATCAGCGGGCCGACCGCCACGCCTTTGAACGCGATGACGCCGACCATCGTCCCGATGATCAGCGCAGGGATGAGCTCCGTGTCCGCCGCGAGGAGCTTCACGCCGCCACCGCCCGCGACGGCCGCGAGGAGGCCAGCTGTGATGGCGACGAGGCCGGGGAAGGATTTGAACGAGTCGAGCATCGTGCCGATCGTGATGTTTCCCGTCGCGATCGGGACGAGGATGGCGGCCGTGAGGAGGATGATGCCCCAATTCAGCCCGTGCGCGCCGAGCTGGGCGAGCGGTGCCGTGAAGCCGAGCTGGCTTGCGAACTTCAGCACGAGCACGATGCCCGTCGCGTAGACGACCGTCATGTTGTGCCCGAAGTACGCGAGCGCGAGCACAGCGAGGAGCGTGAGGATTTCCGTATACAAAAAACATCGCCTGTCTTTCATGAAAAAATCAATTGCGGGGTGTACATTTCCACTGCGAGATATTATAATGGATGCGAGAACTTTTGAAAAGGAGCATTTCCATGGCGGAATACTACAGCGTCGCCGTCAGCTATGGCGACGACCTCGGCTGGATCGATTATGACGAGGCGGCCAAGACGATCACGGTGAACCTCGGCAGCGACGAGGGCAAGAAAAAAGCCAAGGCATTTCTCGGCAAGCCCTTGACGCTCCAGGTGCCGCACGAGACGCTCATGGACTTCACGGAAGAGACGATCGAGCCGTGGGCGAGCAAAGAAAACTTCCAGCTCGCGCTCACGCGCCTCTGGGAAAACACGGAGGTCCATGTGGATTGGAGCCGCCCCGTTGACTACGTCAAAGCGCATCCGCATTATTGAGACGCACAGTGGATCGTGATGGCCCCGGCCGGGCAGTCCATCGCCGCGTCCCATGCGTCATCGAAAAATTCCATAGAACAGGCAACGATAGCCTCTGCGAACCCGTCGCTTCCCATGCGGAAGACCGATGGGCATACGTCTGCGCACATGCCGCAGGCGACGCAGAGGCTTTTGTCTATGTTGGCCGTCAGTGTTGTTATTTGCATCGATAATCCTTTCTGGAAAATGTCTTTTGACGTGAAACAATCAGGTTCTCCCAATTGACATCCTATGACGCGATGCCTATAATAACCATATTATACATTCATAGAAAATCATAGTAAAGGCAGTGATCTTATGGAAATCCTCAGCAGCATCGTTGATGCTGTGAACAATGTCCTCTGGTCGTACGTGCTCATCATCGTGCTCGTCGGCTGCGGCATCTGGTTCACGCTCTCGACAAAATTCGTGCAAGTCCGCTTGCTCCCCGAGATGCTCCGCGTGCTCACGGAGGGCATCGGCGCAAAGGGCTCAGGCAAGGAAGCCATCAGCTCGTTCCAGGCCTTCTGCGTCTCGACGGCGTCGCGCGTCGGCGTCGGCAACATCGCGGGCGTCGCGATCGCCATCGTCACGGGCGGCCCTGGTGCCGTGTTCTGGATGTGGGCCATCGCGTTCCTCGGCTGCGCGACGGGCTTTGTGGAAAGCACGCTCGCGCAGATCTACAAGCTCCCGCGCGGCGAGGGCAAGTTCCACGGCGGCCCGGCGTATTACATCCAGAACGCGCTTCACCAGCCGGGCGTGGCGAAGCTCTTCGCCGTGCTCATTTCCGTGACGTTCGGCCTCATCTACGTCTCCGTGCAGGCGAATACGATCGCGCTCTCGGTGCAGACGGCGTTCGAGGTCCCGCCCATCGCGACGGCGGTCTTCCTCTGCGTCCTCACAGCACTCGTCATCTTCGGCGGCATGAAGCGCATCGCGCGCTTCACGGAAGTGCTCGTGCCGGTCATGGCCGGTCTTTATCTGTTCGTCGCGCTCGTCATCGTCGTGATGCACATCGATCAGGTGCCGGCGATGTTCGCGCTGATTTTCCATGATGCGTTCAGCCCGCAGGCGGCGGTTGGCGGCGGCATCGGCACGGCGATCCTCACGGGCGTCAAGCGCGGCCTGTTCTCGAATGAAGCCGGCGAGGGCTCTGTGCCGAACGCGGCCGCGACGGCTGACGTCTCGCACCCCGTGAAGCAAGGCCTCGTGCAGTCGTTCGGCGTCTACGTCGATACGTGGATCGTCTGCTCGGCCACGGCGTTCATCGTGCTTCTCACGGGCCAGTACGAGATCGGAGGCAAGCTCACGGGCATCGCGCTCGCGCAGGCTTCGCTCGCGTCCATCTTTGGCGCGCTCGCGCCGGCGGCCGTCTCGTTCATGATCCTCCTCTTCGCCTTCAGCTCCATTGTCGGCAACTACTACTACGGCGAGATCAACATCGCGTTCTTCGAGCATGATGAGGCGACGGGACGCAAAGTGCTGAATCTCTTCCGCTGCGGCGTCGTCGCGATGGTGCTGTTCGGTTGCCTCGCGGAGCTCACGCTCGTCTGGAACCTCGCCGACCTCTTCATGGGCCTCCTGTGCCTGACGAACCTCTACGCCGTCGCGCGCCTCGCGAAATATGCGAAGCTCGCACTCAATGACTACGTGGCTGAGCGCAAGCAAGGCCTCGAGCCAAAATTCGATCCGAACATCCTCGGCAGCACGGACGGCGTGCATGCGTGGGGGAAAGAATAAGTTCTCCATCTTACGTAAAAAAGCTCCTGGAAGGGAGCTTTTTTACGTATCAGAAAACATTGTATGCGAAAATAGAAAAAATATGGAATTTGCAGAAGAAAGGGGATTCGCCTTTTTTACCGCAGGATTTATCCATGAAATCCCGGCACAAGCTTCTGGCACGCGGCGGTGTAATGGTCTTGCGCCGACAGGCAGGTGTCTTGAAGGTAGCCTGGCTTGCGGTCGTAGTAGTAGAGGCCGCGGTAGTAGAAGTCGCAGTGCCCGGCGTCGATGATGAAGGGGATGATGCCATGGCGCAGGCACTCGCGGAAGAGGAGGCGGCCGACGCGGCCGTTGCCGTCTTGGAACGGGTGGATGCGCTCGAAGCGGACGTGAAAGGCGAGGATGGCGTCGAAGTCGATGGGGCGCTCGTGATAATGCGCGAGCAATCGTGCATGGATAAAAAGCGGCCGTTGCCGTCAACGTGCGAAGCGTGTTGGCGTGCAACGGTCGCTTTTTGTTCAGATTCAGAGATACGACAGCGCTACCGTGTCTTTCACGACCATGAGGAGCTCGTGGCCGTCTTTTGTGTGCTCGTGGAGGAGCGTCTTGCGCAGGCCCGGGGCGTTGAGGTCGTGGAAGCCTTGCGCGTGGGCGCGTTCGTTGGCGAAGATGATTTCCTTTGTCGTGTTGTCGATGACGCAGCAGGGCACGGGCAGGTGGTTCAGCACGTCCGTGAGCAGGGCGAGGCGGCGCTGGAGCGCGAGGCCGCTGTCCTGCGGCAAGAGGATGTTGCCGAGCAGCACGGAAAAGAGGTTCAGGCTGCGCAGGAGTTCCTTGCGGATCTGCATCGGGTGCGTGCATTCGACACCGATGCAGCCCATCGTCTCGGCGCCGTGCGGGATGATGCCGTACGCATACGCTTTGAGACCGAAGAAGTACGCGGTCTTCGCGTGGCGTGGCTCGAGGTCTTCCGTGTTCTCGCAGATGGAAATCACGCCATACGGCGTCGGGTGCGCGTCGTCGAGGATCATGCGGCGGCGTTCGCGCGCCATGCGCGTGTACTCCGGCCCCGTCAGCGTGCCGCCGTCCGGGCCGAGCCACTCGAATGCGTCGTGGTAGCGTCCCGTCTTCGCGTCGCAGCGCGCGATGACGATGCGGTCAAGGTTGTAAAGACGCCCTAAGAGACTCATGGCGTAGTTGATCGTCGCCTCGGGGCTGTTCGTTTCATAAAAGAGCTGGAGCACGAACTCGGCCATATTGTCTTCGAACGCTTTCATCTGGAGGTCGATCGTGCTCTCGGGATCGCGGGAATTCGTGACGGCGGCCGCTTGGAAAAATTTCGGCGAGTAGATGCACGACTGGTTTTTGCCGCGGCTCTTCGCCTCGTAGAGCGCGCGGTCGGCGTGCGCGAAGAGGTCGTGGTACGACGTGCCGTGCTCGGGGTAGAGCGAGACGCCAATGCTGATGGAAAATGGCAATGTGCGCCCGCCCGACTGGTAATTGTGATGGAGCGCCGTGAGCAGGCGGCCGAGGTGGCGCTGGATGCCGTCGATGTCCTGCGTGTTCCGCAGGAGCACGAGGAATTCGTCGCCGCCGACGCGTCCTTTGATGTCCGTCATGCGGAAGTGGCCGCGGATCGTGCGGCCCATCTCAGCGAGCACGCCATCGCCGAAGAGATGGCCGAAGTTGTCATTGATGGCCTTGAAGCCGTCCGCGTCGATGAGTAGCAGCGCCGCGTGGTCGCGGCCGGGCAGGAAGCCTTCGATGCAGTTCTGCATCTGGTGGATGGCCGCGTCTTTCCGGAGGAGCCCCGTGAGGCTGTCGCGGTCGGCTTTTGCCTGCATGCGCTTCTGCCAGAGCTTTTCCGCCTGGATGGAGCGCATGTTGCCATACGCGACGATGGGCACGCCGTCCTCGAAGAACGTAATGATGTGCACTTCGGCCCAGAGATAGCTGCCGCGATGATGGCGTACGCGCAGCTTGGCGCTCGCCTTGCGCGTGCGCTCCGTGATTTTCGCTCCGCCGAGACGGAAAATGGAATGGAGGTACGCATGGAGGATCGGGCGGTCTTCGGGATGGATGAGGCGCTCCGTCCAGAACTGCGTCGAGGCGTGCGATAAGTGCACGGGCAACTCGCGGAAACGGTGCGGCAACGGCTCGTGCAGCGTCACTTCATCCGCCGTGAGGTCCCAACGAAAATAGAGATGTTGGTCGAGGTCGTCGAGCATGTTGAAGACCTCGCGGGAAAAATCCGAGGGAATCGCCGGGCGATGTTCGTCCTCCATGGCGCGCCCTCCTTTCAAAGAAATTGTTTGTTTTCTAAAATATTACTCTCATTATATCGCATTCAGGACGATTTCGCTACTGAATTGTAGAAACATTTCGTGCATTTTGGTGGACGGTTCTCATCGGGCGGGACGAAACACCGACCCTTGCGCAGCAAACGGAAATCCGCTAAGATAGAGGAAACGCTGTGTATTGTTTTTTATAGCAGGCAGGAGGTACCTTTCATGGCATACACATACAAGACAAAAGGCACGTGCTCGAAGAGCATCACGGTCGATCTCGATGGCAAGACGATCAAGAGCGTCGCGTTCGAGGGCGGATGCAATGGCAACACGACGGGCATCTCGGAACTCGTCGTCGGCATGAACATCGACGACGTCATCGGCCGCGTCAAAGGCACGACCTGCGGCGCGCGCCCGACCTCGTGCCCCGACCAGCTCGCGCATGCGCTCGAAGAAGCGTACGCGGCAGAGCAGGCAGGAGCATAACAAAAGAATGATTCGGCTGCGTTCTCACGCCTCCCCCTCTGGGGGAGGTGGCCTCCCGGAGGGAGGTCGGAGAGGGTAGCGTTGTTTGAAATATGTACACCTTTCGAAAGGACGCTCCCTTATGATTTTTGATAGTCACAGTCACACAGAATTCTCCGCGGATTCCAAGATGAAAGCGGAAGACGCGCTTCGGGCGGCGCGGGAAAAAGGCATCGGCATGGTGTTCACGGAACACCTCGATGTCGATTTTCCCGGCGAACTGAAATTTTCGTTCGATCCAGAAAAATATTGGAAGACCTACGAGCCATTGCGCGGCGATGACTTGCATCTCGGCGTCGAAGTTGGCATGCAGGCCGCGACGGTCGAAAAGAGCCGCGCGTTCGCCCAGCGCGTGCCGTTCGATCTCGTCATCGGTTCCGTGCATCTTCTGCATGGTATCGATATTTATGAAAAGGAATGTTTCGAAGGCCGCGAAAAAGAAGAGCTCTATCGCGACTACTTCCGCACGATGGCGGACAGCATCGCCGCGCATGATTTCATCAACGTGCTCGGCCACATCGACTACATCGCGCGCACGGCGCCGTACAAGAATCCGGAGCTGTCGTATGGTGCGTTCGTCGAAGAAATCGATAACGTTCTTCGCACGGCTGCCGAACACGACGTCGTGCTCGAATTGAACACGCGCCGTTTGAAAAACCGTCGCGCTCTGAAAGAGCTCGCGCCGATTTATTCTCGTTACCATGAGCTCGGCGGCACGTGCGTGACGCTCGGCTCGGATGCGCATGACGCGTCAGCGATTGGTGCGAATTTCGCTATCGCCGAAGATTTTGCACAGGCCATGGGGCTCCGCATCGTGACGTTCTGCGAACGCAAACCGGAATTCTGCTGAGGCACACAAAAGATTTTTATGCAAAAACATTGCATAATCACGGAAAACACGATAGAATAGAATCAGATGTTTTGAGAGGGGGAGTTTTCCATGAAACACATCCAGACGGTCAACAAGCCGACGATGCAGAAATCGCTCAAGACGGGCGGCTGCGGCGAGTGCCAGGCATCGTGCCAGTCCGCATGCAAGACGAGCTGCACGGTCGGCAATCAAGTATGTGAAAAGTAATTTCGCAACGAAGAGCCTTCCTTCCAATCGGAGGGAAGGCTTTTTTATGTCATAGAAAATTCCATGCACGTTAGGAGATTTTCGAAAGTATCATGAAAGACAGAATCCACAAATTTGAGCAGACCGGCACGTATATCTTGCTCGATGTGAACAGCGGCGCCGTGCATGTCATCGACAAGATGATCTACGACCTCATGGACACGTTCGACGGCAAGAATGACGATGATGTTGTCGCGGCCTGGCAGGAAACCTATCGCGTTGAGGACATCCGCGAGGCGCTCTCGGAGCTCCACGAGCTCATGGACATGGAGCAGCTCTTCGCACCGGACATCGATGTGCCGCCGACGTTCCGCCAGCATGGCCTTGTGAAGTCGCTCTGCCTCATGATCGCGCAGGATTGCAATCTGCGCTGCAAATATTGCTTCGGCGACGGCGGCAGCTATGGGCAGGAACGCGCCGTCATGACGCCGGACGTCGGGCGGCAGGCCATTGATTTTCTCATTGAAAAGAGCGGCCCCAGGAAGCATTGCGAAGTTGATTTCTTCGGCGGCGAGCCGCTCATGAACATGAAGACGGTCAAAGCTGTCACGGAGTACGCGCGCCAGCGGGAAAAAGAGACGGGCAAAAAATTCAAGCTCACGCTGACGACGAACGGCATGCTGCTGAATGACGAAAACATCCAGTGGCTCAACGACAATGATTTCTCGCTCGTGCTGTCGCTTGATGGCCGCAAGGAAGTCCATGATGCCATGCGTCCCGATGTCGGCGGCCACGGCAGCTATGATCGCGCCGTGAAAAATTTTAAAAAATGCATCGCCTCGCGCAAGGGCGGCGACTGGGATTATCGCGGCGTCTACACGTATCTCAGAGGCACGTACACGCACAACAATCTTGACTTCACGAACGATGTGCTCTCGATGCACGATGAGGGCTTTGACATCCTCTCGATGGAACCCGTCGTGCTGAAAGACAGTCCGTACGCCATCACGGAGGACGACCTGCCGCGCGTCTGCGCGGAATACGACCGCCTCGTCGATGCGTATATGAAATGCCGCCGCGAGGGCCATGGCTTCTGGTTCTTCCATTTCAACATGGATCTCTCGAACGGCCCGTGCGTCGCAAAACGCCTGTCGGGCTGCGGCGCGGGGCACGAATACTTCGCCGTCGCGGAAAACGGCGACCTCTATCCGTGCCATCAGTTCGTCGGCCGCGAGGGCTACCGCCTGGGGTCGCTCTCGGAAGGCGTGACGAACACGGAACTGCCGCAGTATTTCCGAGAGAGCCACGTGCTGAACAAGGCGGAATGCCGCGATTGCTGGGCGCGCTTCTTCTGCTCGGGCGGCTGCCATGCGAATGCCGACCTCTTCCACGGCGACATCCGCGCGCCGTACGAGATCGGCTGCGCCATCCAGAAAAAGCGACTCGAATGCGCGATCCTCGTGCAGTCGCTCCTGGCGCTCGAGCGAAATGGACAAAAAGACGAAGCGGCAGACAAGAATACCGCAAACGCATAAACCCGATTTATGAAATCAGCCGCGCCAAGAGGGCAGATGTCCCTTTGGCGTGGCACTTTTTCATGCAAATTTTACAAGAACGTCGCAGAAAAGAAAATAATGGAATTATTGTCGCCGTTTATGATTTTTCATTGACAATCCGCCCTCGGATATTGTATTATTAGTCATGTAAAAAGCTTCTATATTTTTTAGGGGGTATTTTTCAAATGGCAGTCAAAGTTGCTATCAATGGTTTTGGTCGTATCGGCCGTCTCGCATTCCGTCAGATGTTCGATGCCGAGGGTTATGAAGTCGTTGCAATCAACGATCTCACGAGCCCGAAAATGCTCGCTTACCTGCTGAAGTACGATTCTTCCCAGGGCAAGTACGAGTATGCTGACACGGTCGAGGCTGGCGAAGACAGCATCACGGTCAAAGGCAAGACGATCAAGATCTATGCCGAGAAGGATGCCAAGAACATTCCTTGGGCAAAGCATGACGTCGATGTCGTCCTCGAGTGCACGGGCTTCTACACGTCCAAAGAGAAAGCCTCCGCTCATCTCGAAGCTGGCGCCAAGAAAGTCGTCATCTCCGCTCCGGCCGGCAAAGACCTCCCGACGATCGTTTACAACGTCAACCACAAGACGATCCCGGCTGGCACGAAAGTCATCTCCGCTGCTTCCTGCACGACGAACTGCCTCGCTCCGATGGCGAAAGCTCTGAATGACCTCGCTCCGATCAAGAGCGGCATCATGCAGACGATTCATGCGTTCACGGGCGACCAGATGACGCTCGACGGCCCGCAGCGCAAAGGCAACCTCCGCCGCAGCCGTGCTGCTTCCGAGAACATCGTCCCGACGTCCTCCGGTGCAGCGAAAGCGATCGGCCTCGTCCTTCCGGAACTCGATGGCAAACTCATCGGTGCGGCACAGCGCGTCCCGACCCCGACGGGCTCCACGACGCTCCTCTATGCTGTCGTCGCTGGCGAAGTCACGGTTGACCAGGTCAACGCTCAGATGAAGAAAGAAGCGACGGAGTCCTTCGGCTACAACACGGATGAGATCGTTTCGAAAGATGTCGTCGGCATGCGCTTCGGCTCGCTCTTCGATGCGACGCAGACGATGGTTGTCCCGACGGGCGACGGCAACACGCTCGTCCAGGTCGTTTCCTGGTACGACAACGAGAACAGCTACACGAGCCAGATGGTTCGCACGATCAAGTATTTCGCTGAGGAAGTTAAATAATTTTCTCTGTGAAGCCTGACAGCTGAACAACACGAAGATCTTTAGAGGTCCGGCCGATGTTTGGGCCGGACCTCTTTTCTGTGGGACGATTTCCGGAGAAGCGGCTTTGGCCGCTTCTTCGGGCGCGTTCCGCGTATTCCCACCAATTTTTTGGAGGCGTAACAGTATGGATAAGAAAACCATCAAAGACATCGACGTCAAAGGCAAGAAAGTCTTCGTCCGCGTCGACTACAACGTCCCGTTCGATGCGGAAATGAAGATTACGGACGACACGCGCATGGTCCGCACGCTCCCGACGCTGAACTACTTGCTCGACCACGGCGCGGCGCTGATCCTCGCTTGCCACATCGGCCGTCCGACGGAAGCGCGCGAGCCGCAGTTCTCCACGAAGCACCTCGTGAAGCATCTCTCCGAGCTCCTGAAGCGCCCTGTGCAGTGGGCGGAAGATTGCGTCGGCCCGAAGGCAGAAGAGAAAGCAAAGGATCTGAAGCCGGGCGATGTTCTCCTCCTCGAGAACCTCCGTTATCACAAGGCGGAAAAGAAGAACGACGATGCCTTTGCAGCGCAGCTCGCTTCGCTCGCGGATGTCGCGGTCGATGACGCGTTCGGCGTTTCCCATCGTGCGCATGCATCGAACGCTGGCGTGCCGAAACACCTCGAGACGGTCGCCGGCTTCCTGATGGAAAAAGAGATCAACTACATCGGCAAGACGCTCGAAGCGCCGAAACGTCCGTTCGTCGCCATCATCGGCGGTGCGAAAGTCTCCGACAAGATCGGCGTCATCAGCAACATGATCGACAAGGCGGACAAGATCATCATCGGCGGCGGCATGGCGCACACGTTCGATGCCGCGAAAGGCTTGCCCATCGGCGACAGCCTCTGCGAGCCGGACAAATATGATCTTGCGCGCGACCTTCTGAAGAAAGCGGAAGAGAAGGGCGTGGAAATCATCCTGCCGCTCGATCTCAAAGTTTCGAATATGTTCCCTGCGGACGAGAAGTATGCGACGGAAGGCAAGACGAAGATCGTCGATGTTGACAAGGTCGAGGATGGCTGGGATGCTCTCGATTCCGGCCCGAAGACGTCCGAAGCGTATTCGAAAGCACTCGATGGCGCGAAGACGATCATCTGGAACGGCCCGATGGGCGTGTTCGAGTACAAGGACTTCGCAGATGGCACGCTCGCCGTGGCCAAGGCCGTTGCCAAAGCGACGGATGAAGGCGCGATTTCCATCGTCGGCGGCGGCGATTCCATCTCCGCACTGAACAAGACGGGCCTCACGGACAAGATTTCGCACGTCTCCACGGGCGGCGGCGCGACGCTCGAGTTCCTCGAAGGCAAAGAGATGCCGGGCATCGCGGCTATCGCGGACAAATAAGTCATTCATATTCATGTTTTAGGAATGGAGGCGGGAGGAGTTCTCCCGCCTGTATTCCGCATGTGTTTGGGGGTAAATTAAAAATGGCAAGAACTCCGATCATCGCTGGCAACTGGAAAATGAACAACACGATCGCGGAAGGCGTTTCGCTCGTGAAAGATCTCGCGCCGCTCGTCAAGGACGCGAAGGTCACGGTCGTCGTTTGCCCGACGGCCACGGCGCTTTCCTCCGTCGCGGATGCTGTCAAAGGCACGAACATCCATGTCGGCGCGCAGAACGTGCATTGGGAAGACCATGGCGCGTTCACGGGCGAAGTCTCCACGAAAATGCTGACGGAAATCGGCGTTGACTACTGCGTCCTCGGCCACAGCGAGCGCCGCGGCTACTTCGGCGAGACGAATGAAGGTGTCAACAAGCGCGCCCATGCAGCGTTTGCTGCCGGCATCACGCCGATCATCTGCTGCGGCGAGCCGCTCGAGATCCGCGAGCGCGGCTCTTACCTCGAAATGGTCGCCTTCCAGGTCCTCGAAGCCCTCGCTGGTTTCAAGCCGGAAGAAGTCGCGAAACTCGTCGTCGCTTACGAGCCGATCTGGGCGATCGGCACGGGCAAGACGGCATCGTTCGAGCAGGCCGAGGAAGTCTGCAAGCACATCCGTAAGACGGTCGCGGCGAAGTTTGGCCAGGCGGCAGCCGATGGCATCCGCATCCAGTACGGCGGCAGCGTGAAGCCGGCGACGATCAAAGACCTCATGAAGCAGCCGAACGTCGATGGCGCGCTCGTCGGCGGCGCTTCGCTCAAGGCGAAAGACTTCAGCGAGATCGTCAACTTCTGATTGAAATTTGTTTCTTCTAGAAGGAGCAATATTTACATGGCAAAACTCAAAAATGCACCGGTGGCTCTGATCATCATGGATGGCTGCGGCCTCGGCGGCAAGCTCGATCCGAGCAACGCGGTGGAGAAGGCGAAGACGCCAGTCCTCGACGGCCTCCTCGCGAACTACAACTCCAGCCACTTGCAGGCTTCCGGCGAATTCGTCGGCCTGCCGGACGGCCAGATGGGCAACTCCGAAGTCGGCCACACGAACATCGGCGCCGGCCGCCTCGTCTACCAGCAGCTCACGCGCATCACGCGCGACATCAAGAACGGCGACTTCTTCAAGAATGAAGCGCTGCTCTCGATCATGCAGGGCGCCAAAGAAAAAGGCGGCGCCGTCCATCTCATGGGCCTCGTCTCGCCGGGCGGCGTCCACAGCCACCAGGAGCACCTCTATGCGCTCCTCGAAATGGCAAAGCGCGAAGGCGTGAAGGACGTCTACGTCCATGCATTCCTCGACGGCCGTGACGTGCCGCCGCAGAGCGCGCAGCCGTACCTCGAAGAGCTCGCGGCAAAGTGCAAGGAAATCGGCGTCGGCAGCATCGCGACCGTCAGCGGCCGTTACTACGCCATGGATCGCGACCATCGTTGGGACCGCGAGCAGAAAGCGTATGAAGCCATGGCTCATGCCGAAGGCGTCGCGGCAGACGATCCTGTGTCAGGCCTCAAGGCCAGCTATGAAGCAGGCGTCAATGATGAGTTCGTCGTGCCGTTCGTCGTCAAAGGCTACGAAGGCATGAAGAACGGCGACGGCGCCATCTTCTTCAACTTCCGCCCCGATCGTGCGCGCCAGATGACGCACGCGTTCACGGATGAGACGTTCGACGGCTTCGAGCGTGACGAGAACCTCAAGATTCCGTTCACGACGTTCTCCCAGTACGAGGACGGCATGAACGCGAAAGTCGCGTTCCCGCCGGAATCCATCGACAAGACGCTCGGCGAAGTCATCCAAGATAATGGCATGACGCAGCTGCGCATCGCCGAGACGGAGAAGTACGCGCACGTCACGTTCTTCTTCAATGGCGGCGTCGAAGAGCCGTACAAGGGCGAGGACCGCATCCTCGTGCCGAGCCCGAAAGTCGCGACGTATGATCTCCAGCCGGAAATGAGCGCCGTCGAGGTCACGGACAAGGTCTGCGAAGCTATCCGTTCGAAGAAATACGACTTCATCATCCTCAACTACGCGAACTGCGACATGGTCGGACATACGGGCGTGTTCCCAGCGGTCGTCAAGGCCGTCGAGACCGTCGACAGCTGCGTCGGCCGTTTCGTCGCGGCCATCAAGGAAGTCGGCGGCGAAGTCTGCATCACGGCAGACCACGGCAACGCGGACAAGATGATGGACTACGTCAACAACCAGCCGTTCACGAAGCACACGACGAACGTCGTTCCTTTCATCGTCGTCTCCGACCGCGTGAAGTCCGTGAATGATGGCGCGCTCTGCGACATCGCTCCGACGCTCCTCACGCTCGCCGGCCTCGACATCCCGAAGGAAATGACGGGCAAGAACCTCGTCGAACTCTGATCCCTATATTTAGTAGAAGAGAGGAATACGAACAATGATTGCTTATTCACAAAAAGTGGAAGACATGGCTTGTGTCACGCAGGAAGTTCATCACGGCGCAGCCCCGATCCCGGAAGAAGGCAAATGGGTCAAGTCCAAGAACGTCCAGGACATCAGCGGCCTCACGCACGGCGTTGGCTGGTGCGCACCGCAGCAGGGCGCTTGCAAGCTCACGCTGAACGTCAAAGACGGCATCATCCAGGAATGCCTCGTCGAGACGATCGGCTGCTCGGGCATGACGCACTCCGCTGCTATGGCCGCCGAAATCCTCCCGGGCCTCACGGTCCTCGAAGCGCTGAACACGGACCTCGTCTGCGACGCCATCAACACGGCGATGCGCGAGCTGTTCCTCCAGATCGCTTATGGCCGCAGCCAGACGGCGTTCTCCGATGACGGCCTGCCGGTCGGCGCTGGTCTCGATGACCTCGGCAAAGGCCTCCGCAGCCAGGTCGGCACGCTGTAT
>OMWS01000025.1 GCA_900314825.1 uncultured Veillonellaceae bacterium | reverse complement strand
ACAGGCCGCTCCCTCCTGACGCTGCGCTTCGCTCCGCGTCTGTCCTCCCTCCAAGGAGGGAGGCTGGGGGTTGTGAGCCTTTCGCGCTTAACTTAATGACATTACCCCCAAAGGGGAGGCTTTGGAACAACAGCCCGCCCACAGACGTTTAGAACAAGATATTGAAAATCTGCGTCAAGATACCCTGCCGCTGCTTTGCATTGAGCGGGCCTTTGCCGTCAAAGCGCACGGTCGCGTCCGCGATCTTTGTCGAGGGAATCGTGTTGTTCGCTGTGATGTCGTCAGCCCGGCAAACGCCGCGGAACGTGATCTTGTGCTCGTTGCGGTTCTGCCAGATGGACTGCGTGCCCTCGACGACCATGTTGCCATTCGGCTGGACTTCCGTGACCGTGACCGTCACATTGCCCGAAACCTTGTTCGTGTCCGAAGCCGCGCCATCGGCTTTGAAGCTGTCGGAGCCGCTCGCGCTCGCCGCCTTGAGGAAATCAAAGACGCCGACGCCAGCCGAAAGCGACGTGCTGCCGCTCTTGCTGTTGCTCGAGGACTTCGTCGCAGATGTCGTCGTCGTCTCGCTGATGACGATCGTGACGATGTCGCCGACATTCTGTGCCTTGCGGTCGGCAAAAATGTTCCGCGTGTATGACGCGCCATCATCATTCCAGAGCGAACGCGCCGAGGCAATCGTAGCCGTTTGCGGCATGAACGCGGGCGTGAGAAGAGTTGCACCTGCTACGAGGGCAATCGCTGTTTTCTTCATCATGGGAAACACCTTAACTTCCTACCTGAACGGTATGTGCATCGATGACCGTACCGAGCAGCAGTTTGCCCGACCGTGTATTTTTCACGCGGATGCGGTCGCCGATGCGGCCGCGCTGGAGGGCTGTGCCTTCGGCGCGGACTTCGACGCCGTTGAAACTCGAGACGATCGTGACCGGCGTGTTGACCTCGATGACACGCGCATTCTGCAGCACGCTGTCCGAAAGAGGCTTGCCAGTGCTCAAAAAGCGCGACGGCACGCGGCCTGCAATCTCGGAAAACTCCTTGAGATACCGCGCGGCTGGTTCGTCGACCGTCACATCCGCGAGCTTCACATCGCCCGCGCCGATCGTCTCGTCCGGCTTCAGGTCGCGCGTCGTGACGAGTGCCGTGTCATGGACGGTCACGCGGTAGTAGAGAATCTGACGACGGTAAAAGACCTGGTTGACGTAGACAGAGACATGCACGGGCGTCGTGCCCGTGTAGCGGATCGCATTTGGCACGTCCACCTGGCAGATGAGCTCGCCCGGCGGCGCTTTCATGTCCCTCGTCGGACGCGCGAGTGTGATGTCGTGACTGCGCGTTTCACCCGTTGCAACGAGCGCCTCTTCCAGCTTTTCGCTCGCGTATTGGTCGAACTGCGCCGCCGTGACGCGTTGCGGGTATTTTTCTGCCTGCGTGCCGCCGCCATAGGCGGAAGCGACCGACGGTGGCAAAAGACAGAAGAAGCCGCCCCACACGGTGCAAAGCACAAAGACGGCGAGGAGGCTGTTCTTCCAATGCATGACTTAACGCTTGAGGCCATTCGCGATCTCGAGCATGGAGTCCGAGGTCGTGACGGCTTTCGAATTCGATTCATACGCGCGCTGCGAGACGATCATGTTGACCATCTCGTCGACGATCTGCACGGAGCTCATCTCAAGCGTGCTCTGCGTGAGAGATCCCGCGCCATCCGTCTCTGGCGTGCTCTCGATGGCATCGCCCGATGCCTCGGACACGACAAAGAGGTTCTTGCCGATGGCCGTGAGACCCGACGGATTCACGAAGCGCGCCAGCGTGATCTGGCCGACTTCCTGCTGCGTGCCGCCGGCCGGCGTGCACGAGACGCGGCCGTCGCCCGAAATGACGATGGAATCGCTCGGCGCCGTCTGATCGATCGTGATGCCGTCCGCGAGCGGATAGCCGTCCGTTGTCACCATGCGACGGTCGGAATCGAGCTTGAACGAGCCATCACGCGTGTACGCCGTCGTGCCGTCCGGCATCGTGATGCGGAAGAAGCCCTCGCCCTGGATGCCGATGTCCGTCGGATTGTCCGTCGTCTGGAGCGCACCTTGCGAGAAAATGCGGTTCGTCGCGGCGACGCGCGTGCCGAGGCCGATCTGCAGGCCTGTCGGATACTGGCTGTCCGCGCCGGACGCCGCGCCCGCCTCGCGGAGGTTCTGATAGATGAGATCCTGGAACTCGGCGCGGACCTTCTTGCCGCCGTAGGTATTGACGTTCGCGATGTTGTGCGCGATGACGTCCATATTTGTCTGCTGCCCCTTCATGCCCGAGGCGGCCGACCAAAGTGCTCGCATCATAAGCGTGTTCCTCCCAAAGATTCTTTACTTTATCTATATATCGAAGGATTTGGCGAAAACTTAAATTTTTTTGGCTTACGTCGAACGGCCGACCTCGTTCACGGACTTGTCGAGCATGCTGTCCTGCGTCACGACAGCCTTCGAGCCAGCTTCGTAGATGCGGTAATTGTTGATGAGCTGCACCATTTCGTCGACGACGTTCGCATTCGAACGCTCGAGCATCCCCTGCTCGATCGTGCCCGTCGCCGGCTGCGGCTGCGCGCCGGCCTGCGGGAACCAGAGGTCGTCGCCTTGTTGCAACAGCGCACGGCGGTCCGGGAAATCGACGAACATGAGCTGGCCGATTTGCTGCTGCTGGCCATCGGCACGCACGTAGACCTGCCCCTGCGCGCCGACGAGGAAGCTCTCGGCATTCGCCGGCACCTGGATGGGCTGGCCGTTCACGCCGAGGATGTTCTGGCCGCGGGTGTTTTGCAGGAGGCCTGTATTCGAACGGAACAGCGCGCCGTCGCGCGTGTAGCGCACGCCCTGCGGCGTCTGCACGCCGAAGTAGCCGCCGCCCGAAATCGCGATGTCGTATGGATTGCCCGTCGACTCGAACACGCCTTGCGCGTGATCTGAGGCGATCTCCGCGATCTCCGAGCCGAGACCGAGCGTGCCGACGACGGGCGCAGAGCTCCCGAGGTGGAAGCCCTTGAAGCTCGTCACGTCGTTTCGCATATCATGGTCGTTGATGCGGCGGATCAGCATCGGTTCGAATTCCTCTGAAACGGCGACGTCGCGCTTGAAGCCGGACGTGTTGACATTCGCGAGGTTGTTCGCGATGACATCCGTGCGCTGCGTCTCCTGGATCATGCCGGCCGCCGCCGTATAAAGTCCGCGCCACATAGGCTGTGCGCCTCCTTATCCCAATTCAATTTCTCAACATATTTCTATTCGACACAAACTGCGAATTATCCTCTTTTTATCTTCCCATTTTGAGATTCTGCGCTTTCCCGTCGAATTTCGAGAACGTATCGAGCGCTTTGCCGCAGCCAAGCGCCACGCAGGAGAGCGGGTCGTCGGCGAGGGCCGTCGGGATTTCCGTCTCGCGGCGGATGAGTTCGTCGAGGCCATAGAGCATCGCGCCGCCGCCCGTCAGGATGATGCCGCGATCCATGATGTCCGCCGAAAGCTCCGGTGGCGTCTCCTCGAGCACTTTTTTCACCTGCTCGACGATGCGCGTGACCGACATGTTCATGGCCTCGGCCGCCTGTGCCGTCGTGATTGTGAGATTCTTTGGCAGACCCGTCAGCATGTCGCGGCCGCGGATGTCCATTTCCTCATGACGCGCATCCGCAAACGCTGCGCCGACATTCATCTTGATGTCCTCTGCCGTGCGCTCGCCAATCATCATATTAAACTCGCGCTTCACGTATGCGATGATGTCCGAGTCGAACTTATCGCCCGCGATGCGCAGGCTCGCGCTCGTGACGATGCCGCCGAGCGAGATGACCGCGATGTCCGTCGTGCCGCCGCCGATGTCAACGACCATCGAGCCGCACGGCTCGACGATGTCGAGGCCGGCGCCGAGCGCGGCCGCGAGCGGCTCCTCGATGAGCTGCGTGTGGCGCGCGCCCGCCTGCTCCGCCGCTTCCTGCACGGCGCGCTGCTCGACCATCGTGCAGCCCGACGGGATGCAGATCATGATGCGCGGACGGAACACGAAGCTGTGGCCGACGACTTTTTCAATGAAATGGCGCAGCATGCTCTCCGTGATGTCGTAGTCGGCGATGACGCCTTCTTTGAGCGGACGGATCGCGACGATGTTGCCCGGCGTGCGGCCGATCATGCGGCGCGCTTCCTCGCCGATCGCGAGCACGCGGTTCGTGTCCTTGTCGACCGCCACGACGGACGGCTCGCGCAGCACGATGCCTTTGTTCTTTACATAAATCAGCACGTTCGCCGTGCCGAGATCGATGCCGATATCCATGGACATACCAAACATGAATGATACCCCTTTTTCTATGAACGCCCTCGCGGGCAGAAGTTCTCAAAATTCTGTGACAAAAGCGCTTTCGCGCCTTTTACGACCTATAATATAATATAAAATGTCAGCGAATACAAGCGCTTTCAGCCGCTTTCCACACTTTATTTCAGCAGTTCCTATTACCAAGTCTCAAATCTTCTTTCAAAAACCGTCAAAATCCATTGACAATAGCCAAACGGAATGGTACGATGAAACTAGTTTTTGAGATATTTTTCACACAATGTTTCAGGGGGTATTCGACATCATGAACAACAGAAGAAAGATCGTCGTCATCGGCGCCAGCAACGTCGGCTCGGCCGTCGCGAACAAGATCGCGGACTTCCAGCTCGCGACGGAGATCGCGCTCATCGACCTGAATCAGGACAAAGCATGGGGCGAGGCCATCGACTCCAGCCATGCGACGAGCTGCGTCTACAGCACGAACATCAAGTTCCACCTCGGCGACTACGATGATTGCAAAGACGCGAACATCATCGTCATCACGGCCGGCCCCTCGATCCGTCCGGGCGAGACGCCGGACCGCCTGAAGCTCGCGGGCGTGAACTCGAAGATCATGGCGTCTGTCATGGGCGAGATCGTCAAGCGCACGAAAGAGGCTGTGATCATCGCCATCACGAACCCGCTCGACGTTGCGACGTACGTCCTCTCGACGCAGTTCGACTATCCGCGCAACCTCATCATCGGCACGGGCACGATGCTCGAGACGTACCGCTTCCGCCGCATCCTCGCGAACAAATACCAGGTAGACCCGAAGAACATCAACGGCTTCGTCCTCGGCGAGCACGGCAACAGCGCGTTCGTCGCGTGGTCGACGACGGCTTGCGCCGGCTTCCCAATCGATGACCTCGACGAATATTTCCATCACACGGAAAAACTCAGCCACAAGGCCGTCGAAGACGAGCTCGTGCAGGTCGCATACGACGTCATCAACAAAAAGGGCTTCACGAACACGGGCATCGCGATGGCAGCGTGCCGCTTCATCAAGTCGGTGCTCTACGATGAGCACACGATCCTCCCGTGCTCCGCGGTCCTCGAAGGCGAGTACGGCATCAAGAACGTCGCGCTCTCCATCCCGCGCATGATCTGCGCCGACGGCATCATGCGTTCGTTCGAGATCCATCTGACGGACGACGAGCTCGAGAAACTGCACAAAGCAGCCGCGAGCGTCCGCTCCGCCCTCGACGGCGCCGGCGTCAAATAAATCGATGCGCCTCGCATAAAATCGCATAAACAGAATCGCCGCTTGCAAGCTATGAAAAAACTTGTAAGCGGCGATTTTTTGTGTTGCGTTTATGCGACGCGTTCCCGGCGGATGGCGCTCTCAGCCGATGGAAATTGTGTATTCTGCATGGAACGCAGCCTTTGGCGCGAGCTTCTGTACGCCTTCCTTGTCCGCGAACGCGCCATCGAAGCCCGCGACATCCGCGTGGCCGTACCACGGCTCGAGGCAGAGGAATGGCGCGCCGCCCTTTTCCGGCATCCAGAAGCCCCAGTACGGGAAGCCAGGTGCCGAGATCGTCAGCGACTTCGCGCTCTTCGTCGAGCGGATCGTGACAGCATCGGATTTCAAGTCGTCGAATGCGAGCACACCGTCATGGAACAGCGCGTCGCTGAGCGGCAGCTGCTTGCCGTGAAGGCACGGCGTTTTCTCGTGCGTGAAGAACACGCCAGGCGCGAGCTGGATTTTTTGCGCGTCTTCGTCACGCTCGAACTCAAGATAGCAGTCCGCGAGCGTCTCACCGTGCACGATCGGGCAGCGGAACGCGGGATGCGCACCGATGGAAAAAATCATCTCCATCGCGTCTTCGTTCGTCACATCCCACGCGACGCGGATGGAACGGCCGACGAGTGCATAGCTGACCTCGACGCGAAATTTCCAGGGATATTTCGCAAGCGTTTCGTCCGTCCAGCCGAGCGTGAAGCGGATGCGATCCTTTTTCTGCTCGATGAGCTCGAAATCCGAAATGCGCGCGAGGCCGTGCGCCGGCAATTCGTACGTCTTGCCATCCACGCGGTATTTGCCGTCCACGAGCTTGCCGACGATGGGGAACAGCAGTGGCGAGCTATATTTCCACCACGTCGGGTCGCCGCGCCAGAGATATTCCGTCTCGTCCGCGCGTTCCTTGATGGAGCGCAATTCCGCGCCGTGATCGCGCACCTGCACGAGCAGGTCGTCATTTTCTAAAGAATAAAGCATGATGTTCCGTCCTTTCTTTTCGTAACGTATCTGGATGCTTCTTCGATTATAACGAAAAACGCGCGCGAATCCTAGCCGGTTCGTTTCCAGTTTTTGGAAGCGGCCATCAAGATTTTTCCGCACGTAAAAAAGCGGAACCGCTGCGATTCCGCTTTTATGATGGTTGCCGGCGCTTTTATGAGCACAGTTGTCTGTACGTTTCTCTTCCCTCACTCATAGTGTTTCCGGCATGCCGTGATGATGATGACATCTTCCATCACACGATAAACGACTCGATTCGTTCCATCGATGCGACGGCTCCAATAGGCTGACAAATCATGCTTCAGCTGCTCCGGTTTTCCGATTTCTTGAAACGGGTCTTTCAAAATCGCTTTGATGAGCTTGTTGATGCGGCGCAATGTCTTGCGGTCTTGTTCCTGCCAATAGACATAATCCTCCCACCCGTCTGATGTCCATTGCAGATTCATTCGTCCTCTACCTCTATAAGATCATGTGTTTCCAGCTGGCCTGCTTCTACCTGCGCGGCAGAATGGCGCAGCCAACGGAGATTCGCTTCGCTGTAAAACGGATCGCCTGAGATATCAAATGGTATTTTCTGTTTCCGAAGCACGGCTTTCACAAACATATTCACAGCGACCGATGCGTTGAGTCCCGCGGAGCGGCAGAACTCGTCAAACATTTCTTTGTCCGTGCGATCGAGACGGACACTCAACGTTGCTTGCGCCATACGACATCACTCCTTTTTCCTTTATTGTATCACGATTGTATGACAACCGCAATATTCCTGTCAACATCTTCTATCTCTCGATGCCGCAAAAAGAAAATACACCGGCTTCCCGCACCTTCAAAGGCCTAACGGTGCAGGACCGATGCATGATGTTCTGCCCGGCGGCAGATACTCTCATTTATTTTATGATACTATGGAATATGGTCGGTGTCAAAACAGCTTTCCGTGGCCTCCTTTATCATGCCAGCATGCGCCCCGCTTCATAGGAACACCGCAGATAGTCCGGATTTTGATAAAATCGACCACAACATGACGGTGGTTCTTCGTCCGGCGGCTGATATATTCGATCATCGTGCAGACAAAGAACAAATCATCTTTTTCTTGCTCGGTCAATGTACTCGCCCCTCTCAAATTGCAAGCACAACAATGCTTGCATCGTATGAAAACTGATCTGATGTATCGGACGCTTGAAGCGTGCGAGTTCCCAGAACGCCGTTCTGTTTGCGTGCATTTGCGCGCAGCCAACAAATGTGACATCTATGACCACCGTCCAGAAACTTGCAAGCGGCGATTTTTGTTACGCTTACTTTTGCAGATACGCATTGACTTCTTTTTGCAGACGGTTCAGTGCGTTGTCGAATGGCACAGTGCCATTGACGATCTTTGCAATCTCGGTGTCTGCGAGCAGCATCGCACCATTGCGGCGCGGGAACGTTGGCACGGTCTCGGCCGTTTCGAGCGTCTGTCCGAGGAGTGCGGGCGTGAGCGAGGCCGTGAAGCCGTCGCCGAAGACGGCGGCGGGCGCGGCGCTCTCGATGACGCCGCGGCGGGCAGGCAGGCCTTGCGTGCGCGTGAGGACGGCGGACTGCGCCGTTTCGCTCGTCGTGAGCTCTTTTAGGAATTCCCACGCGAGCTCTCTTTCATGCGTGCGCGCCGAGACGCCCATGAGCAGCACGCCGAGCGGCGCGTGGCGTTCGCTCTCCGGGCCTGGGAGCGGGATGCAGTCCCATTCGAACGACGTGTATTTCTTGATGCGCCACGGATACGGGCGGTAGGCGCGATACTCGGCGAACGTCATCGGGCGGAACGCGACGCGGCCGAGGTCGAAGTCGCGCGGCGTGACCTGACGGCCTTGCGTGAGCGCGGCGAGCCGCATGCAGAAGCGCACGGCGTCCTCGACGGCAGGCGCGGCAAAGTACGAGGCGCGCCCATCGTCACGGAACAGCCGGGCGCCGCCCGCCGTCGCCGCAAGCTGCCAGCCATACGCATACGCACCAAATTGGTCGAGGCTGCCATCGCCGTCCGCGTCACGCGTGACGGCGGCCGCAAGGCGGTAGAAGTCCTCAAACGTCCAGTCATTCGCCGGCATCGCGAGCTGTTCTTTTGCGAGGAGCGTCTTGTTGACGAACATCAGCGTCGTCATGCACTCGACAGGCAGCGCCAAGCTCTCGCCGCCGTATCTCCCGTAATCATAGGCCGCCGGATAAAATGCGGCCGGGTCAAAGGCCACATCTCCGCGCTCCCAATCGCCAAGCGGCAAGAGCGCGCCTTGCGCGGCGTAAAGCTCGAAATCCTCGGGAAGCAACAGAAACACGTCCGGCTCGTCGCCCGCGAGGAAACGCTCGGCGAGCCATTCGCTGTAGTCATCGCGCGAAATGCCGCTCGTGTACGTGACCTTTACGCCCGGGTGCGCGGCCTCGAACTGTGCGATCGCGTCATCGAACAAACCGTAAAGATCGCCGCCCGGCACGTCCCACGGACTGCCGGCGAACATGCCGATGCGCAGGACGTGCGGCTGCGGTTTCACGAGCGCGCAGAGAAGACCCGCGCACACGAAAATCAGGATGGGGATCAGCAGTATCCGCCATTTTTCTGCGTTCACGATTCAACCGCCTTTTGCACGAGCCCCGTCTGCACCGCCCAGAGCGCGAGCTGCGTGCGATCGCGCAGGCCGAGTTTCGACAGCGCCGACGAGAGGCCGTTTCGTACCGTGCCGCTTGAGAGCGCAAGGCGGTCAGAGATTTCTTTATTCGACAGGCCGTGGCCGACGAGGTTCGCGATGTTGCGTTCCGTGCGCGTGAGCTCGTCCGCGCCCGCCGCATCCGCTTCGGCGGCAAAGCTTCCCTGCGCCATCTGGCTGAAAAATTTGACCACTTTCACGGTCACGTCAGGATTGATGATCGCCCCGCCCGTCGTGACCTTGCGAATGGCCGCCGCGAGGTCTTGCATCGAGACGCCCTTGAGGAGATACCCGCTCGCGCCGTATTTCAGCGCACCATAAACATACTCGTCATCGTCAAACGTCGTGAGCACGATGACTTTGACCTCGGGGTGGCGCTCCTTCACCGCCTTCGTCGCCTGCACGCCGTCGATAACCGGCATGCGGATGTCCATGAGGATGACGTCCGGCACCCGCTGTTCGACGAGCGCCAAAAGCTCCTGCCCGTCTTTCGCGAGGCCAATCACCTCCATGTCCTCATTCTGCCCGAGCACGATGCCCAGGCTTTCGCGGATGAGCTCCTGATCATCCGCAATCATGACGTGTATCATTCGCTGTCCTTCCTCTCCGATGCTTCCAACATCTCCGCATCCTTCCGCTCCGGGATGATGACGGCGAGGGAAAAGCCACGCGTGCCGTAAGCTTGCCCACTTTCGTAATCGACAGATCCGTGCAAAAGCCCGACGCGTTCTTTCATGTGTTTGAGCCCGAATCCCTCTTTCACGCGGCCGTGCGCATCGACGGGCGCGCCTTCACCGTCGTCATAGAGCAGGAGGTAGATTTTCCCCTGCTCGACCGTGATCGTGATCGTTTGGCGCGCGGCATGGCCGTGGCGGTTCGCGTTCGTGATGCCCTCCTGCACGACACGGTAGACGACTTCCTCCTCGTCCTCGCGCAGGTGCTCCGGCATTTTCATGATGTTCAGCCGGATGTCCATGCCGGACGAGGCCGCAAATTCCATCGCGAGATGCGTCAAGGCATCTTTGAGCGGCATCTGCTCGAGATCGTCGGGACGCAGTTTTTTCACGCTGCGGCGCACGTCCTTGATGCCGCGCAGCGCCGTCTCGCGGATCTTCACGAGCTGCTGCTTCGTGAAGTCCGGCGCCGTGTCCATCATGACGATGCAGGCGTCGAGGCCGGCCGCGATACCCGTGAGCGCGTGGCCGAGCGTGTCGTGGATTTCGCGCGCCAGGCGGTTGCGCTCGCGCGTCTCGGCTGTGCGCTCCGCTTCGATGGCGTAGGCGCGCAGGCGCACGTTCGCGTCGTTGAGCTGCGCGTTCAAGCTCGCGATGCGCTGGCGCTCCGCGTGGCTGCTTTTCAAAATGACGACGAGGTAGGCGACGAAGAGCACGAGGTTCACGGAGACGAAGCCGCTGCGGAGCGATGACAAGAGTGCCCGCACCGGCTCCATGTAATACGCCGTATACGCGTCAAACGGCACAGCATGCACGGCGAACGCCGCGAGGCTGTAGTCCGCGATCGCGTAGAGCACGAGCATCGCACCGATCAAAAGATACCCTTGGTTGCGTCCCTCGTAGCGATGCATGAGGTCAGCGACGACGAGCAGCACGACGCCATCATACGTAAGGTTCAATGAGCGCATGCAGGCGAGGCAGGCGACGATCTCGATGGCAAGGCACGAAAAATGGATCCCGCGCGGCAGCGCATCCTGCCGGTAAAGATGTCCCGCCGCCCAGAGCACGAACAAGGCGCAGAGCGGCAACGCGAGCCCGAGCATCGGCGACAGCGGCACAGACGGCAGGTCTTCGAGAAAGGCACGGGCGCTCATCGAGGTGATGATCTTCTGCTGCGTCACGCTCATGAAGCCCGCAAGCAGGAAGACGACGAGCGCGTTGTAGGCAAGGAGGATGCGATGGGCGAGCGTGCGGGCGGCGCGAGAGGAAGTCACCATTCCATCATCCATTCGAGCGCCTGCCGACATTTCAACAGGCACGCGCTCGTATCGGATTTCTGATACTTTTCCACCTCTGTGCAAAGCGCATAGAGGTCATGGCTGTCGTCTTTCAAAAAATCAAAACGTCCCATGAACATCGTTCTCCCATCAAATCACAAATGAAACTCACGATACAGATTTTTCCGGTATTCCACATCGGCAGCAATACGACCGATGTCATCCATACGTTTCTGGGATATCAAAATCTGAATGAGTCTTGAATACCTTGCGTCAGCTTCTTCGCAGCCTTTGGAGAAGCCACGTTTTTCTCCCCTCTTTTCCGCACTCATCATGCCAGAACGATAGTCCATGAGCGCCATTTCGCGATTGATATATTTCAGGCGGTCTTCCTTGTTCTGCAAGAAAATCCCCGTCGCATCATACGCGCTGTTGATTGCTGCTTCGCTCATCGCCAGTTCCTCCTTCTCTTGGTTGTTCATGCGATTCGCAAAATACGCCATCCAACGCTCCATCTTCGTCATCTCGCGGATGGGTTTCTTGACGCTTTTCACGAATTTCGGGAGTTCGAGGAAGTGAAGTTCCATGTCGTCATTCAAACGATCGTGCGTCTTCGGATTGTAAATGCTGTACATCGCGTGCGGTTCTTCTTGCGGCAAGAGCTCGAACGCGAGGATATTGATCGTGATGGTCGGGCGCAGATCATTGTAATTCGCACCAACCGGTAGTCCCATGAGATACACTTGCGACCAATAATAGAGCGTACGCCGTTTCATGTTGTGATAATTGACGACCTGCACCTCGACATCAATGTATTCGCCCGTATCCAGCTCACACGCCACATCGAGGCGTGACAATTTATCTTCTTCATTCTGCGGAATCTGTTCCGTCGGAAGAAACAAGATATTCTTGATCTTATGCTCGAGCGATGACTCCAAAACGGCATTCAAGAAATCAATCGTGATGTTCTTCCGCTCGATTTTTCCGAAAATAAACTTGAACAACACGTCGTTCATAGGATTTGCCCGATGGACATCCAGATCGTCCAAGATGTTCTTCTTCAATTCTTCTTCACTCACAGTGCATCGTCTCCCGCTTTTCCATTTTCGTATTCATTATATCATTTTCCTTATTCCCACGCATTCACATCGACCTCCCCGATATTCTCCGCCGAGACGAGCCGCGTCGGCAGGACGATGTGACGTTCGGGCGTGCCGCCTTCGAGGAGCTCGTAGGCAGCGGTCGCCGCGTCGCGGCCGATGCTGCGCGGCGACTGGGCGGCCGTGATGAGGTGGTGGCCGCTCGCGATGAGTTCTTTGACCTCGGGCACGCCGTCGACGCCATAGACGGTGACATCGTCCATGCGGCCTTTCGAGGCGAGCGCGGCCATGACGCCGAGGGCCGTCGGGTCATTCAGCGCCATGATCGTCGTCGTCTCGGGATGCTCTGCGAGAAGCTTTTGCGTTGCCGGCATGGCGAGCTCGAGCTGGCCTTGGCACTCGGCTTCACCCACAATCGTGAAGCCCGCGTGGCCGGCAATGGTGTCGCAGAAGCCCTGGATGCGGTCGACGGCGGAACGCGCTTCCGAATGCTTGAGGAGCAGGATGTTCGCATGATCCGCGTGCGCGAGCAGGTGCTGCGCACAGCTCACGCCGGCCGCGTAGTTGTCCGATTCCACGGTCGCCGCGACGAGCGACGCGTCCTGCACGTTCGTGTCGATCGTGATGACGGGCACGTGCGCATCATGCGCGAGCTGGAGCGCCGGCCCCATCTTTTGCCAGTCGACGGGATTGAGGAAAATGAGTGCGACGCCTTCGTCGATGAGCTCTTGCACCTCGGCCGTCTGCCGCTCGACAGAGAGCGCGGGGTCGCGCGAGAGCAGCACGTCGCCGTGGTTCTCGACCGCCGTACGGATCTCTTCGTCGATGATTTCATAGAAGGGATTCGAGCGCGTCATGTAGATGGCGCCGATCTTGCGGCGGGATTCCGTCTGGCGGGCGGAAAAATCGTGGCGTGCAAGGGAGCTCGTGGTATAAGACATCAAAAGAAGGAAGGCCACGATGGCCAAGTACCAGAATTGACGTTCTTTTTTAGGCAATCGAGTCACTTCCTTTGTCGAGAGCAGGGGTTCGGGCGCGCACCGGCGACATCAAATGACCTACGAATTCACAGAACGTGCAAGCGACCCGCTCTGCTGTATATGTGACGCTCTGCAATCGCTCAAAACCTCTTCGTTTTCTTACGCTTTGATCGCCCAACGCAGTTTCGTCGAGTGGGCGCGTGGATTGCGGTAGCATTCTTCTTTGCTCGGGCGGATGACGTCTTTTGCGATGTCAGAATAAACACCCGAACGGTAGAAGGCTTGGAACGCTTTCTTGACGATGCGGTCTTCGCCGGAGTGGAACGTGAGGATGGCGGCGCGGCCGCCTGGATTCAGTGCGTCTGGGAGTTTTCCCATGAATTCATAGAGCACTTCATATTCATGATTCACATCGATGCGCAGCGCTTGGAATGTGCGGGCGCTGCTCTTCTTGACGGCCTCGCGTTTCTCTTCGGGCGTCGTGCCTTTCGGGAAATGGACGGTTTTCAGTGCGCGCTCGATGGTTTCGTGGAGTGCGCGCGTCGTCGTAATCGCTGCACGGCGCTCGTCGCGGACGATTTGTTTCGCGATAGCAGCAGCATAGGGCTCGTCTGCATTTTCCATGAGCATGCCCTCGATCTCGTCCTGCGTCATGGCGGCGAGGCTGTCGGCAGCGGACTCTCCCGCTTCGGGATTCAGCCGCAAGTCGAGCGGGCCATCGGTCTTGTACGAAAAGCCGCGGGCCGGATCGTCAATCTGCATGGACGAGACGCCGAGGTCGGCGAGTACGAAGTCCAAGGGGCCGACCTCGGCTGCAAGCTCGTCGATTTGGCAGAAGTTCATGCGGCGGAAGCTCCAGAGGTCGTCGCCATATCCTTTGGCACGGATGCGCTCAATCGTCTTTTCCGACTCGATGGGATCGACGTCGCCGCCATAGAGATGGCCGCGCCCTTGGAGAGCCGCGAGCATCTTCAGCGTGTGCCCGCCATAGCCGAGCGTCGCGTCAAAACCGCGCTCGCCGGGCTGGATGTTCAGCACATCCAGAATTTCATCGACCATGATGGGAATGTGCATGCCGGCCGGCGTATTGCCCTTCGCGATGACGTGCGCGATCTCGTCCGCGTATTTTTCGGGGTCGTGCTCTTTGTATTTTTCTTCAAACTTGCGCGGGTATTTCCCGCTATAATGCGGACGTCTCTTGTGTGTCTCTTGTTGTTCCATGTGAATTCTCACTTTTGTGAATCTCGTTACTCCGTTACCCTCTCCGCCTCGCATACGCTCGGCACCTCCCCCACTGGGGAGGCTTTTAAATATCGAAATATTTCTCCAGCGTGGCGGCGATGCCGTCGTGGTTGTTGTCGAGCGTGACTTCGTCCGCCATGGCTTTGAGCTCGTCGCAGGCGTTGCCCATCGCGACGCCGTGGCCGGCGAAGCGGATCATATCCATGTCATTCTGCGCGTCGCCGAAGGCCATGACTTCCGCGGGCTTGATGCCGAGCTGCAGAGAGACGCGCGCGAGGGAGCGCGACTTGCTGACGCCTTTCGCCATGCCTTCGTAAAACCACGGCGCGGACAGCACGAAGTCCATCGCGTCCTCGAAGCCTTCGCGGATGTACGGCAAAAGCGGCAGAAGCGTCTCATTTTGCGCGGCCGTGAGGACTTTCATCGGGTGGACGCCCATGCGTTCGATGGCGTCGGCGATGTTGTCGACCGTCACGACCGCCATGTTGTTGTTGCGGCTCTCGTCCTGCACTTTGAAATTGTACGCGCACGTCGTAACGATGGCGCGGCCGTTGTCGACGACCGGCGAGACGGAGAATTTTTCGAGGTGGCGCAGGAAGCGCACGGCGAGCGCATTCGGGATGCTCTTGGAAAACAGCACGGCTTGCGTCGTCGCGTCCTCGATGCGGCCGCCGCCATACGAGAGCAGCAGGCCGTGGTGACGCTCGAGCTCGAGCGCGTCTGCTTCGCGCCGGAGGCCTGGCGCCTGACGGCCGGACGCGAGGACGACGGTGACGCCGCATTTTTCTTGGACATCGAGCAGCGCGCGCCGCGTGCGCGGCGTGATGACGTGCGCATCATTGTTCAGCGTGCCGTCGAGGTCGAGGGCGATCATCTTGTACTTCATACGATGGTTCCTTTCTCATTTCGTAACGAATCGAGCTTGCTCGCTTTCATTGTATCGAATGGGGAAAAGCAAGTCAATCACATCGCGTGAGGCTCTGCTGGTACGCTGCGCTGTGCTTTTTGCTTTTGCAAAAAAGCTTGTTCGTTTTCGCCGTTCATGATAAACTAGGGGCAGAGATTTTCGAAAGGAGGGACGCCGATGAATTCCCGTCATTGCTATGAGCTCGCGCAAAACGCGCTGGCGCTCTCGGATCGCCGCGACGTGCAGGAAATCGCGGACGGCCTCGGCATCGACGTCCTCTACGAAGACGACTACCACGACCTGCTCGGCATGTATTATGCGAACTGGGGCCACCGTTTTATTTTTCTGAACAACCGCCTCGACGACATCTGGCAGCGCATGGTCCTCGCGCATGAAATCGGCCACGACCAGCTCCACCGCGAGCTCGCGCGCACCTCGCTCCAGGAGTTCAACCTCTTCCAGATGAATAATCGCACGGAATACGAAGCGAATGCCTTCGCCGCGCATCTCCTCCTGGACAGCGACGATGTCTACGAGCGCTTGCAAGAAGGCTGCGATGTGCCGACGCTCGCGAAAGAGCAGAACGTCAACATCAACCTCATGCTGATCAAGCTGCAGGAGATGGCTGCGCTCGGCTACGACCTCCGCGTCTCCGACTGCGGCGACAGCCATTTCTTCCGGAAGATCCGCACGTAAAAAAATCGCACAGCAAAAAGGGCCGGCGCCCTGGGAAAAACCAGGATGCCGGCCCTCTTCGCGTTGGAGGTTTATTTTTATGGGGAGGGAGCGGTCTCAAAAATCAGATTACAGGCTGCGAATCTCGATCGTGTGCGACGGCTCGGCCTGCACGGCCATCTTCGGCAGATGCACGGAGAGCACACCATCCTTGTAGTCGGCCGTAGCCTTCGACTCGTCGACGCCATCGATGTAGAACGAACGGCTCATGCTGCTCGTGCTGCGCTCGCGGCGGATGTAATTGCCCTGCGAATCCTTTTCGTCATTCGACGACTCGTTCTTCGCGCCGATCGTCAGATAATTGTCCTTGTACGTGAGCTGGATGTCTTCCTTCTTCATGCCGGGGAGCTCGGCCGTGAGGTCATAGCTCTCGCCGTTGTCTTTCACGTCGACCTTGAAGTCCGGCGTGCGGAAGCCGGAGAAGAACGGCTCGTCAAAGACGTTCATCATGCGATCGAACACATCGTCATTGCGGAAATCCTTGCTGAGATCGTTGTGCGAAACAAACGGAACCAAACCAAACATGATCAAAATCCCCTTTCGGAAAATTTGCGGCACGCGCCGCGCTGTCGCAGCGCTTGTCGTTGAAAACCTATTGAATGCCCCGGGCAGGATGCGGAAGCGCCTCTCGAAATTCCTTCGGGCTTTCTTCCTTGTCCCTTTCCCTTTGGACAACTATATAGTAACGCCAATTAGTCAAAATGTCAATAGGTCAAAAAGAAAATTTTGATTTTCACCGTTCATGCGTTCTACGCCTCCCCCTCTGGGGGAGGTGGCCCCGAAGGGGGCGGAGAGGGTAGCGGCTGACCTTGATTCTCCACCTTTTCGATAGAATCGAGAATCAAGTAACTGCGTGACCCTCTCCGCCTCGCATTCGCTCGGCACCTCCCCCAGAGTGGGAGGCTTTGGGCTAGTGCGTTCCCTAACCTCTTATCTTGATGACATTGCCACAGAGGAGGAGGCTTTGCGCCATACTCCATAATGTACAGGACTATACTTTCCGCCCGCAATCTCTGGAAACCCGAGGCGCGCGAATTCTGTGCTCTTGCTCGTTTCTTTCAGCACGACACGCGAGTGGGCGACGCGGCGGGCTTCCGTGATCATCGCCGCGCTCACGGGCGCGTGCTCGGCGGCGTAGCGCAGCGGATTCATGTTTTCCGATTGCATCAATGGATGGCGGAACATCGGATCGAAGTAGACGATATCAAATGCGTTGTCCGGCTGCGCTTGCAAATATGTGAGCGCGTCAGCGTTCACGACCTCGATGCGGCGCATGGCGGCTGTCATCGCTTCATTCTCGCGTGAAAAACTGGCCAGGCCGTGCGCTGTCACGGCGGCGATGAGTGGCGAGGCTTCGAGCCCGACGACGCGTCCACGCACGCCCGTGACAAAGCTCGCAACGATCGCGTCCGCGCCAAAACCGAGCGTGCAGTCGAGGACGCGCATGCCCTCTTTCAGTCCCATGGCCTTCGCCATGTTGTCCGGCTGGTCTTTGCGCAGATTTTTCACGCGCAGGTGGCTCATATTTGGATGGAAAAAGAGCTCGCCGTCCGGCGTCTCGAGCGTGAGCGCATTGTTCTTCGCGACGAGGATACACGTCACTTCATATTGATCGCGAAGCTCGTCCAGGGAACTGTTTTGGCGCTGGACAAAAGGAATGCCGAGCGTCGCTGCGGTCTGCTCGGCAAGAAGGGTATTGCTTTTGTTGGGGTCGCGGCTCGTTGTAACGATAGCGTTCATAATGTTCGAAGACAATCAAAGTTCCTTTCTATTCCTGAACGTCACAAACACAGCAGCCTCTCCCTCTGGGAGAGGGGGACCGCGTCAGCGGTGGAGAGGGTACTTGGGTGCGACAGCAAAACAAGAATCTCGTAGTTTCGAAGCAGTCCATACTACGAAGTGCTTCGAAACCCACCACCGTATTGTCCAATATCGCACCCTTGTACCCTCTCCGCCTCGCTGACGCTCGGCACCTCTCCCAAAGGGAGAGGCTGCTGGACGCGTGACGATCGCAACAGTTCAACATGATTCGTATCACTTCTTCAAGTCGAATCCCGTCCTCTTGAACATCTTCGCGAGGTCGTCCGTGCTGAATTTCAGGATCGTCGGGCGGCCGTGCGGGCAGGTGAAGGGCTGCGGCGTGCGGGAGAGCTCGTCGAGGATGATCTGCATCTGCGCGAAGTTCAGTTCTTCGCCGGCCTTGATGGCGGCGCGACAGGCCGTCGTCGCGAGCGCGTGCTTGCGGAGCTCGGCGGCGCTCGCCGCGTGGAGGTCGTGGAGGTTCGTGAGGATTTCGCGGATAATGTCTTCCGCCTCGCCGGTCGGGATGTCGGCGGGACATTCGGTCAAGCGGTAATCCTGCGGGCCGGCGGATTCGAGGTGGAAGCCGAGGCTTGCAAAAAGGTCGGCATGCGCTTCGATGAGCGCGGCCTCGCCCGCATCGAACGACAAGATGGGATGGACGAGCAATTGCTGCGACGGGATGCCTTCGGCCTGCGCGGAAAATTTGTCAAACAGGATGCGTTCATGCGCGGCGTGCTGGTCGATGATGTAGAGGCCTTTCGCGTCCTGCGCGATGATGTACGTGCGGTCGACTTGGCCGATCGGGACGATCGCGCCTTCGGAGAGGAACGCGTTTTCGGCGGCGATGGCCGCGTCATTTTGTGTTTGAACGTTCGCCCCTTCTGCCACGTTCTGGGTGATCCCCGAGGGGTCGTTGTAACGCGTGGCACGCACGGCGGCAATCTCCTGTTGCGCCTCGGCGAACGAGACATTCCCTGTGCCTTGTAACGCAACGCCGCCCGCGTCTTTCCTTCCATTCACGTTGCTCCACGAACGTACGCTTTCGGATGCAGTTCCATTCTGTTCCGGGAATGCGTACCCGCCGTGATGCACAGCCTCGTACATCGTGCGCGGCTGGTAATCCGCGGGATTCGGCGTGTAGCTGGGCGCGGTCGCGGGGACGAAGTGCATGGCTTCTTGCGTCTGCTGCATCGCATGGACGGCAGGGCTCTCCACGCTCGCGGCGACGCGGCTGAGGCCGAGCCCTTGCGCGGGGCGCACGGCGTCGAGCGTCGCCTTGTAGACGGCCTTGAAGATCATGCTTTCGTCTTCGAACTTCATCTCGCTCTTCTGCGGATGGACGTTCACATCGACCGTGCGCGGCGGTACGGTGAGATTCAGCACGACCATGGGATAGCCGCTCTTCGGCACCATGGATTTGTATGCGTTGTCGATGGCTTTCGCGATGGCGCGGTTCTCGATGAGGCGGCCATTCACGAGGAACGTCTGCCAGCCGCGCGTGCTCTTGAGCATCGACGGCTTCGTGATGAAGCCCGTGATTTTCACGCCTTCCGTGGGATTCTCGAACGCGAGCGTCAGCAGCGCCTCGGCGACCGTCTTGCCGTAAATGGCGCGGATCGTTTCGTGGAGGTTGCCGCTGCCTGGCGTGACGAGCGTCATCTTGTTGTTATTGATGAAGCGGAACGCGATCTCCGGGTGCGACAGCGCGAGCTTCGTGATGAAGTCCGAGATATGCGCGGCCTCCGTGTGGTTTGTCTTGAGGAATTTCTTGCGCGCCGGCGTATTGAAAAAGAGGTCTTCGACCTTGATCGTCGTGCCGAGGCTCGCGCCTGTGGCGTGGATGTCCGGCGTCTTGCCACCCGTGATGGCGACTTCCGTGCCGAGATCGGCATTTGCCGGCCGCGTTTTCATGGAAAAGCGCGAGACGGAAGCGATCGTCGGCAGCGCTTCGCCGCGGAAGCCGAGCGTGCCGATCGTCTGGAGGTCGGAGGCTTCGCGGATTTTGCTCGTCGCATGACGCAGGATCGCGAGGCGCGCGTCCTCTTCCGTCATGCCTTTGCCATTGTCCGTCACGCGCAAAAAGCTCGTGCCGCCCGCAAGGATTTCGACCTCGATCTTCGTGGCGCCTGCGTCTATCGAGTTTTCGACGAGCTCCTTGACGACGGAGGCCGGGCGCTCGACGACCTCGCCGGCGGCAATCTTGTTGATGGTGCTGTCATCGAGGACATGAATGAGACTCATGAAATGCCCGCCTCCCTTTTCGCTTGCTCTTGAAGTTTGTACAGTTCATTGAGCGCCTCGATGGGCGTCATCGTCATGATGTCGAGGCCGAGGATCGCGTCGCCAAGCGTGCTGGCAAAGAGCGAGCCCATCATCGGTTCGGGGTCCGACGGAGCGAGGGGTACGTTCTTCGCATTCTTTGAACGTGTGCCCGCCGACGCTTTTCCTGCGCCCGTTGCAGAGCCACTGGTCGCTTCGACCGCGTCAAGTTTTGCCTGTTCGTCTTCGAGTTCGGACAAAATCTGCTCGGCGCGCTTCAGCACGGCTTTCGGCAGGCCGGCGAGCTTCGCGACGTGGATGCCATACGATTTGTCGGCCGCGCCCGGCACGATGCGCCGCAAAAACGCGACATCGCTGCCGCGCTCTTTGACGGCGACGCAGTAATTCTTGACCTTTTCGTCCTCCATGTCCGTGAGCTCATGGTAATGCGTCGCGAACAGCGTCTTTGCGTGGACGCGCTTTTCGATGTACTTGACGACGGCGCGCGCGATGCTCATGCCGTCGAACGTGCTCGTGCCGCGTCCGATCTCATCGAGGATGACGAGGCTGTTTTTCGTCGCATATTTGAGGATCTGCGCGACCTCGTTCATCTCGACCATGAACGTGCTCTGCCCGCTCACAAGATCATCGCTCGCGCCAATACGCGTGAAAATGCGGTCGACGGGCGCGATCGTCGCCTCGCGCGCGGGCACGAAGCTGCCGGCCTGCGCCATGAGCGTGAGGAGCGCGACCTGGCGCATGTACGTTGATTTGCCCGCCATGTTCGGTCCCGTGATGAGCATGATCTCGCAGTCCGCGTGATCGAGATGTGCATCGTTTGGCACAAAAAGATCGCGTGTGAGGATGCGCTCGACGAGCGGATGGCGGCCGTCCTTGATATCGATCGTGCCATCTTGCACAAGGCGCGGACGCACGTAACCGTAGTTCACGGCCGCCTCGGCGAGCGAAGCGAGCACATCGACGCGCGCGATGGCGTGCGCCGTCTGCTGGATGCTCGCAAGCTTCGCCTTCATGTGGTCACGCACCTCGCAGAAGAGATTGTATTCGATCTGGACGATTTTTTCCTGTGCGCCGAGAATTTTCGTCTCGAATTCCTTGAGCTCTTCCGTGATGTAGCGCTCGGCTTGCGCAAGCGTCTGCTTGCGGATGTAGCGGTCTGGCACGAGATCGGCGCCGGAGTTTCGGACTTCGATGTAATAGCCGAAGACCTTGTTGTAGCCGATCTTCAGCGACTTGATGCCGGTCTCGGCTTTTTCGCGCTCTTCGATTTCCTGCAGCATCGACTTGCTGTCGCGGGAAATGCGGCGGTACTCGTCGAGCTCGGCATTGTAGCCGTCCTTGATGATGCCGCCCTCGCGGATCGTCAGACCGGGCTCGTCCACGATGGCGCGAGCCAGGAGGTCCACATCTTCGTCATACGTCGAGATTTCCTTCGCCGATTGCTTGAGCATCCGTGCCTTCACTTCCGCAAGCGCCGTAACGATGCCCGGCAGCATTTGGAGGGACAACTTCAAAGCAATGAGGTCACGCGCATTCGCCGTGCCGACCTCGATGCGCGTCAAAAGCCGCTCGAAATCGCGGATCTCGCCAAACGCGGTGCGCAGCGTATCGCGCAGCGCAAAATCATCCGTGAGCTCCTGCACGGCGTCGAGCCGCGCGTCAATCGCGACGATAGAAAGAAGCGGCGACTCCAGCCATTTCTTCAGCAAGCGGCTGCCCATGGCCGTCTTCGTGAAATCGAGCACGTCAAGGAGCGTGTCTTTCTTGCCGCCGTCGCGCAGGTTGCGCGTGATTTCGAGGTTGCGCAGCGTATACGTATCGACCGTCAGGTTTTCGCTCGCGTCGAGGCGCGTGAGATGCGAAAGCTGCGAGAGATCCGTCTTGACCGTCGCGTGCAGGTAGTCGAGGAGCGTCGCGACGGCCGCCTGCGCCTCGGACTCGGGCGGGCGGTTCGTCGCATCGAAATGCTCCACGATGCGGTCGTCGATATGACGCGCATCCGGCACGCCGTCCACCGGCGTATACGAGCACGCGCCGAGCCTGAGGTGCACGAAGTCGTCAAGCGTCGTGCGGAATGACAGGTCGCCAACGAGCAGCAGCTCCGCCATCTGCAAACGATAGAGCTCATCGAAAAGCATCGGCAAGCGGCTTCCCCCGGTGTAGATGCCATAGAAGCACTCGCCCGTCGAGATATCCGCACCCGCCAGCACGACCGTGTCGTCCTTCATCGTTTCCTGCACGGGTGGCTCATAAAGAAGCGCAATATAATTATTGGATGTCTCTGGCAGCGCCGACTCCGACAGCACCGTGCCGGGCGTGACGACCTTGATGACCTCGCGCTTCGTGAGGCCCTTCGCTTTCGGGTCGCCGATCTGCTCGGCGATGGCAATCTTGTAGCCTTTCGCAATCAGGCGGTTGATGTACGATTCTGCCGCATGATACGGGATGCCGCACATCGGCGCTTTTTCCTTGTTGCCGCTGCGGCTCGTAAGCGTGAGGCCGAGCTCGTCCGACACGAGCCGCGCATCGTCAAAGAACATCTCATAGAAGTCGCCGAGCCGGAAAAAGAGAATTTCTCCCGGGTGCTGCGCCTTCGTCGCCTGATACTGCTGCATCATCGGCGTGAGTTCCATGTTGTACTACCTTTCTATCTTCGAAAAGGCTGTTGCATGCGCAACAGCCTTTGATCACACAACTTCGCCTTTTAAAATCCACGTCTGCGGATGCGTGATTTTGACGTTCATAAAGTCGCCCGCTTGTTCCGTCCCATGCGGGAAGATCACGAGCTTGTTCGTCCGCGTGCGGCCGCTCCACATGGCGGCGTCATTCTTGCTCGGGCCTTCGACCATGACTTCTTGGACGGTGTCGAGCAATTTATCGTTAATTTCTTTGCTGATCTCGTTCTGCACGGCCATGAGCTGGTTCAGTCGCTCATGCTTCAGCGCGTCCGGCACCTGCGCCTCCATCGTCGCCGCGGGCGTGCCGCTGCGCTTCGAATAGATGAACGTGTAGGCCGAGTCATAACGAATCTCTTTGAGGAACGCGATCATCTCCTGAAAATCCTCGTCCGTCTCGCCCGGGAAGCCGACGATGAGGTCGGTCGTCAGCGCAACATTCGGGATAGCGGCGCGGATGCGCTGGGCGAGCGCACGATAACTGTCCACGGTGTAGATGCGATGCATGGCCTTCAGAATTTTATCGCTGCCATACTGCACAGGCAGGTGGATGTGCTCGCAGATATGCGTACCATTGGCAATCGTTTCAATTAATTTATCCGACAAATCCTTCGGGTGCGACGTCATGAAGCGCACGCGCTCGATGCCATGGACTTCATCGACCATCTTCAGGAGGTCGGCAAAATCCGCGAGCTTGTGATCTTTGCCGTACGAATTCACATTCTGGCCGAGCAAGGTAACTTCCTTATAACCGTTCGCGACAGCTTCTTCCACCTCGCGCACGATGTCCTCCGGCCGACGGCTGCGCTCGCGGCCGCGCACATACGGCACGATGCAGTACGTGCAGAAATTGTTGCAGCCGTACATGATGGGAATCCACGCCGAGAGCTTCCCTTCGCGCGCGACGGGTCCGCCATCCGGCAGTTCCGTCTCCGTCAGCGTCACGTCGACGAAGCGCCCGCGTTTGTCCCGTGTCGCGGTCCGAAGCTTCGCGCCGTTTTCGTTTGCAACGCTTGCTGTAACGCGCGCGCCATGATTTATTTCCGTATCAACGAGCCCGCGCTCCGCTTCAATCTCTCGCACGATGGTCTTGAGCTCGCGCACCTTGCTCGTGCCGAGCACGAAGTCGATGTGCGGCGCGCGCGCAATGAGCGCGTCGCCCTCCTTCTGCGCCATGCAGCCCGTGATGCCGAAGATGAGGCGAGGATTCGCTTCCTTTAAATGCTTGATCTCGCCGATCTTCCCATACACGCGATCCTCCGCGCTCTCGCGCACGCAGCACGTGTTGATGAGGATGAGGTTGGCCGCCGCCATCTCATCCGTGCGCTCATAACCAATGGAAGCCAGCTCGCCGGCCATGCGCTCGGCATCGCTGAAGTTCATCTGACAGCCGTAAACCAAGAGGAATGCTTTCTTTTGTTTCTTCATACAATAAATGAAAACCTTTCTGCGTTCGTTTGTTCTGCCTGCGATTATATCATAATTTCATCGCATTGCAAAAAGCCAGCGCGTATGCTATCATCTTCTTGGCCGATGGTCGGTTCCCTCCAAGGGGAGGTGATGCCCATGACGACTTATGAAGAAGCTGCACTCGTGCTGGCTTTCCTACAGCTGTTGGTGGCGATCCTTGCGTTGCTGCTGCATAAGTAACACCTGACCGCGCTCTCTGTGTAACGGACGCCCCAACTCAAAATTGGATTCGCGGGACCGACATGGAAGCATCGGCCGCTTTTCATGATTGATTTTATCATGTCCCTTGCTGAATTTCAAGCAGGGGATTTTTTTATGTACGCGGAAATGTCACCCGCGTCTGCCCGAAGCCTTGCGCTGCGAGGCGGCCGGTGCCGGAGAACGTCGCGTACTCGGCGAGCAGGAGGATGACGTGGCGTTCGTCGTCATCCAAAGCTTTCAGGCTATACGTGAAGTCGCCGAGGCAGCCGCTCGCGCCGTGGTGCTGCGCAAAATAAATGCGCTGCGTCCGCCCCGTCCAATCGCTGATCGCGACGCGCGCGGCCATCTCTTGCACGCGCGCTGTGTCGATGTCCGCTGGCATCGCGTGTGCTTGCCATTTGCTTGCGAGCGACGGAAAGACGAGCTCCGGCGCGGGCACGGGATAATCGAGCGCGCCGCGGCGGAACGTCACGGGCGAACGGAAATGAAGCGAGAGTTCGTGCACGGGCGGCGCGGCGAGTGCGTCGGCGATGAGATCCTCCGGCGCGAGCACGCCACTCTCGTGCGTGCCGTCGGCAAAGACATGGAGGACGGAAAACGTCACGCGCCCGACCTGGAGCTCCGTCCCCGTTGCGAGATGCAGCGCTGCCGCGAGCACGTCATCCCGGAGCGCCGTGACGCGCCAGAAAAACCGCTCGCCCGTGCGCACGGGAAACGGTGCTTTCTCGAAAATCATCCGCTCGCCACGTCCACCAACTGGTCGTCTCCCGCCGCACTGCGACGGCGCATGCAGCCGCTGCGGCCGGATGAGCGGCGAGCTCGTAAAAGGCTTCGTGCGCTCTCCGTCATGCACCGCCGCCGACAGCGCAGGCGAGCACGCAGCGAGATGGCGGAAAAACGCCGCGTGCAAGAGTCGTCCGGCGAATCCTTCCATGCGCCCGTCCGCTGTCGCGACGAGCTCGTATGTCACAGCGCCAATCATCGCAGCGCCTCAAACAAGTGCTTCATATCGTTCCTTTCGCTTCAAAGCCCTTTTTTCGCATACTGTACAACCTCTTGCGGTGTCGGCAGAACGTTGCGATTCTGGAAACGCGTATCGTGGTTCGATGGATCATCCGTGTTGCCGTTAATCGCCGCCGTCGCCGGCTCCCACTGCGCGATCTGCTGCGTTGAACGGTAGTCGAGCATGGCTGAGAGCGCCGCACGTATCCGTGTATAACTTTCCTCGACCGCACTGCCCGCCTGTTTCACGTACGCATCATAGGCCGCGAGGAACGGCGCAGGGTCCGCCGCTTGCAACGGCTCTTGCCAACCGTCGCCATCGAACAGCGTTTGATACGCGTCCGCGCCTTCGAGCGACAGCTCTGCCACAATGCGGATGCTTCCAAGTCCAATGGATTTTCCCATGCCGATCTTGTACGCGATCTCTTCGTTGTTCTCCGCAAGATGAAATACCCGCAAAAGTGCGCCGAGCTCCACTTCGTCAAGGTCTCGGAAGCGGATGCGACCCGCGAATGTCGCTCCGGCCTTGAGCGGCGTGATCGTCTTCAGGAGATTGGCGCTCCCCTCTTCGCGCTTTGCAAGCGTCGTGCGTTCCGCCGTGCGCGCACGCCAATCGTGGCCGTTCTTCTGATGCCAATACATCTTGTAACCACGAATCCGCGCGCCCGGCGTATCCCAGTGCACGAGCTCATCTTTTTTATCCTGCGCGAGATACAGCTGGAACGACGTCGGGTTCGGCTGCATGAGCGCTTGCGCAAGGCTCTCGGATTCCGTGCCTTTCGTATGCGTCGCAACGGCATCTTCAAATGCGACGCGCGACGCCCACGAAAGTGCTTTGCCCGTGCGACCGAACATCGCATCAGTGAAGTCCACGACCGGCGCTTTCAAATATCCCGGTACGGCATCCATCGTCGCATGATCGTAGGGGATGCGGAACGATTGCCCGTGGCCGAACGCCTTGATGACGCCATCCTCCGCAAGGTAAAAACACGGAATAACCGCATCGAACGCTGCCATGCCCGCGATGGATGTCGGCGCCTGCCCGATGACATGGTTCTGTCGCACGAGATCCATGCCACGGCGGTTTTTGTCGTTGCGATATTCTTCGAGAACCTCTGGTGGCACTTCGATGCCTTTCGCTTTGTCGATATCGTCGATGGAAAAATATTTGTAGTACTGCTTGCCGATGCGATTGCGTTGCTTCGGCGGCGTCACGCGGAAAAATTCTTCGATCTCGTCCTTCGTCTTGAGGCCGCGCGTGCTGAGAAGTCCGACCTGCACATAGGCCGTGTGACCCTGCCAACGCACGGCAGACGTGCGCACATCACGATCGCTTGCATGGAACGATTTCATATAGTCGCGGATGACAATGGAATGCACGCGCTCGTCATCCAGCAACGGATAAATGAAATACCGCCGCCCGCGCTTCACGAGGAACCCTGGCTTCGCATTTTTCACGACGCGACCACTCGCGCTTTCGCCGGTCATCTTGTCCGCGTAGAGCGCGTGCAGGCCACTATTGAACGGCGCGCTGCGCGGCGCCATGAGCGAGCGATAGTAGAGATGCTGATCCATCATGTCTTCGCTGGCACGCCAGGTTCCGCACGTGATCATCTTCAGGAGATTCTTCGTCAAGCCGCGCAGCTCGCTGCCCGGGATCATCGGCGTGCCCGTCGGCGCAAACGTATCCTTGCCCGTGCCGCCGATGAAAAGTGGCGTGAGGTTCTCGATGGAAAGTGTGATCGCGCCATCATAGCGCTTGCCCTGCGTGCGAAACGCATGGAACACTTGCGAAACGGCGCGCGTTTCTTCTGGCGAAAGCTGTGATTTCTCTGTGCCGTTGCCATCTGTGAGGAGGGTGCGAAGCGTTTCATCAAGCGGTGACGGCAGGACATCGTCCGGCAGCGGGATGAAATTGTATGGCGCCGTCGCGATGGCTTGCGGCTTCGTCGCCGGTGGCGCCGAAAGCACCTCGCCGTAAACACCATGGACGCATTGCGCCGTCACATGCTGCGGCGCAAAGCCACCGCCCTTTCCGCCTTTGCCGCCTTTGCGATTTTGCTGTCCGAAATTGCGTTCCTGGCGCCGCTGATTTTCCTTGCGCCGCCGTTCGTTTTGTTCGTCTTGACGTTTCCTGTCTTTCTTCAGTTGTTGTTCCTGTTCGTCCGAGTACAGGCCCGTGGCCTTGAGTTTTGCCAGGACATCGGGATCAAAATCCACCATTTCACTTCACCTCCTGCGCGGGCTCGATGGCAACAAATCGTTCGTCGCTGTAGCCTGCGAGCCCGGTCGTTTCATCAAACGCGATGTAATTGCGCGTCGTGAGGCCATACCAATCCGCTTTTGTCGCGTCGCCAGGGTACGGCACGCGCATCGCGAGCTTGCGGTCGGCGTCTTGGAGCAGCACATATCCATCCGCCGCGTCCGTCTTTTTCCCCCAGAGGCGCGAGAAGCTGTCGATGTAGTCGCCGGCCTCGCCGTCTCCGCCTTCTTCGATGTCTTGCACATAACGACCGAGGAACAAATCATCTTCGCGGCGAAGGTGCAGTTCTCCCGTGCGATGGAAAATGCGCAGTTCCAAGATATTCTCGGTCGCGACATCGTCTGCCGCGAAATGGAACGCGCTCCCGTCCCACGTGCCCCAGACGATGCGCTGCATCTGCCAGAGGACGACGTCCGCCGGGCCTTTCAGCCATGTGCCGGCGGTCTCTGTGAGCGCGTCCATCGTGGCATCCGCAAACACGCTGCTCCACACATGACGGCCATGGACGATGGCAAGTCCCTGTTTTGCAAGTGTGAATCCCATGCGTCAATCCTCCTTTGCCTGCACGAAGGCAGCGGCATATGCCTCGAGTGCCGCTTTGCCGTCCGTGATGTGTCCATGCTCTCCGATCTGATAGACGTTTCCGCCGTAACGGATCGTTGCCTTGTGGCCCGCAAGCGTGCCGCGGCCGGAACCGGCTTCGCCGCCGAGCGCGATGCGCCCCTGCCAGAGGTCGCGCAGCAAGAAGAGCGCGAGCCCTGCGTCCGCTTTCGACGCCTTCTGAATCTGGAAATGCACGTGTACTGTGGGCGCGTTCCCTTTTTGCCAGATTGGCCGCGTAGTAAAGAGCGCGCTGTCGATCGTGCCGCCCGTGAAGCGGTCGATGCGGTTGCGCGTATGCTCTTTTTCAAAGACGTTCTTATCGAGCCGGATGTACGTCTCGTCGACGGTCATGCGGCTCTTTTGTTTGCAAATCGCATCCTCCCCCGACGATCCCATGAGGGCGTCGAGCGTGTCCACGCTCCGCCCGAGCTTTTCAAGGATGCGCATGGCCTGATGGCGCAGCACGCCTTTCATGGAGCTTCCCGGGATGACGGCATCGCGACCGCTTTTCTGCATGACGGCGATGGTCTTGCCGTCCGCGTCCTCGCCCTTCGCACGTACGAGGAGCGACGAGCGCAGGGAAAAGGACGCTGTGACATCGAACGTGTCCTCTGCCGTCGCTGCGTACGACGAAGCCTTTTTGCAATGGTCCCCCGCGTTCGCCGCTGAGGGCGTCTCCTGCCGCAAGTGCGCTTTCACATCCTGCGGACGCGCAAAATCGTAGAGCCCCATCGCGATGTTCTTCACCTGGGCGCGGCCGAGGCCTTTCGCCGTCATCGCACCGAAACGCACGCCCGCCTTCAGCGCGTCGCGCAAAAACACGAGCGCGTCGAGGACGTCCGTACGGATCGGCGCATGGATGTCGGATGGATCGTCCGTGTGGATGCCGCGAAGCGTCACGTCGATGCGCAGCGGCGCCCGGCCGCCGCGCTCGATGGCCTCGTAGTCGTACTTCGCGCCCGTGACCGCCGTGCCGAGGTCGTGGTCGATGCGGACGCCGTCACGATAGATGATCGCGTAGCGCGTGAACACGGCATCGCTGACGCGGACAGCGCTCTGCTGCCGGTCCAGCGCACCAAAAAGCAGCGCCGCCATCGTCTCCGAGCGCTCCGCGAGGAGCGCGCGCAGCACGCCCGCGATGGACGTGCCAGGGAGGAACGGACGCCCCGTCCGGTCTTTCAGCACATGGATGTCCCGCGTCTCGTCTCCGCCGCCGTCGCCGACGAGGAGCGGCGAGAGAAGCTCGAGCTCGCCTTCGAGGACGACATGCCCTGCGATTCGTTCTTCGCCCTTCATCACGCATCCCTCCTCATCTGGACGCCAGCCGCTTTCTTTCGCGCATAGCGGAAGGCTTGCTGGAAATACACATAAAACGCTGCGCCATCTTCGGGGAAATCGGCCGCCGTCAAACCGACCGTTTCCATGAGATTCTGCGTCTCCTTGCCTCCGACCGCCTCCATCCACGAACGCCCGCTGCCTGTCGTATACGGCAGGGGCGCATTGCCCGTAAGAAGCTCGTAGAGCGATGTGCCGCCGAGGTCGATGGCGCGCAGGCTCCGCACGAACGGTGTCTCCGAGCGGTCGCGTGCACGAATCTGCCCGTCATCATGATGTTCTTGCTTGTTCATGAGCGCACGGAATTGCGCACGGACATCCGTGCCCGCGCGATTCGCCTGCTCGAGCAACGTCAAGAGGCGCGCGAAGAAATGCGTCTTGCCCGCAAGGCCGTGCATCGCAGCCACATCCTCGTACGCATAGATGCACAGCTGCTCCATGCGCTTGCGGTCGAGGATGCGCTGCACCTGGGCGCGGATCTTCGCATCCTTTTCCGGCACAATCCATTCTTCATCCGTGGTGGTCAGAACGAGCGACTGACGCGGCCAGACGCGGAGCTGCCCGAAGCCCTCCGTACGCCTCCGGCCGATGCCGTCCGTGCAGAGCGCCGCAAGGTTCGCTTTGTCCTCGTCCGTCCATACGCCGTCTTTCTTGAGTTCGAAGACCGTTCCGGCGGCCAGGCCATATTCGCGCGGCTGCTTCATGCCCCAAATGCTGACGAAATTTTCGACTTCTGCCGCTGCCGCATAGACGCGGCCGAGAGAAAAGCCTGCACCCATCTGCGGAGCGATCGCCGCTTGCAGCAGGACATCCGCATCGGGGAGCGCGCCGTGCGCCTCCGTCTGTGGCAGGAACGCCGTGTCGAGGCGCAAGAAAATCGTCCCATCCTCAAGATTTCCTTCGATATCGAAGCCATCGGCCTCTGCATCTTCGCGTGGCGGCAGCGTGATTTCCGCGTCGCCGTACTGCGTGAAGCGCGAGCGGCCGATGCGGGCATGGAGCTTGCCGCCCGTGATCTGGCACGCCGCGAGGAGCTCCGCGATATCCTCCTCCGCGCCGAGGATCGCGCCCTCGAACTGTTGGCCGGCGTCGATGGACTCATAGTTGAAAATGCCGCCGTCGCGGCTGCTGCCGACGAGACGCTCGCCCGCGCCGCTGCGGCTCATGTGGAGCGCGATGCTCGTGCGGACGGAGGCCGGCACGATGCAGCCGTCTCCCTCGGAGAGGGCCGCGTAGCCGCGCAGCGATTTGTAGCCGAGCTTCGGCTTCGGCGTTTTCAAAAGGTCCTGGATGTCCGGCATCTTCGTCCCGCTCTTTGCTTTCTCCTTTTGCAGCGAAAATGGCAGGGCGATCGCGCGCATGCCGCACGTCACGGGATTCGCATCGACGAAGCGCAAGCCGCCGAAGAACAAGCGGCGGAACGCCGGATCTTTGTGCGCGTCCTTGCCGAGATGGCGGCACGCGATGTAGCGATCGGCGAAGACGCCGCGCAGGATCGTGCCGGAGATCGTGACCTTCGTATCCGTCATGACGGTCGAATTGCTCATGCGCGTGAGGATGAGCGGCGAGAGTGTGTCGATGACGACGCGCTGCTTCTTTACGTTTTTCATGCCAGCACCTCCTCGAGGATGTCGGCGCCCGTGCGGCCGTCCGGCAGCTCCATCATGCAACGGATGCGCCCGAAGCCGCGGCTGCGCTTGCCGCCGACCTCTTTGAGATTTCGGAGCGCCGCCGCGAGGAGCGGCAGATGCGCGTCTCCATGCAGGAGCTCCATCGTCCCGTAGAATGTCACGCCCGCATCAATGGCGCGCAGGTTCCGGAGCGACCCGTCGGCCGCCACGCCGTTTTCGAGACGCGTCTGGTAGCGGATCGACGTATATTCTTCCAAAAGGTCTTCCGGCGTCAGAAGGCCGCCGTACATCTCCTCGAGATACGCCCACGTCGCCTGCATGCGCCGGTATTCTCCCGCTTCCGCGATGTAGAGATTGGAAAAAATGAGTTGCGCATCCGACGCATCCGTGCCGTGATGAAAGAGCGCTGCAAGGGCATCCGTGCCAAAGAGCGCGAGGCCGGAGCGCTCTTCCATCTCCGCGACCTCAAGCGCGCTTTCATAGACGAGCCCCTTGAAGCGCCGTGCGGGGAAATACGGCATGCCGTACGCATCGCAGACGACATCTGCGTCGACGTTCACGTCCGCATGGCCAGAACCCAGATGCAGGGGCGAGAGCGTTTCCACCTTCAATGTGATTTCCATTTACTCCGCCTCCTCCGGCAAAAACTCCATGAGCTCGATCGCATCGACATACGGTGTCCGTTCGTTCCCCGGTGCGCCGCTCCAAAGCGCGTTTTCTGGCTTCGCGTAGACGGCCCACTCTGCGACGTCGGGCAGATGATCGCCCATATGGTCAAGCTGCAAGCGGAAGCGCTGCGCTTCCTTCGCGCCATGCGCAAGGACACCGCGCAGTTCCTTCGCCTTGCTGCGCGCCATGCACGGGCGCGTTTTCCATCGGCCCGCCGCGTCCTTCGTCCCCTGCAACTGGCGCACGGCCAGGGCGAGATTCTCGATATCGTAGCGGTGCTCTTTTTCGCCCGTGCCCATGGGGTGCGCGACGCGGTACGGGCCGAAATGCATGTCCCCGCGCGCGCCGTGGTACTCCTGCGCGCGCAAAGCCGCGAGCGTCGGCGCCTGCTCGCCGTGGAGGATCGCATAGTCCAGCCAGCTCGTGCCGGCGCCGCCCTCCTCCCGCAGGGCGCGCATGCGCGCTTTTGCTGCGTCGCAGAGCTGCTCCGCAAGCTCATAGCCGCGGAAGAACGGATACGACGTCTTCACGATCGCGATGCCAGCGCAGGCGTCGAGGGAACGCGCCTCATCCGCCTCGAGACCAGAGACAGACGCCGGATCTGCCATCGCCTCGAGGAACCGCTTCGCATAGCGGATCGCGAGCCGCGCAGGGCAGACAAACGTCACATCATCGCCACCGAGGATGATCGGCCGGATCGGCAACACGGGCTTCCCGTCCGCCGTGCCGAGGTCAAGGAACGCCGCATAGCTCCCATACTCCGCGTCGATGCTCTCGAGCAGGCAGCGGAACGCGCCCTCCGTCTTTTTCTGCACGCTGCGCGACAAGCGGCTGCGCGCGTCCTGCGTCCGGCACGCGCGGAAGCGCTCGCCCATGTTGTTGCCGTCGATGTGGACGATGGCGAAAAAATTCTCCGTCTCGCGCTGTCCGAGCTCGCCGATCTCCAAGGGAAACGCATAGCGCTCCGTGATGGACGAGAACATCTTGTGAAGCGCCGCTGTCGCCCGCTTCGCGGCCCGCGCTTTCGCCGCCGTCTCCTGCGAATAGAAGCGCAGCTCCTGCGGCGCGTCCGGACGAATCTCCTGATGTGCGTCAAAAAAGTTTGCCGCCTCGCCGTTCACCTGGCAGCTGACCGTGAGGCCGTGATACGGCACGTTCACACGCGGGAACACGCGATTCTGGTTCTCTTTCAGCTTGCCGAAGAGCGCCGAAAGATCCTCCTGGAAAAACGCCGGCGCCGTCCTGAGCTCGCCGAGCGCCGCGCCGAGATGCAGTCCCGGCCGGCTCACAAGCACGCGCTCGCTGAACGAGCGCACGATGCCTCGCAGCGTCTCCTCCGTCACGTCTGTGGAAAACAACACGAGCGCATTGCCGCCGCCGTTCGCCGCGACGAGCGCGCGCCCGCCCTGCGCGAGCGCCTCGATGGGGGCGCTGCCCTGCGTGAAACTTTCTTCATCAAACGCATCGCCGAACACCTCGCGCACGACGGGGAAAAGCTCCTCCTCGAACACCGTCGTCACGAGGAACGATGCGCCGACATTCGTCTTCAAACGATTGCCCGCGTAAATATAGCGCTGGATCGACCGCGTGTCGCAAAGCAGCGCGCGAACCGTCTCCTCCATAGGCTTCCCTCCCGAAATCATCAAAAATTCACAATCGTTTATTTCTTCATCATTAAAAAAAATCCTTCTTGCGTTTTCATCCTGCCAAAATTTTTCTCACGCGTCACGGCAAAATCCCTGTGAGTTTCCAAAAGAGGATTTTTGCTTTCTATCGCGAATCACATAAAAAGAACAGATGCCGCATGGGAAAGGAAACTGCTTATGGAACACCACATTCTCTTTGCCTTCGTCAGCCTCGTGACCGAGCGTTCCGTCAAACATCCCATTCATTACGATGACCTCGCGGGCGAGCCTTATACCGCCGTGCAGACGAATGAATCCGCCATCGTCTTCAAAGAGCGCGATCTCCGGAAAAAAGGCGCCGCGCTCGAACGCATCTTTTTCCTCGTCAGCCGCAAAGCCGCATCGGATATCGCTCCCTCGGAAGAATTCGGGCCCGGCGTGACGCACGTCGCTTACCTCGAAAAACGCCTCCACGCTGCCTGCCCCGAACTCGACGGGCGCATCCAATCCATCCCTTATGAAGACGACCCCGAAGAAATCGACCGCGGCATGCAGAGCATCGCCAGCATCGCCGACATCGCGCTCGGCTATATCCCGAAAGGCCAGCAAGACCGTACGCCTGGAAACAGATACATCGTCCACGCCGACATGACGGGCGGCTATCGCCACGCGAGCGTCATGATGATCTCCATCCTCCAGATGCTCTCGTTTTACGGCATTGAGCAAGGGGATATCCTTTACTCGGACCAAGGCAGCCGGCGTGTCTACCATGCCACGCCGATCCTCCAGCTCACGAAACTTTTGAGCGGCATGGACGAGTTCGTCCGCTACGGCAGCGTCGACACGCTCGAAGATTACTTTGGCACGCGCGACGGCGACTACAGCACCGAGCTCTATGACCTCATCACCGCCATGCACACGTTCTCCGATGCCATCCGCCTCTGCGCCACCGGCCAGATCGTCGACATCGTCGAGACCCTCGGCAAGCGTCTGCACGCTTTTCACGCGCTCGAAGAAAAATGCATCGAGGAGCAGCTCTTTGACAAATGCACGGACATCCTGCGCGAAGACTACGGCGCGCTCCTCCATGCGGACGTCAGCCGCCTCGACATCATCGACTGGTGCGGCAAACATCGCTTTTGGCAGCAGCAACTCACGCTGTCTACCGAATGGCTCCCGGAGTATCTCGTCGATCACCAGCTCGCCTACACCGACGATCCCGACGTCCAAGCCTTTTGCGCAGCAGAAGGCACATCCATGTATCGCACCTGGAAGCAAGATTTCATCATCACGTACAATGGCGGCGCCAAGACAAAGAAACAGAAACAAAAATCGCCGCTCGAAGCGTTCAAGGCGGCCTTTTACAACGTCGCATGCCAAGGCCGTCCCACACACACCCTCATCGCGACGGCAAAAAGCCAAGGCTGGACGTTCATGGCCGAGTTCCTGCAAGACTATGCACAGGCGCGTCCCCGCTTCCAAGCGGCACAGCTGCATCCTGCCCAATGGGACGCCTTCGCTGCCAAGTATCCTGCGCTCATGGCGATGATGCGGCTCCTCCACGCGCACAAGCGCGCCATGAATGGCTACCACAAGACATTCGAAGAGGATCTTTGCCATCAGGACTATGGGAAAATCCCCAACGTCATCCACACGCTCCCCAAAGACCTCTGGAGCGAAAAGCTCCTCAAGACCGACCAGGAAGACGACGCGGAAAGCGCCTCCCAAACGCCTGCCATCCGGCCGGAGGACGAAGTTTTCTACCAAGGCGCTTCCGAGCCCTGGAAGCGGCGTCTCACCGATTATCTGCGCGCCTACCACGCCGGCATCTTGAAAAGCCGCCTCCCGCTCCCCCAATGCCTCGAGATCCTGCGTGGCTACTTCGACATCCGCGTGCAGCGCAACCAGATGAATCATGCCAATGTCCAAGAAGCCATCAGCGATCTCCAAACCTCCGGCAAGCTCCACGCCTATCTCGACCAGCTCCGCGCCTGCACGAAATGACGCCGCCTTCTCTTTTCTAACGATCCTGCGGCACGCAGCTTGCGGCCTCCTGCAAAACTGCCAAGCCCTCGCGCATTTCCCGCTGGATGGCTTCCGCCATCCCTTCCTGCGTATCGACGTGCGCATGATTCGTCGCATTCCGCTCCTGCTTGACCGCATAATAGCGGTGCAAGATGGCCGTCAGCTTCGCTTCCTCTACCGTACAGCGCACGACGCCGGCATCCAAGGCATCGAGCAGATCCTCCGTACGGTCATAGGCCTTCGCATCTACGACCGTCGAAAAGAGCGCCTTGGCCGCCTCGTCATCGAGATGGTCGAGGAACTGCCCCTTGAGCTGGTTCCACTTCTTGAATCCTTTCGGCTCCTCCCCATACTTCTGCTGCCAGCACGCTTCCGCCGCCTCTTTTGACATGAGAGGATGTGCTTCTTCCTTCTCTTTTTTTGGCTTTTTCCCGCCCCACATCTGCTGCTCGAGGAACATCGCATGATATTGTTCTTCGATCCACCGGACATCCGGCGACTTCTTCTCCTGCTGCGCGAAAGGGGACGGGTCTTTCGCCCAAGCAGCCAAGAGCCTCAGCGTCCGCGCGCGCCGTTCCGGCTGCTTCACGCAAAGCGGCAGTGCGCCCTGCGCGAGCTCCGCGTCGATTTCCGTGAGCGTGCGCTTGGGCGCTTCTTTCCGGACCACGCTTGCCGCGTAGCCCGTGATAGCTTTTTTATAGGCCCGCGTGCCCTTTGACACCACACGATCCCGCGCAGATTTGCGGCGCGCGTCCGGCTGGCAATACTCCGCGAGGAGATAAAATGCCTCCGTGCGTTCCCCGCCATTTTCATTGAACGAATCCTCAAACGCCTCGTCCATCTCCTCCGGCCACTGCAAGATCCCGCTTTGGAACAGCATTTCCGGCACTCGCTCCGTGAAGAGCGTCATGGCCTGCTGGAGATAATTGTGCTGGATGCACCAGCGGATGATGCGCAGATCGTCCTCCACATGCTGCATGATCGGCCCGTAATCCCGGATGATGCGCGTTTGCAGCTGCGCCATGAGGTTGTCGTTGAAATCCTCTGCATCCTGCGCCATTATATGCTCCGCAAAGCGCTGGAGCCCGTCCTGGAGGCGCGCGATGGCCGGACGGAACGAGCCGTAGTGGCAGACGCGGATCTCATCGGAAAAATCATGCATCGTGCGCAGCAGCTGGTGGAGCGCGGGCGACACATCCTGCGGGCGCGCCATCTCCGCATCATAGCCAAAATAATCGAGCAGCGTCTCGACGCTGCCGAAGCGCGCAAATTCCTCCGCGCCCGACACCATATCAAACATCCCATAGATGTCGCCAGCTTCCTCGACGATGCCTGACCGGAAATTTGAATACATCAAGTGGCCGATCTCGATGCCGCTGTATTGGAGGAGCCGCACGACGGCGAGCAGCAGCATGTTGACATTGCGCATGCCGCCCGTCAGGTCCGCATGGAGCACGATCGCATCGTCCTCCTGCCCCGGGACGGACTGCACGCTCTTCACATACTGCATGACGCGCTTCGCCATCTCGAGCACGTAGCGCTTGCCCGCGGCGAGCGGCTGCCGCTCGTCGTACGCGATTTCCTCGACGCATCCCTCTGGCAGCACATCCGCGATGCGATGATAAAAATATTCCGCATGACGCCATGTTTTCTTATTGGCATCGACGAAGTCGAAAACCAACGGTTTTTCCGGCGCCGTGGGATCCTTCTTCACGCGGCAACTGATGTTCCGCTCGCGCACAAGCGTCGAGGCGAGCACGAACAATTTCTCCAAGCGGATCGACACGCCATCCGCCTCCTGCTGCACAAGATAACGAACGGCCGATTCATTCGTCACATGCGTCGGGCCGATGCCCTCATACTGCGTCTCGCAGATCCTCCAAGACCCATCCGCCCGCTGCTCCGTCTTCACGTCGCTGAGAAACAGCAACATCACATGATGCTTCTTCATGACCATCCCTCCTTCCGCCATTATACACGCCGAAACCTGCAGAAACAATCCAAAAAATCACCACCGGCGCTCCAAAAGCCAGTGCAGCACCTCACCCATACGATCACCTCCCTGCTGTCTTCGATGACCTTAGGATACCGCAACTGCCGCCCGCTGTCCTAGCAAAATTCCCACGAACTCAAAGCCGCGCAAAGAAAAAGAGCTCTCTGCTTTTTGAAAAGCAGAAAGCTCTTTTTTGATGCCGCGTTAGGCATTACCTGTTGTGCGACTCTGTCCTTCTCAGCCCGCGTCGCACAAGGGCTCCAGACAGCGCTTTGTACAATGTCTTGAATTGTGTCAGAAA
>OMWS01000134.1 GCA_900314825.1 uncultured Veillonellaceae bacterium | reverse complement strand
TTTCAAAGCATCAAGTCGTTTGTGTTAAAACGTAATGCTTCGAAGGCTTCTTTGTATTTGGGACAAATCGCACCCTCGTACCCTCTCAGTCGCGCTACGTGCGCCAGCTCTACCGAAAGGATAAAGCGACCGCATAGGCGCTAAAGCGCCTTGCGTCTGCTTTTCCCAGAGGGAGAGCCTGCTGTAGGTGTTACGAACGGCAGTCTTATGAAACCATTCCAGTAAATGCAACAGCCCCAAGCAAGAATAAAACAGTCGCAATCAGGCTTTCAAAACCGCGCCCGTGCTGGCGGACGTCGTGAGTTTTGCGTAGCGCGAGAGGTAGCCCGTCTTGATCTTCGGCTCGGGCTGCGTCCAGTTCGCTTTGCGCTTCGCGAGCTCTTCGTCCGAGACGTGGAGTTCGAGGCTGCGGTTCGGGATGTCGATCGTGATCTCGTCGCCGTCCTCGATCAGCGCGATCGGGCCGCCTTCCATCGCTTCCGGCGAGATATGGCCGACGCACGCGCCCTGGCTCGCGCCGCTGAAGCGGCCGTCCGTGATGAGGCCGACCTTGAGGCCGCGGCCCGTGATGACGGCCGTCGGGTTCAGCATCTCCTGCATGCCTGGGCCGCCTTTCGGTCCCTCGTAGCGGATGACGACGACGTCGCCGTCATGGATGTCGCCACGCATGATTGCGTCGCACGCCTCCGTCTCCGAGTTGTAGCATTTCGCCTTGCCCGTGTACGTCAGCATATCTTCGGCGACGGCCGACGCCTTGACGACGGCGTAGTCCGGTGCAAGATTACCCTTGAGGATGGCGATGCCGCCTTCGTTGCGATACGGCGCGTCGCAGCTGTGGATGACCGTGCGGTCGAGCACCTGCGCGTTTTTGATGCGGTCGCGTACTGTGCCCGTGACCGTCAGCGCGTCTTCATGGATGAGCCCTCGCCCTGCGAGCTCGTGCATGACAGCCGTGATGCCACCCGCTTCATCGAGGTCGACCATGTGATGCTTGCCCGACGGGCTGAGCTTCGTGATGTACGGCGTCTTGCGCGAGATTTCGTCGAAGACGGGCGCCGGCAGGTCGATGCCGGCTTCGTGCGCGATGGCCGTGAGGTGGAGCACTGTGTTCGACGAACCGCCGATGCCCATGTCGACCGTGATGGCATTTTCAAACGCCTTGCGCGTCAGGATGTCACGCGGCTTGATATCTTTTTTGAGAAGCTCCATGACGACAGCGCCCGCGCGCTTCGCCAAGAGACGACGCGCGCCCGTGTACGCGGCCGGGATTGTTCCGTTGCCCGGGAGGCCCATGCCGAGGACTTCCGTCAGCGAGTTCATCGTGTTCGCCGTGAAGAGGCCGGCACACGAGCCGCAGCCTGGGCAGCACTTCGCCTCGAGCTCGCGCATCTCGTCATCCGTCATGTCGCCTGCCGCATATTTGCCAGCCGCCTCGAAGGCCTGGCTCACGCTGACATCGCGGCCATGGAAACGGCCGGGCAGCATCGGGCCGCCGGAGACGACGACGGCCGGGATATTCAGGCGCGCTGCTGCCATGAGCATGCCCGGCACGACCTTGTCGCAGTTCGGGATCAGCACGAGCGCGTCAAAGCCCGATGCCATCGTCACGGCCTCGATGGAGTCCGCGATGAGCTCGCGGCTCGCGAGCGAATACTTCATGCCCGTGTGTCCCATGGCGATGCCGTCGCAGACGCCGATGGCCGGAAACTCGATGGGCGTGCCGCCCGCCGCCGCGACGCCAAGCTTCGCGGCCTCTGTGATGTCGCGCAGGCCGATGTGACCCGGGATGATTTCATTGAATGAATTGCAGATGCCGACGAGCGGCTTCTTCAGGTCTTCCTCGCCATAGCCGTCCGCATGGAAGAGCGAGCGATGCGCACAGCGCGTCGCGCCTTTTTTGACAATGTCGCTTCTCATAAACAACTCTCCTCACAATTTCAACGTTGTTGGTCTCACGATTTACAATTTTACACGCATCGCATACAAAGTGCAAGCTCCTCTTTTTCTTTTTCATGGAACGCGCGCCGCCGTCGCTGTCTTGTATTTTCCATGAAAGCATCGTATGATAATCATAAACCTGAATTATTCAACGGACAAAAGATTGATGGCCTCAATCCCTCGTCATGACTAACGTAACGATACTTTCTGCCTTTCACCCAACGGGTTATGGCAGA
>OMWS01000037.1 GCA_900314825.1 uncultured Veillonellaceae bacterium | reverse complement strand
GAGCGTGATGGCGCTGTCGTATTGGCCGTAGCGTCCCTGATTGCTGAACCAGTACGTCGTGTAGCCGGATTTTTTCGCGACGTCGATGATCGACGTCGAGTCGAAGAATTCCTTGTCGTTGTACTGGCTCTGCTCCGTCAGCGCGCGCTGGAGCACGGGCACGGTCTGCGACCAGGAGGCATACGCATTCGTGAAGACGTTGAAATCCGGGTTGCCGAGGTTTTCATCGAGCCACGGCGTGTCGGGAAGATAGAAGTCCGGCGTGAACGCGTGCATGTAATCGCGCGACGCCGACTCGCCGATGACGACGATGACCGTGCCGGGCGCGCGCGCCGCGAGCGTCTGCGTGCCGTCGATGTCAAGCGAGGCGTAGCGCTCGTCATGGCCGTTGCCATACGACTGCGTCTGCTCGACGTACGTCGTGACGTCTGTCACGAGCTCGCCGAACGACGAGATCGGCATGTAATAGAGCAGCGCGAGGAAGCTTAGAAAGGCGAGCGCGAGCGCGGAGCCAAAGCGCGTGTCCGTGCGCGTCGCCGTCATCGCTTTCAAAAAAGCGAAATTCACGCGGGCGGCCAGCGCAAGGAAAAGCACAAAGCACGCGATGATGATGCAAGCGGGCACGATGCCGACGTTCGATTCCACGAAGTCGATGCTCTCGCGCCAGTTCGTGAGGTAGAGCGCCATGAGCGACGCCGGCGACAGGCAGTGCCAGACGATGCAATAGTACGCATACTGGATGAACGGCACGACGAGGAAGAGAAAATCGAGCACAGCGAGCAGCGCGGCCGAGCATTTTTTGAGCGGCGCTTTCGCGAGCGCGGCCGTGAGCCCCGTGAGGAACACCCAGATCGCCGTGCCGATGACGGCGTCGAAACAGATGAGCGACTGATACCAGACGCTCGAGTATGTCCATGTGTAGAGCAGCGGGAACGCTGTCGCCCAGCCGAGCCCGGCGAAGAGATGCGCGAGCCCGCGCCGGTCAAAGAGTGCGAGGCCCGTCGCATGCTGCGTGAGCATCAGGACGGCGATCATCGGCACGAGGATCGGCAAAAAATATCCTGCGCCCATGTCCTGGCCGATGTTGATGTAGAACGCGATGAGGCAGAGAAAATAAATCGAGGCGTAAACGAGATGACGGATCAGCGTGTCTTGCTGCGCTGTGGAAAGCTGCATGAAATGTTCGTCCTTCTTGCAATCAAAAAATAATTTTTCTACTATAAAGAGACCGTTGTATTTTCCGAAATCATTTTACATGAAAGCAAAACATTCGTCAATTTGATATTGCGCGGGCGGCGCGTCTCTGCTACAATATATTCCTGTCAGACCTTTTGAGAACCACAACATGTAGATACGAGGAGGGAAAGCGCCTCCCATATTTTGGGAAGCGCGGCAGTCCATGCTGAAAACGGTCACGAAACGCACGGGGTTCACGGTGCCTTACAACCGCGAGAAGATCTATCACGCCATCGAGGGCGCCAATAACGACGGCAAGCCGCAGATGACGGCGAAAGACATCGAAGAAGTCACGAGCCAGGTTGAATGGGATTTCCAAGACAAAGAAAACGTCACGGTCGAAGAGATCCAGGACATGGTCGAGCAGGAGCTCATGAAGTATGACTTCTACGACATCGCGAAGCGTTACATCACGTACCGCCAGCGCCACACGGAACGCCGCAAGGCGCAGCGCCACCTCATGGAGACGTACCAGGACATCTTCTTCGCGCCCGCCGAGGACTCCGACCTCAAGCGCGACAATGCGAACATCAACACAGACGCCTCGATGGGCATCATGCTGAAGCTCGGCGCTGAAGGCGCGAAGCATTTCGTCGACAACTACGTGCTCGAAGAACGCTTCCGCGACGCGGACAAGCAGAACTACATCCACATCCATGACAAGGATTTTTCGCTCATCACGTTCAACTGCTGCCAGATCGATCTCTTGAAGCTCTTCCACGGCGGCTTCTCGACGGGCCACGGCTTCCTGCGCGAGCCGAACAGCATCCGCGCCTACGCATCGCTTGCGTGCATCGCCATCCAGAGCAACCAGAATGACATGTTCGGCGGGCAGTCGATCAACTGCTTCGACTACGCGATGGCCGAGGGCGTGGCGAAATCGTTCTGCAAGGCCGTCGTCGACGAGGCGCGCAAGGCGCTCATCTATCGCTTTACGGCAGATGAATTCCTCGCGGAGCAACCGTTCAAGGCGGATTTCAAAGCAGCGATGGCGTTCGACCGTTGCCGCTATGACGAAAGCATGGAGACGGAACGCGCGAAGGAAAGCATCCAAGCGATTGGTGATGCGTTGACGAAGCTCCTCGGACAGCACGCGAAGCCGACGCGCGACGCGTATGAAGATGCTGTCGCCATCTATCGCCTCGCGTGCGCCGATGTCGAGGAAGAGACGCATCAGGCGATGGAAGCGCTCATCCACAATTTCAACACGCTGCACAGCCGCGCCGGCGCGCAGGTGCCGTTTTCCTCCATCAACTACGGCATGGACACGTCGCCGGAAGGCCGCCTCGCGACAAAGGAAACGCTCAACGCGATCTGGGCTGGCCTCGGCAATGGCGAGACGGCGATCTTCCCGATTTCCGTCTTCCAGCTCAAAGCGGGCGTGAACTACAATCCCGGCGACCCGAACTATGACCTGTTCCAGCAGGCGTGCAAGACGAGCGCGAAGCGCCTCTTCCCGAACTTCGTGAACCTCGATGCGCCGTACAACCTGCAATATTATAAAGAAGGCGACTACAACAGCTATGTCGCGACGATGGGCTGCCGCACGCGCGTCATGAGCAACATCAACGGCCCCGAGGAATCGGGCAGCCGCGGCAACTTCGCATTCGTGACGATCAATCTGCCGAAGCTCGCGCTCGAAGCGAAGGGCGACGTGAAAAAGTTCTACGAGCTCTTCGACCACTACATCGACATTTCGCATGACTATCTGCTCGCGCGCCTGCACGTCATCGAGCAGAAGCATGTCTACAATTATCCGTTCCTCATGGGGCAGGGCGTCTGGATGGGCAGCGACGAGCTGAAGCCGACGGACAGCATCAAGGACGTCTTAAAGCATGCGTCGTACTCCATTGGCTTCTGCGGCCTCGCGGAATGCCTCGTCGCGCTGACGGGCCATCATCATGGCGAAAGCGCGGCGTCGCAGAAGCTCGGCCTCGAGATCATCGGCCATCTGCGCGAGCGCACGGACGACTACACGCAGAAGGAGCACATGAACTGGACGACGTTCGGCACGCCGGCCGAGAGCACGGCCGGCCAGTTCCAGCGCGCGAACCAGCGCGCCTATGGCACAGTCAAGGGCGTCACGGATCGCCCGTACATGACGAACAGCAGCCACGTGCCCGTCTACTATCCGATCAAAGCCATCGACAAGATCAAGATCGAAGCGCCATACCACGCGCTCGAAAACGCCGGCCACATCGCTTACATCGAAATGGACGGCGACCCGACGAAGAACGTCAAAGCGTTCGAAGCCATCGTCCGCGCCATGCACGACAACGACATGGGCTATTTCTCAATCAACCATCCAGTCGACCGCGACCCCGTCTGCGGCTACACGGGCATCATCGAAAACGAATGCCCGCACTGCCACCGCAAGGAAATCGAGCGCGGACACATTGTCATCCCACGTATGAAAGCGTAATCTCGGCACATGCCTCCCCCTTTGGGGGAGGTGGCCCCAAAGGGGTCGGAGAGGGTAGCGTAGTAGCTATGTTCTTATTCCTTTCGATAGGAATACAGAATTTGTCCATGCGTTACCCTCTGCAGCAAGCTGCATAAGCGACCGCATCGGCGCTAAAGCGCCGTGCGTCTGCTTATCCGCCTCGCATTCGCTCGGCACCTCCTCCAGAGGGGGAGGCTGGGTTTCCAAAGTGGTTGCTTTTAGTGGCAGTGAGCTATTAGTAAGGAGATGTTTCCATGTTCCGTACGATGCGTCGTTTCAAGCAGCAACTTCCAGAAGCGGAAGTCCAGCGCATTCTCAAAGAAGGCCAGACGCTCGTCCTCGCCGTCCACGGCGACGACGGCTATCCATATGCGGTGCCGCTGAATTATGTCTATCACGACGGCAAGATTTTCGTCCACTGCGCGAAAAGCGGCCATAAGCTTGATGCCATCCAAAACGACCCGAAAGTTTCGTTTACCGTCATCGAACGCGACGACGTCGTGCCGGAAAAGCTCGCGACGTACTATCGCAGCGTCATCGCATTTGGTCATGCGCGCATTCTTGACGACGAGGATGAGAAACGCCATGCGGCTGAAGTCCTCGGCCTTCGCTATTACAACGTTCCTGAAGCCGTGCAGAAAGAAATTGAACGGACGTGGAACGCGCTCGTCTGCATCGAGATCACGATTGACCATATGACGGGAAAAGAAGCGGGCGACCTCGCGGTGCAGCGGTCAAAACAATAAAGTAGAAGGAGCGGTAACGATGTTGGCAGATTACCATCTTCATTCCGAATTCAGTGATGATTCCCATACGCCCATGGAAGCGCAGATCGAGCGTGGTATCGCGCTTGGCCTCACGGAAATGTGCTTTACGGATCACGTCGACTACGGCATCAAGCAGGATTGGGACGAGCCTGGCGAGATCGGTTGGCGTCATGGCGACGGTGTCGGCACGCCGCGAGATCGGCTTCACGGACATCTACACGTACGAAAAACATCAGCCCATCGCGCATAAACTTTGAGATGGGAACATGGAGAGCTGTTGCCCGCTTGGGCAGCGGCTCTTTTTGTGTTCATGCTTGGAAAGCATAGAGCAGAACACGGATGAAGTATTTTACAGGGAACGCGGATTCCGTTATGATGGAAGCGTAGAAGTTGAAAAGACTCGGATATAGAATCGAAGGGGAGTCTCGTTATGAAACGGTTTCGCTTGGATCTCCTGCTCGCCGTGCTGTTCGTGCTCGTCATGGGCTTTCGCATGTTGCCACCGATGCTGCATGAGGTGTTCGGCCTCGGGATGCTCGTGGCGGTTGCCATTCATATTTTCTGGAACGCTCGCTGGTTTTCGGCGCTCGGGCGCGGCGGATGGCGGCGGCTGCGTGTCGTGCAGACGCTTTTGAATGTGTTCTTGCATTTGAGCACGGGAACGGCGCTTGTCACGGGCATCATCATTTCGAATCATGTGCTGCGCCCGCTGCTCTCCAGTGTGCCGCTCCACAGCAGCATCTTCGTGCACCAGCTGCACGTCGCGAGCGCGTGCGTCATGCTGGCTTTCCTCGGCATGCATGTCGGCATGCACTGGGCAGGGCTTTGGGCGCGGATGAAAACGTGGCCCGTGTTGCGTTCGCTCGACGCACGCTCAACGCTCCGCTTCTGGGTGCTCGTGCTCCTCGGTTGGGCGGGGTGCGCGTATGCGCGGCTCGATCATTTCGGCGACCGCATGATGATGCGCCATGTCTTCAAGACGCCAGCGGGTGATTTGCCTGTTCCAGTCGCTTACCTGATGCTTGCGTGTCTGATCGGGCTGTATGCCATTGCGTTCTTTTATCTGCAAAAGCGACTGGCACGAAAGGGCGCCGCAAAAGCGAACCTTGCGAAAGGAGGCGTTGCGTCATCAATAGATGCCTGAAAGGTATTTGAATGCATGCCATATGAAGTATTTTACATATCGTCGAAGTTCCTTTATCATAGAGATAGAAAAAGAAAAGAACGTACTGCTCAAGAAAACACGAGGAGGAACCTATCATGAAAACCGCTATGATTCTCACCGTTCTTGCAATCGCCGTGACGGCATTTGCTGCGTCCGGCATCGCGTCGGCTGCTCCATCATCGGACAGTGCAGAAAAGAACGTGCCGCAGAAGATCGTGCAGACGGCCGGGCGCGATGCGCTCGGGGAGTTCGCGCCGGATTTCGCGCGCTACAACGACGATATCCTGTTCGGCGAGGTGTGGTCGCGTAATGACAAGCTGTCGCTCCACGACCGCAGCCTCGTGACGATTTCGGCGCTCGTCGGCGCGGGCGTCATCGACAGCTCGCTGAAATACCACATCACGACGGCGAAGAAGAACGGCGTGACGAAGGACGAGATGGTCGAGATGATCACGCAGCTCGGCTTCTACGCCGGCTGGCCGAAAGCCTGGGCGGCGTTCCGTATGGCGAAGGAAGTCTATGCAGATGAGGTGAAATAAGCGCACACAACGGAGGGATGCCGTATGAAAAAGATTTTTACGCTTGTATTAGCTGGCTTGATGATGCTCATGCTCGGTGGCTGCGGCAGCGACAGCGCGGCCGCGACGTCTTCAGCAAAGACATCGGCAGCGACGACATCGGGAAAGGCGGCACCGGCTGCTTCGAGCTCCAGCGCTGGAACAAATGCGAAATCGCTCGTCGTCTATTTTTCCGCGACAGGCAACACGAAAGCGCTCGCGCAGACAGCGGCGGAAGCGCTCGGCGCGGACACGTTTGAGATTGTGCCGGAAAAGACGTACACGAAGGAAGATTTGAACTACAACGATGAGACGACACGCGCAACGGTCGAAATGAAAGACGAATCGGCACGCCCAGCTATCAAGAACAAGCTGGAAGGCCTCGAGAAGTACGAGACGGTCGTGCTCGCGTACCCGATCTGGTGGGGACAGGCGCCGCGCATCATTGATACGTTCATGGAAAGCTACGATTTGAACGGCAAGACGATCGTGCCCATCTGCACGTCGGAGGCGAGCGACATCGGCTCGTCCGCGGATTTCCTGCAACAGTTCGCGCCGAACGCGACGTGGAAAGACGGCAAGCGCTTTGAGAAAGGCGTGTCGGCCGCAGAATTGAAATCGTTCTTTGCGGGGCTCGGCCTCGTGAGATAACAGCGAGCGAGGGGAGGCATCCCGCATGAATCGCAGGGAGTTTTTGAAGCTCGGCGGCATGGGCGCACTGACCGTTTTCCTCAGCGGCTGCGGCCTGTCGTCGCTCATGGGCGGGGAAACTACGAAAGCCACTGTCCCGGAGCAGGGCAGCATTTCAGGAGGAAAAGCCATGAACATCGTCGTCATCAACAGCAGCCCGCATGCGGACAGCGACTCGACGTCGAAGTACATTTCACAGGCGTTCGTCGAGGGCGCGCAGGGCGCGGGGCATGACGTGTTCGTCTTTGACGCAGCGAAAGCCGACACGCATCCGTGCGCCGGCTGTGACGCCTGCCACATGGATGGCCCGTGCATCTACACGGATGATATCGAAAACACGCTGATGCCAAAGATGCTCGATGCCGACCTCCTCGTGCTTGTCACGCCGCTCTATTACTGGACGATGTCGGCGCAACTGAAGACCATTGTCGACCGCTTCTACTCGCGCACGGGCAAGCTACATCATAAAAAGTCCATGCTCATCGCGACGTGCTATGACAGCGGCAGCCACGCCATGGACGTGCTGACGGCGACGTACAAGCGCCTCTGCGAATACATGGAGTGGACGGACGTCGGCATGGTGCTCGGCACGGGCTGCGGCGCCCGCTCGCTCGTCGAGCGCTCCCAGTTCCCCGAGCAGGCGCGACAGATCGGCGCACATCTTTAAGAGGAAAGAAAAAGCGTTTCGGTATTGTTGTTGCGCAACGGCATAGGAGGCAGATTTCAACATGGCAAGGATCACAGAAAAAGGCGAAGCGGGGAAAGCAGCATTCCAGAAGGAACTGATGTTCCCGATTGGCGAGAAAAATCCGTACAACAAATTCTTCGACGGCCAGAGCTATCTTGCACCGGTGTCGGAGCAGCAGGTTGGCATCTTCAACGTGACGTTCGAGCCCGGCTGCCGCAACCATTGGCACATCCATCACGCGAAGTCGGGTGGCGGGCAGCTGCTCATCTGTGTCGGCGGGCGCGGCTGGTATCAGGCGTGGGGCGAAAAGCCCGTCCTCATGACGCCAGGCACGGTCGTCAACATCCCGCCCGAGGTGAAGCATTGGCACGGCGCAGCGGCGGACAGCTGGTTCGCGCATCTCGCCATTGAGGTTGATGGGGAAGAAACATCGAACGAATGGCTCGAACCTGTCGATGAGACTGCGTATGCGGCCGTGAACAAATAAGGCAAGGAAGAACTTGCGGATCGGAATTTTTCGTCGCGGGTTCTTCTTTTTTGTGATACGATGGAGGGAAAAGAAATGAAAGAACCGAAAAGCGAAGCAGCCGCTCGACATCCCGTTCACGAGCAACCTCAGCACGAACGCCGCCATGCTCGTCACGCATCAATCCTACGATTCACACATTGTGATGTGTGGTATAATGAAAGAAGTTGGAAAAACGGAGCAGATACGGGAGGTGTTGGCTTATGGCGACGAATTTAGCTCTGGATGACAATCTCTTGCAACAGGCAGTTGCCATCGGCGGTTTGAAAACGAAAAAAGATACGGTTACGCTGGCATTGAAGGAATTTATCCAACGCCGCGAAGCGGAAAAACTGATTGCAGCGTTCGGAACGGTGGATTTCGACGAAGATTACGATTACAAGGCCGAAAGGATGCGCCATGCCAAAGTTTCTGGTTGACATATGCATCTGACCTGTATACTTGTATACATTTGGAGGGCGGTTGACATCCCGCGCATCGTGCAATATAATGAACGCATCAGCAAGAGGCAATGAAGCCCGCACCGATGGAGTCGTGTCCATCGTGGCGGGCTTTTTCTGTTCCTTCTCCGCTGGTAAACACATTATCTGTCAAGGATGTGGAGATGAAAGACGGCTGGACAGATTGCCGTAGATTTTTATTCCTCTCAAGGCGGCAAACCGCAGGCGTAGCAGAGCTACGTCAAGGTTTTGCCAACGCAGAGAGGGATGAAAAGATACGGTAAGATGGCCGGCCGGCTGAATCGACACATCCTCCAAAGCAGGGACAATGGCGTCTCGCGTGTGCATGGCTCCCCCTCACAGGCCGTGCAATCTCGCGAGACGCACTTTTTTATCTCTGCTTCCCCCTGCTATCGCAGCGTTTCCCAAAAAACGGAAGCGCTTCTATAGATAGAACTCATCGTTTTAGGTGGTCCAGCATTTATTTGAGAAAGGATTTGGTATTATGATCGACACGGGCGATACCGCTTGGGTCCTCATCAGTGCGGCCTTGGTTTTCATCATGACGCCGGGACTCGGATTCTTCTATGGCGGCATGGTACGTAGCAAGAACGTCTTGACGACGATCATGCAGAGCTTCTTCATCGTGGCGATGATTTCCGTCGAGTGGCTGATCCTCGGCTACGCGATGACGTTCGGCACGGATATCAATGGTTTCATCGGCAGCCTCGATAAATTGGGGCTCGCAGGCGTTGGCATGAATGTGCTCGAAGGCGGCACGATTCCGGAGCTCGCGTTCGTCGCGTTCCAGTGCATGTTCGCCGTCATCACGCCGGCACTCATCACGGGTGCCTTCGCCGAGCGCGTGAAATTCCGCGCGTTCACGTTCTTCATCCTCCTCTGGGCCATCTTCATCTACAACCCGATGGCGCATTGGGTCTGGGGCGGCGGCTTCCTCGCGGAGCTCGGCGCGCTCGACTTCGCCGGCGGCCTCGTCATCCATATTCTTTCCGGCGTCTCCGGCCTTACGCTCTGCATCTTGATCGGCAAGCGCAAAGGCTTTGGCAAGACGGCTATGCTGCCACACAATCTGCCGATGACGATCCTCGGCGCGACGCTCCTCTGGTTCGGCTGGTTCGGCTTCAATGCGGGCTCGGCGCTCGGCGCGAATGAACTCGCAGCGAATGCGTTTGTCACGTCGCAGGGCGCGGCGGCTGCCGCGACAGTCAGCTGGGTGCTCCTCGAGTGGGTCAAGAGCGGCAAGCCGACGATCCTTGGCGCAGCTTCCGGCTGCATCGCCGGCCTCGTCGCCATCACGCCGGCAGCCGGCTTTGTCGAGCCGATGCCGGCCATCCTCATCGGTTTCGTCGGCGGCGGCGTCTGCTACTTCGCGGTTGCTGTCTTGAAAGAAAAATTCGGCTACGATGATTCGCTCGATGCGTTCGGCGTCCACGGCCTCGGCGGCACGTGGGGCTCGATCGCGACCGGCCTCTTCGCGACGACGGCCGTGAATCCGGACGGTGCGAATGGCCTGTTCTACGGCGAGACGCATCTCCTCGTCGCGCAGATCATTTCGACGGTCGTCGCGTATGCGCTTGCCATCGTCGGCACGTACGTCCTCTACAAGATCGTCAATGCGCTCACGCCGTTCCGTGCGGAAGACTCGGAAGAGTCGGCTGGCCTCGACATCGTCGAGCACGGCGAGCATGGCTACACGGGCGAGACGTTCTCGGCGAGCCCGACGATGCTCTCCGCGTTCCTCGGCGAAGAAGACAGCCCGGCAGCGTTCCAGGCGACATTCGACCGTCCGAACCCAGGAAAATTGTGATATACTTTGTTCGATGAATTTGATTGGATAGAGAAAAAGCCCTGAGCGATGACCGCGAAGGGCTTTCTTCGGGAAAGAAGGCAGCAAATATCATGGACATCACGAAAGTCGAAATCATCACACGCACGAGCAAGCTCGAAGAACTCAAGGAAGCGCTGAACAAGATCGGCGTGCTCGGCATGACGGTCAGCCAGGTCTACGGCTGCGGCTTGCAGAAAGGCCACCGCGAAATCTATCGCGGCCAGGCGTATGAGATCAACCTCGTGCCGAAGATCAAGGTCGAGACGGTCATCTGCGAGATTCCGGTCGAGCGCGTGCTCGAAGTCGCGGAGAAGGTGCTGAAGACGGGCAAGGTCGGCGACGGCAAGATCTTCGTCTACAAGCTCAGCGATGCCGTGCGCATCCGCACGGGCGACCGCGGCCCGGAAGCCATCATGGATGAAAAATAATAGAAGTCAAATCTTTCTGACGTTTATCAAATTTTTAGGCTGAAAATGGGCATTCTCTAGGTAAAAAGCCTTGAGAATGCCTCTTTTTTCTGTTATTCTAAAAAATAAATGGAAACGAAAAGATTCTTGCGAACGTGGCAGGGATTTTGGGATGTGTTATCGAATAAGGATATGTAAAAGCCATCGTGAACAAGGAAGCACTATGCTTTCCAAGTGTTTTTGAAAATAAAAGCAGGTGAGCATTTATGGAAAAGGTCAAGATCATGATCGTCGACGACTCGCGCGTGAGCCGCGTCATGCTGGCCAATGAACTCAATCGCACGAATTTCGAAGTCGTCGCGCAGGCGAAGAATGCGGCGGAAGCTGTGCAGCTGTATGAGGATGTCCGTCCGTCGCTCGTGACGATGGACATGAACCTTCCAGATGCCGACGGCCTCGAATGCAGCCGCCGCATCTATGAAATCGACCCCGAGGCCAAGATCGTCATGATCTCGGCGATGAAAGATGCGGCGCTCATGGCGCGCGGCCGCGAGATCGGCATCAGCGCATTTTTGCAGAAGCCCGTCACGACGAACGAGCTCATCGACACGCTCATGGCTCTCTGCCAGACGGAAGTCGGCAAGGTCGCCGTACTGCGGGAGTCGTACGCGAAGCAGTTCGTCAAAGCGCTGTCGCGCGGCATTTTCCGCATCGCGGGGCTCAACAGCGACGTGACGCTCGAGCTCGACAACCGGAAGTTCCTCGATGTCAGCGGCGTCGCCGTCATCATCGGCCTCACGGGCTATCCGCAAGGGCGTGCGATTTTTTACCTCGATGCGGAGACGACGCGGAAATTCGCGGCGATCATGCTCGGCGAGGACAATATCGACAACGTTACGGAAGACGAGGCCATCGACAGCGTCGAGGAGGCTGCGAACATCATCATCGGCCGCGGCGTGTCGAACATCAACAATATTTTCAAAGACAAGGAAATGCGCATCACGCCGCCGGGCACGATCAGCGGCTCGAACATCCGCATCGCGAGCCCGAAGCTCACGACGTTCAAGGTCGAGGCGAAGACGCATGTGGGCAGCATCTTTGTCAACATTGGATTTGCAGAGGGAGATTGACGATATATGGATGCAAAATTGGTGAATCCGTTTGTGAGCGCGGTCGAGTCCGTGTTGCCGCAGATGGGATTCCAGCCTCCGACGCGCACGTCGCTGAACGTGCGGCAGAAGAATGTCGAGGGGCTCGGCGTCTCCGTCATCGTCGGTTTCACGAAGCAGTTGCGCGGCAATGTCGTGTACAACATGAGCGAGGACACGGCGAAGTTCATCGCATCGACGATGATGATGGGCATGCCGGTCGCGGAATTTGACGCGATGGCGCAGAGCGCCATTTCCGAGATGAGCAATATGCTGACGGCGACGGCGGCGACGAATCTCACGGCGCTGTCGCTCGAAGTCGATATCTCGACGCCAAGCCTGTCGATCGGCCAGGGCTTCCACATGAAGATCAGCGACGGCCCGTACCTGACGGTCGCCATGGACGTGGCCGGCCATCTGCTCGAAGTCGACATTGCTGTCGAGCAACAGTGAATTCCAAGATCAAAAAATAGAATAAACGACAGCAAAGATGCGAGGTTTGGGGGAGCCTCGCATTTTCTACAAATGTTTCCGGAGGGGTACCAGATGAAGATCAACAGCCTGAAGACGAAATTTTTGGCCACGTTCTTGCCGCTCTTCCTCGGCAGTTTCCTCGTATTCTTCGGCATCAGCTACTACATGTCGAGCCAGGCGCTCATCCGCGATGCTGACACGATTTCGGCGAATGTCGGACGCTCGACGGCGAACGATATCGAAAAGATTTTCCAGAAGCATACGATGGAAGTCGAGAGCCTCTCGATGGACAGCGCGCTCCTCGGCGCGTCGAAAGAGCAGATTGTCGCCGAGCTCGCGAAGTACAAGGCGAAAGCCTCGAAGGACTTCGCCATGCTCGCTTACGCGACCGTGGATGGTCAGGCCGTGAGCGACAAGGGCAAGGACATGGATCGCTCGACGCGTGATTACATCAAAAAGGTGCGCGAGACAAAGCAGCCGTACATGACGGGGCCGTCCATCTCGGGCACGAGCGGCAAGCTCATCACGATCATCGCTTACCCAGTCTTTGACAACACGCAGAATCTTGCAGGCATCGTCTACGGCACGATCGAGCTCGACAGCATCAGCGATCTCGTAGGCTCCATCCAGTACATGGAGACGGGCCACGTCTTCATCGCCGATCAGGACGGCCTCACGATCGCCTATGCGCAGCAGCCGGAAGACGTCGGCAAGATGGACTTGACGCAGACGGAGACGAATGGCAAGACGATTGATCCGAAACTCGTCGACGGCTTCAAGCAGGCGGCGAGCACGCATGAGCAGGTCCGCACGGAGTACACGACATCGCATGGCGTGGCCTCACAAGCTGTCCTCACACCAATCGAGCTCGGCACGCGCACGTGGATCGCCGTCGCGGTCGCGCCGCTCTCGGAAGTGCGTGCCGATGCGTATGCGCTTGCGAAAATCCTCGTGGGCGTCGGCCTCTTCATGTTCCTCGTGATCGCGGCCATCATCTGGGTGTCGGCGACGAAGATGAGCCGCCCCGTGGAAATTCTCAAAGAGGAATGCGACATCCTGAACAGCGGCGATCTCACGGATCGCCCCGTCTGCTGCACGTCGAATGATGAGCTCGGCGCGCTCGCGCAGGGATTTGCAGATATGCGCGAGACGATCCGCAAGCTGCTCGTCGAAATCGCGAAACACGCAGAGCGCGTCTCCGCGTCGTCGGAAGAGCTCACGGCAGCCGCGCACCAGACGGCGGAGGCCGCGACGCAGACGGCGAACCAGGTCGTCGAGATTGCCGAGGGCATCAATCATCAATCCGACTCCGTCGCGACGACGAACCACGCCGTGCAGGATATTTCTGAGCAATCGTCCACCGTTTCGTCGAGCGCGGAGGCCATCGCTGCCGTCACGGACATGACCGTTGCGGAAGTCGGGCGCGGCAAGAACGCCGTGCAGGACATCGTCACCGCGATGGACGCGATCAATGTCGGCACGGGCACGGTGCAGAATTCCATCGAGAAGCTCGCGAAGCAGTCCGATGAGATCAGCAAGATCGTCGATGTCATCACGGGCATCGCCGAGCAGACGAACCTCCTTGCGCTCAACGCCGCCATCGAAGCGGCGCGCGCGGGCGAGGCCGGCCGCGGTTTTGCCGTCGTCGCGGACGAAGTCCGCAAGCTCGCCGAGGAATCCGGCAACTCGTCGCAGAAGATCGCCGAGCTCGTCATGAAGATCCAGGAGGACATGAAGGAAGCGGTCGATGCGAGCGAGCAGAGCACGCGGAGCGTCGAAGGCTCGCGTGCGTCCGTCCGGGAAGCGGACACGATCTTCGAGTCCATCCAGGTCTCGATCGAAGCGCTCGCCGGTGGCATCCGCGACGTCTCGTCGAACATCACGGCCGTCTCCGAAGCTGCGAAGTCCATGGCAACAGAGATGGAGAGCATCGCGAAGATCAGCCACGAGAACGCGTCGCGCACGCAGAGCGTTTCCGCGACGACGGAGGAGCAATCCGCGTCGAGTGAAGAGATCGCAGCCTCGACGCGCGTCCTCGCCGAGCTCGCACAAGAACTCGAGGCGAATGTGCAGAAGTTCAAGCTCTGACGGTTTTTGAGAATTTCAGAGGAGTCGTGCATCGACAAACAATTTGCCGGTGCACGGCTCTTTTTTGCCAGATGATTTGACTTTTTGCTCTTTCTGCGTTATCATAAGCAATGGAATTGGCACTCGAAACACGTGAGTGCTAACAAGCATGATATCAAAACAGAAAGGCAGATACAGAATGGCGAAAGAAACCCATGAATTCCAAGCGGAGACGCGCGAGCTCCTCGACCTCATGATCCACAGCATCTACACGAATCACGAGATCTTCCTGCGCGAGCTCATCTCGAATGCGTCGGATGCCATCGACAAGGTGCATTTCGAGAGCTTGACGAACCGTGACCTGCTCGAAGGCGATGACGCATTCGAGATTTTCCTCGTGCCAGACAAGGATGGCCATACGTTCTCGATTTCCGACAACGGCATCGGCATGACGAAGGACGAGCTCATCGACAACATCGGCACGATCGCGAAATCGGGCACGAAGGCCTTCCTCGACCAGCTGAAGAAAGCAAAAGAAAATGATGAGAGCGTTGACGACAAAGGCATGATCGGCCAGTTCGGCGTCGGCTTCTACTCGGCCTTCATGGTCGCAGACAAAGTTACGATTCTCACGCGCAAGGCAGGCGAGCAGCAGGCGTGGAAATGGGAATCGACGGCGGATGGCAGCTACACGATCGAAGAGGCCACGAAGGAGAAGCGCGGCACGACGATCACGATCCAGCTCGCGAAAGACTTCTACGGCGACGCGTCCGAGGAAGATTTCACGGACACGTACAAGATCCAGAGCCTCGTCAAGAAATATTCCGATTACGTCCGCTATCCGATCAAGATGAGCTTCGAGACGGAAGAGATGCCGAAGGACGCGGACGGCAAGCCCATCGAAGGCGCGAAGCCAGAGAAAAAAGTTGAAGTCCGCACGCTGAACTCCATGGAGCCGCTCTGGACGAAGAACAAGTCCGACATCAAGGACGAAGAATACAACGAGTTTTTCAAGAATCAGTTCCACGAGTGGGAAAACCCGATGGAAGTCTTCCATACGAAGGCGGAAGGCTCGGTCTCGTACACGGCGCTGCTCTGCATCCCGGCACATGCGCCGTTCAACCTCTATCAGCAGGATTATGAGCCAGGCCTGCAGCTTTACAGCCGCCATGTGTTCATCATGGACAAGTGCAAAGACCTGCTGCCGGATTACCTGCGCTTCATGAAAGGCCTCGTCGATTCGCCGGATCTCTCGCTGAACATCTCGCGCGAGCTCTTGCAGCAGAGCCGCGAGCTCAAGGTCATCGGCCGTGCGCTCGAGAAAAATATTTTGAAGGCGCTCGACCGCAAGCTGAAGAACAAGCGCGAGGACTACGAGAAATTCTGGAACGAGTTCGGCAAGTCGCTGAAGATCGGCGTCTACAACAGCATGTACACAGGCGAGTCCGGCACGCGCGACAAGCTCAAGGACCTGCTGCTCTTCATGAGCTCGAAAGAGAACAAGCTCGTGACGCTCAAAGAATACGTCGATCGCATGCCGGAGAGCCAGAAGAAGATCTATTACGCGACGGCGAAGGACAAGGAGACGATCGAGAGCCTGCCGCAGATGGAGACGCTGCGTGACAAGGGCATCGAAGTGCTGTATCTCCTCGACCCGGTCGATGAGTTCTGCCTCGAGACGCTGCACAGCTACGAGGAAAAGGAATTCCATTCCATCAGCCGCGGCGACCTCGATCTCGACGATGCCGAGAGCCAGGAAGTCAAGAAGGAGACGGAAGAGCTCCAGAAGCAGAGCGGCGACCTCATGAAGGACATCAAGGACGTGCTCGGCGACAAGGTCGCGGACGTCAAAGTCTCGTCGCGCCTGAAGTCGTCGGCTGTCTGCCTCGTCGCCGATGAAGCCGGCCCGTCGCTTTCCATGGAGCAGGCGTTCTCCGACATGAAGAATCCGCTGTTCAAGGCGAAGCGCATCCTCGAGATCAATCCGCATCACGAGCTCTTCACGCGTCTCAAGGCGCTGCATGACGCAGGGAAGGACAGCCAGGACTTCAAGGATTACTGCGATCTCCTCTACACGCAGGCGCTCCTCATCGAGGGCATCCTGCCGGAGAATCCCGTCGATTTCGCGAACAAGGTCGCGAAACTCATGGCGAAATAAGAAGAGATTCAAAAAACTAAAACGGTTTCTGTCGTACATCGTATGGCAGAAGCCGTTTTCTTTTGCTCGTTTGCGAATCATTCGTGCACTTTGATAAAAAATCGAAAAAAGCGCTTGCATTTTTCACGGCAGTGGGCTATAATGTGAACTGTCAAGAGAAAACGTTTTCGAGATAAGTTTTCAGAGAAGCAAAAGGGACGCAAGCACACGATGATGGGACATCAATGGCTTGTGGCTTTGAGAAAACGCTCGAAATGTTCGCAATTTTTCCATTCGTGCCTTGTTTTGCGAGAAAAAAGGAAATCGTTTACAACAAGACGCAGAACAATGAAGAAGTCCAAAGGGGGACGCATTCATGAGTGACAAATTCGTGATTTCCATCAGCCGCCAGTACGGCTGCGGCGGCCGCGAGCTCGCCGGCATCCTCGCCGAGAAGCTCGGCGTGAAGCTTTACGATCGCCAGATCGTCCACATCGCTGCTGCGAAGCTCGGCATCAACGATCTCAGCGAAGAGGAACTCCTCGAGATGGAGAACCGCGTGCAGCCGCTTTCCATGCATTTCATGCCATTCCATTCGTTCGGTACGCACATGGGCGATTCGAGCAGCGGCATGTTCCTGTCGGAGTCGGCAGCCATCAAGAAGCTCGTCGCGGATGGCAGCTGCGTCATCCTCGGCCGTTGCGCGGACTACGTGCTCCGCGACAACCCGGATCATTTCGCTATTTTCGCCTGTGCGGACGATGATTTCCGTGAGCAGCGCGGCAAGACGGCGTATGAGGGCAAGAGCCTCAAAGAGCTCGACGCCGAAGACAAGAAGCGCGCCCGCTACTACAACTATTACACGGGCCGCAACTGGGGCGAGGGGCAGAACTACGATCTCGTCGTGAACACGAGCAAAAAGCCTTTGGGCCAGATAGCCGACGGCATCATCGCATACATCAAGGCAATCAAAAAAGCATAAGCATTCAAATGGAATCATAAATTCAGGGGGATAAAGATTACCATGGCACAGAGCAAAGGCAGTGTGTGGCCGCGCATCGCATACGCGTGCGGCACGTTCGGTCACGATGTATTCTACGCGATGCTCGCGACATATTTCATGATTTTCGTCACGAGCAACCTGTTCAATTCCGGCAACGCGACGCACGATCAGTACATGATCGGCATCGTCACGACGATCATCCTCGTGCTGCGCATCGCAGAGCTGTTCGTTGATCCATTTATCGGCAACATCATCGACAAGACGAAGACGCGCTGGGGCCGCTTCAAGCCTTGGGTCCTCGTCGGTGCGTTCGTTGCAGCGATTTCTCTCGCAGCACTCTTCACGGACTTCGGCGGCCTCGCGGCGTCCAGCCCGACGACGTATCTGATCCTTTTTGCCATCGTCTACTTCATCATGGATATCTTCTACAGCGCGAAAGACGTCGCAATCTGGTCCATGATCCCGGCACTGTCGTTCGACTCGCATGAGCGCGAGATCACGGCGACAATCGCGCGTATCGGCTCCGTCTTCGGCGGCCAGCTCGTCACGGTCATCGTCATGCCGGTCGTCCTCTATTTCTCCGTCAACCAGAACGGCGGCGCGGGCGACCCGACCGGCTGGTTTGCCTTCGCCTGCATCGGCGGCGGCATCGCGACGCTCGGCGCCATCATCCTCGGCATCGGTACGAAAGAGCAGGACAGCGCGCTGCGCGAGAACAAGACGGATACGTCGGCAAAAGATGTTTTCAAAGTCCTCACGCGGAACGACCAGCTCCTCTGGATGGCCATCGCGTACCTCGTCTTCGGTCTCGGCCAGAACATCGTCAACAACTTCAACCTCTACTACTTCATCTATGTCATCGGTGATGCTACGAAGTTCTCGTTCCTCGGCGTCATCAACACGATCATCGGCCTCTTGGCCGTCGCGCTGTTCCCGGCGCTCACGACGAAATTCAGCCGCCGCAAGCTCTTCTTCTCGTCTGTCACGATCATGATCATCGCGCTTGTCATCTATGCGATGAGCGGCACGAATGTCCCGATGGCGCTCCTCGGCGCGGGCCTCTTCGCCTTGCCGCAGCCGCTCATCTTCCTCGTCGTCCTCATGACGATCACGGACTCCGTCGAGTACGGCCAGCTGAAGCTCGGCCATCGCGATGAAGCGGTCTGCCTCTGCGTGCGTCCGCTCGTCGACAAGCTTTCCGGCGCCATCACGAGCGGCATCATCGGCATGGTCGCCATCTGGGTCGGCATGACGGGCGGCGCGACGGCCGCGGACATCACGCCGGACGGCCTCTTCCACTTCCAGCTCATCATGTTCGCAGCGCCGATCGTGCTCATGATCCTCGCTTCCTTCATCTATCGTGCGAAAGTCACGCTGACGGAGCAGGAGCATGCCCGCATCGTTGCCAAGCTCGAAGAGACGTGGACGGATATCAACAAATAATTGAATAAAGCCTCCCCATTACCGCAAGCGGTATAAGCGACCTCTAAGCGCTAAAGCGCTAAGAGTCTGCTTATGGGGGAGGGGGACCGCGAAGCGGTGGAGAGGGTAGCGTAATCACTAGATTCACATTCCTGTCGATAGGAATACGAAACCAGTTCATGCGTTACCCTCTCCGCCTCGCATTCGCTCGGCACCTCCCCCAGAGGGGGAGGCTTTATATAACAGGGGGACAAACACATGGGAAACTTGTTTGATTGGAAGAAGCTCGCGGATCCGACATTCTTCGCGGAAAACCGTGTCGCGGCGCATAGCGATCATCGCTATTACAAAGATTTCGCGGAGCTCGCGAAAGGGGAGAGCTCGTTCGAACTGTCTTTGAATGGCCTGTGGCAGTTCCAGTATGCGAAAAACATCGCGGCACGTCCCGTCGGCTTCGAAGCGACGGACTACGATTGCAGCGACTGGGAGACGATCCGCGTGCCGGGCCATCTTCAGATGGAAGGCTACGGCGTGCCGCAGTACACGAACATGACGTATCCGTGGGACGGTCATGAAGACGTCAAGCCGGGCGAGATCCCGCAGAAAGACAACCCGGTCGGTTCGTACGTACGCACGTTCACCGTGCCCGAGGCGTGGAACGGCCAACGCGTCTTCGTCGCGTTCGGTGGCGCGGAGTCGGCGCTCATCGTCTATCTCAATGGCACGTACATCGGTTACAGCGAAGACACGTTCACGCCGTCGACGTTCGACATCACGGACGCGCTCGTCTCTGGCGAAAACAAGCTCGCTGTTTCCGTCGTGCGTTTCTCGTCGGGCAGCTGGATCGAGGATCAGGATTTCTGGCGCTTCAGTGGTTTGTTCCGCGAGGTGAAGCTTGTTACTGTTCCGAACGTTCACGTGAACGATATGTTCGTTCATGCCGTGCCGGAGAATGATTACAAAGATGGCAAGCTGACGGTAGATCTGAAATTCACGACAGCAGAGAAGAAACAGGTGGCTTTGACGCTCTATGATGCGGACGGCAAGGACGTTGCGCATACGGATGTGGCGACGGACAGCGAACAGGCAACGTTGTCGTTGGAGCTCAAGGACGCCCGTCTTTGGAATGCGGAACATCCGTATCTTTATCGTGCGCTATTCGAAGTTCGTACTGCGGCTGGCGAACTTGTGGAAGTCATCCCGCAGAACATCGGCTTCCGTGAATTCAAAATGGACGGCGGTCTCATGAAGATCAATGGCCAGCGCATCGTCTTCAAGGGCGTGAACCGTCACGAGTTCGATTGCTATCGCGGCCGTGCCATCGATCCGAAAGAGATTGAAAAAGACATCATCACGATGAAGCGCAATAACATCAATGCGCTCAGGACATCGCATTATCCGAACCAGAGTCGCATCTACGAGCTCGCCGACATCTATGGCCTTTACGTCATCGACGAGACGAACATGGAGACGCACGGCAGCTGGCAGAAGAACGGCGTCCATATCCCCTCGGGCCTCGTCGTGCCGAACAATCACGACGAGTGGCAGGATGTGCTCATCGATCGTGCGAACAGCATGTTCCAGCGTGACAAGAACCATGCGGCGATTGTGATTTGGTCTTGCGGCAATGAGTCGTGCGGCGGCAAGGTCATCTTCGAGATGAGCGAGTTCTTCCGTCGCGTCGATCCGAGCCGCCTCGTGCACTACGAGAGCATCTTCTGGGATCGCAGCTTTGGTGGCACGAGCGATATGGAAAGCCAGATGTATACGCCGGTCGCTGGTATCGAAAAATTCCTTGCCGAGCATCCGGGAAAGCCGTTCATCTGCTGCGAGTACACGCATGCCATGGGCAACAGCTGCGGCGGCATGCACAAGTATACGGAGCTCTCCGACCGCGAGCCGCGCTATCAGGGCGGTTTCATCTGGGATTTCGTCGATCAGGCCATCTGGCATCGCGACCGCTATGGCAAGGACGCGTATGGCTACGGCGGCGACTTCGGCGACCGTCCGAATGACGGCAACTTCAGCGGCGACGGCATCGTCTTTGCCGATCGCAAGGGCTCGACGAAGCTCCAGGATGTGAAGTTCAACTATCAGAATTTCACGCTGACGATCAAAGAGGGCAGTGTCGAGATCTGGAACAAGAGCCTGTTCACGAATGCGGACGAATATGCACTGCAGCTGGAACTTCTGCGTGATGGCGAAGTTGTCTGGACGAATACGATGGCAACGCCGTCCGTGCAGCCGGGCGAACGCAAGACGGTCGCGCTTGAGGTGCCGACGTTCGGCGCAGGCGAATACGCGCTGACGGCCTCGCTGCATTTGAAAGAAACGACGCTGTGGGCGGAAGCCGGTTATGAGATCGCGTTCGGGCAGGGTGTGTATGGCGTTGCGGAAGAAACATCGGCAGACGTTGCAACGTGGCTTCAGTCGCAGGCGAATCGTTATGAGGTTGCAGCCCCCATCGCAACGAAGGCAGCGCCGCAGCCAATCCATATCGTGAAGTCGGACATCAACCTCGGCGTGTCGGGCGAGGGCTTTGAGATTCTGTTCTCGAGTGCCGTCGGCAACCTCACGTCGTACAAGTACAACGGCGTCGAGCTCATCGAGGCGGCACCCGTGCCGAGCTTCTGGCGTGCGCCGGTCGACAACGACCACGGCAATGGCCGCGACTTCGCGCTCGCGCAGTGGAAGCTCGCAAGCCTCTACCGCAAGTGCGCGCTCATCGAGGTCAAAGAGCCAGGCAAGGACTGGACGGCCTACAAGTGGTTTGGCGCGAACGGCACGGCGGAGTATGATGCGCAGGCAGGGGAGACGCTCTCCGTGCGTTTCACGTATGACCTCGCGACAAACCCTGCTACGCAGTGCGTCGTGATGTACACGGTGCAGCCGGGCGGCGTTGTTGACGTTGCCATGGACTACACGAAAGTGGACGGCATGCCGGAACTGCCGGACTACGCGATGGTGTTCCAGCTTTCGGCGGATTACGATCAGGTGCAGTTCTATGGCAATGGCCCGCTTGACAACTACTGCGACCGCAGCGAGGGCGCGCGCCTCGGCACGTTCTCCACGACGGCGCAGGCCGAGGTCGAGCCGTACCTCCTGCCGCAGGAGTGCGGCAACCACACGGGCGTTCGCTGGATGACGGTCACGGATCATCGCGGCCGCGGGTTGAAAATCTTTGGCGTAACGCCAATGGAAGCCTCCGCGCTGCCGTATAACGCGCATGAACTCGAGAATGCCCGCCATCCGTACGACCTGCCGGCCGTGCATCACACGTATCTGCGCGCGTCGGCTGGAGAGGCCGGTGTCGCGGGGGATGACAGCTGGGGCGCGCCCGTGCTCGATGAGTACACGGTGAAGAACGAGACGAAGCATTTCGCGTTTGCTTTTCGTGCCATTTAAGATTTGGCTAAAATCTCGTTACGCCGCTACCCTCTCCGCCCCTTCGGGGCACCTCCCCCAGAGGGGGAGGCTGGACATAGAAGGAGTCCATCATGATTACGTTTGACGAAAAAAGAAACGTCTTCCATCTGAAAAACGACCGCTTCAGCTATTGCTTCTCCGTCGAGCGCGGCAAGTATCTGTTGCACCAGTATTTCGGTCGCCCGCTGCGCGAATTCCGCGGCAGCGCGGAGCGTCCGGCGGTTGACCGCGGCTTTTCGCCGCAGCCGGGCGCGTATGAAAACGAGCGCACGTTTTCGCTCGATGTCGTGCCGCAGGAATTTGCGACGAACGGCCACGGCGACTTCCGCATCCCGTCGCTCGACGTCGTGCTCGAAAATGGCACGAATGTCGTCGAGCTGTGGTATGAAGGTTACGAGATCAAGAAGGGCAAACCCGCACTTGAAGGGCTTCCCGCGCTCTATGCAAGCGATGACGAGGCGGAAACGCTCGAAGTCACGCTCGCGGACACGAAAGGCCGCATGAAAGCGATCCTGTCGTACACGGTCTTCGCAGGCGACGGCGTGCTCACGCGCTCTGTGCGTTACATGAATACGGGCAAGGAAACGCTGCGCCTCGAGAACGCCGCGAGCCTCTGCCTCGATTTCCCCGACCATGATTTTGACCGCTTAAGTCTTTACGGCGGCCATGCGGCGGAGCGTTCCCTCGAGCGCATCCGCCTCATGCGCGGCACGATGGTCACGGGCAACACGCGCGGCGCGAGCTCGCATCAGCAGTCGCCGTTCCTCGCGCTCGCGCGTCCGAAGACCGACGAGCTTTCGGGCGATGTCTACGGTTTTTCGTTCATCTACAGCGGCAGCTTCCGGATGGCGACGGAAGTCGAGCAGTTCGGCACGACGCGCGTGATTGTAGGAATCAATCCGGACGATTTTGCTTGGACGCTCGCACCTGGCGACGCATTCCAGACGCCGGAAGTCGTGATCGCCTATGCGCATGACGGCCTGAACGGTATGTCGCAGGCGTTCCACCAGGCGTACCGCAACCATCTCTTGCGCGGCAAATACCAGCACGCCGTGCGTCCGATCCTCGTCAACAATTGGGAAGCGACGTATTTCGACTTCGATGACAAGAAGCTCGATGACCTCGCGGCCTGCGCAAAAGATCTTGGCATCGAGCTCATGGTGCTCGACGACGGCTGGTTCGGCCATCGCGAAGATGACAACAGCTCGCTCGGCGACTGGAAGGTCAACCGCGAAAAACTCAAGGGCGGCCTCGAAGGCGTGGCGGAGTCGGCGCACAAGCGCGGCCTGAAGTTCGGCCTGTGGTTCGAGCCCGAGATGATCTCGAAGGACAGCGACCTTTATCGCGCGCATCCGGACTGGGCACTGCACGTGCCCGATTATCCGTCGTCATTCAGCCGTCATCAGCTCGTGCTCGACCTCTCGCGCAAAGAGGTGCAGGATTACGTCGTGAACTCCGTTTGCGATATTTTGAAATCCGGCGCCATCGATTATGTGAAATGGGATTTCAACCGTCATCTGACGGAGGCGTTTTCGGCTGGCCGCACGCCAGAGCATCAGCGCGAGACGAAGCATCGCTTCGTGCTCGGTCTCTACAGCGTGCTCGAGCGCATCACGCAATCGTATCCGGACGTGCTGTTCGAAAGCTGCTCGGGCGGCGGCGGGCGCTTTGACGCCGCGATGCTTTACTACATGCCGCAGACGTGGACGAGCGACGACACGGATGCCATCTGCCGTCTCAGCATCCAGACGGGCACGAGCTATGTGTTCCCACCGATCACGATGGGCGCGCACGTCTCCGTCACACCGAACCATCAGGTCGGCCGCGTGACGCCGATGCAGACGCGCGCGTTCGCGGCGATGATGGGCTGCTACGGCTACGAGATGGACATCACACGCATGAGCGATGCGGAAAAGCAGCAAGTGAAAGAGCATATCGCGCTCTATAAGCGCCTGCGCCCGACCATCCAGCTCGGCACGTTCACGCGCCTGCTGTCGCCGTTCGAGGGCACGAAAAACGAAACGGCGTGGATGTTCACGTCGGAGGACGCAAAAGAGATCGCGCTTTTCTACTTCAAGACGCTCTCCGAGCCCTGCACCCCGATCCGCCGCCTGCGCCTCGCAGGCCTCGACCCCGACGCCGCGTACAAGATTGCCGCGTATTATCCCGCGCAGTCGCTCTCGCACGACAGTGACGGCAGCGGCACGGGCACGCTCGTAGGACGCACATTCTACGGCGATGAGCTCATGCAAGAGGGCCTGAATGTCACGAAGATCAACACGGATTTCGCGGCGTATCTCTGGGTACTTGAAAAAGTGATGAAATGATTCGTTGATGCGAAATACCGTTGTGATGGTTGTATCATCGGATGGATGGGGGTGTTGCAGTTACTAGACCCATTCCATATGCATCTGTTGTCGAGCGTAACGAAAACAGCAGAAGGTTACTAGAGTGCGATAGCTAAACAAAAAATGAGCAGCCTTCAAAGCATTGAGTCGTTGAGTGAAAACGTAATGCTTTGAAGGCTGCTTTGCGTTTGGTACAAATCTATTGTTGTTTACTTGCGAAGATGTTGCTTGACAGCCAACCCGATAAAGAACGCGGCGGCGATGACGAAGCCGACGACGCTCGTCATTTGTGCGCTGTGGAAGAGCCCGAGTACGGGCGCGGTGTAGTCGCCGCGCAGGTATTCGAGGAAGAAGCGCGCGAGCGAGTACAGCATGACGTAGAGCGCGAAGCATTGGCCTTTCGCATGGTTCGTCGTGCGATAGAGGAGCAGTAGCGCGAAGATCACGACGTCGAGCTGTCCTTCCCAGATTTCCGCCGGCCAGAGCGGCTGGTCGCCGTACGTGCGGTAGGCGAGCGTCGTGCTCGGATACAGGATGCCGAACGAGCTGCCCGTCGGCGCGCCGAACGCGTCGCCATTCAAGAGGTTCGCGCAGCGTCCGAGCGCTTGCCCGAGGATGATGGCGGGCGCGAAGACGTCCATGAGATGCACGACGTCGAGATGATGACGGCGGCAGTACCAGACGCCCGTCAGCACGCCGAGCACGACGCCGCCCTGGATGGCCATACCGCCTTGCCAGACGTTCATGATTTCTGTCAAATGGTTGTGATAATAGCCCCAGTCAAAAAAGAACACATCCCAGAGCCGCGCACCGATGAGGCCGGCGACGCCGCAGTAAATGCCGAGGTCGACGACATGCTTTTCCGCGCCTTGCCCGTCGACTTTTGCGAGGAAATACCCGACGCCCGTCGCGAGGATGATCGACAGCGACAGCACGAGACCGTACGCGCGGATGGGGAAGTCGCCGATGAAAAAAAGATATTGATGCATGGAAGCACTCCTTCATCGATTTGTCCTGCTTATTATAATCCATGGGAAGCGTTCGCTCAAGGCGTTCGCCGGGATTGCCGATCACAGAAAAAACTGGAAAAATTGCCGTTTTTATGATATGTTAAAAACTATACCATTCCATGCATCCCTTTTTGTACGCTATGAAGTGCTGTAAACCCTTGAAAAATCAGGACTTTTTGCGTTTTTGAGTGGTTTTTGTACGCTGCGGATATTTTACGGTATTTTGGAATTTCGGCGGCAAAATGGCGGCAAAAATCAGACGAAAATGCGGTCGAGAATGTCGCGCTCCGCTTGCTGGCGGTTCGCCAGGACGTGGGAGTATACTTTCGCCGTCGTGCTGATGCTCGCGTGGCCAAGGCGCTTCGATACGAGCTCCAGATCCTCGCCGGCTTCGAGAAGCATGGTGGCGTGGGTGTGACGCAGGGAGTGGAAGCAGAGGCCTTCGCCGATATGCTTCGTGCAATACCGATTGACGGCGACGGCGTTCCCCCTGGAGATGGGCGTGCCGTCTTCATGCCGGCAGATGCGGCCGCTGTCGCGGTAGAATTTGCCATAGCGCATTTTGTCTTTCGCCTGTTGGGCATGGGCGGCTTTGAGGAGCTTGATGAGCTTCTGCCCGATGGCAATGGTGCGCATGCCGGATTTGCTCTTTGTCGTTTCCTGCACGCTGTCGTCCATGAGGACGGTCTTCGTGATGGAAATGGTGCGCACTTCGAAATCGACGTCTTCCCACGTAAGCGCCAGGACTTCGCCGCAGCGCGCTCCCGTATGGTAGGAGATCATGACGGGCAGGAGAAGCTCCGGCCGCTTGGCTTTGAGATGATCAATAAGCTGCTGGAATTCTTCTTGCGTGAAGGCGCGGCGTTCTTTGAGCGGTCGTGCTTTCGGCGTCTTGACGCCGCGCAGCGGGGTGTCGCGGAGGTATTCGCAGAACACGGCGAAGTCGAACGACAGGGACAAGACGGCGCGGATATTGTTCATCAAGGACGTGGAAGCCGTCTTTGCTTCCTTGTTCATGAGCGCCTGCAAGTCGCGCGGGCGGATGTCCCGGATGAGCTTCTTCCCGATGACGGGGAGGATGTGGTTCTTGAGGATGTTCTTGTAATTGCGCTGCGTCGACGGCCGCGCCTGGCTCAAACTGTCCCGAACCCATTCATCGGCGAGTTCTCTGTAGGTGATTTTCGCGCCCTTGTCGATGCTGCCCGTCTGGGTGTATTCGGCGAGGGCGGCGGCGCGGGCTTTTTCAGCTTCGGCTTTCGTGCGGCCGCCTACTCGCTCGATGCGCTTGCGCGTGCCGCCGCTTTCGAGCTCGATGGTGTAGTACCATTTCTTGCCGCGCTTGCGGAAAAATGACATGGAAGTTTCCTCCCTTCATGACAGAAGCTGTGTGGCGTGGTAAAATATCAAGTGGACATAGGCAACACCTCTTTCCATAGGGACTCTCTGAAACACTACCTCCTTTCTTAGCCCCCTCGCGGCGTCAACGCGAGGGGGCTTTTTTCACGCTCTTTTTTCTGTGGCGCTTGTACCAGCGGAGGGAGACGGCGCCCCTTCTTGCGCTTCGAGCTCTTTGCGGTAGGCATCGACTTCATTGTCAATATCGACGTGCTGCGGGTCCTCTTGCGCTCCGTCCTCCGGCATGCCGGACTTGATTCGCTTGGCGATGTCCTCGACTTCCTTGGCGATGTGCTCGCGCTCTTCCTCCGGCAGGCGGAACCAGGCGCGGGCGATGGACTCGGACAGGCCGCGCAAGCGGAAGCGCTCGCGGATCTTCTCGAAGAGCGCTTCGTCGTCGCCGGCGTCCCGTTCGCCTTCGCCCGTGCGCAGCCAGTGCTCGCGGACGTGGAACGTGTCGCAGATCAGGCGGATGTTTTGGTCGGTGACAGAATTTCCATCGCTTTCCAGTTTACTGATGGCCGATTTCTTCAGTCCTATCTTTTCACCTAACTCTGACTGCGTTAACCCCTTTTCTTTACGGAGCATTCTTACCCTTTCATTGATGGTCATTTGAATCACCTCTTTTCTTTGGTTGACTATATGATATTCCATAAAGTGGAAAAATGCAAGAAAAAAGTATTGACAAATTCCATTTTAGAAACTATACTGTAAGCATAAATTCCACTAAGGAAACAAATTTCGCCTATAGAATTGAATTGGAGGAAACACAAATGGAAACCACGATCACGAAATACGTCGTCATTCGCACGACGTGGAGTTCCGCAAAGTGCAGCTATGTTCGCACGGTGAAACGCTTCGATGACGAAGCCGAGGCTATCGACTGGGCAGAGCGCCACAGCACGCGCGACCATATCGCATGCAGAGTCTTCACGGTGGAATGCAAGGTCAAAGAAGATGGCACCGTGTGCTATCCGTGCGACTGGTCGAAGAACGCGCTCCCTTCCGTCAGCGTGGAAAACGTCGGAACGCTCATCTATCGCAAGCAGGGCAAGGAAGTGCACGATTTCCGCGAAAGCAAAGAAACTTGCGCGAATGCAGAGGAAAACTCCGCGAACGCAAACGCCGAGCCCGTCATGAGCGAATGGCGCGTCTCCTCGAACGGCTGGGGTGAGGACAAGAGCTATCAGGTGTATCGCCGCATCGATGTCAACGCGACCGACCACTCTGGCAACCGTGAGAATCGCGGCGGTGTCTTCGACAACAGAGCAGAAGCGCAAGCATACGCCGACAAGCTGAAGGCATTGACCCGGAGGAGGAAGCTCATGTCGAAGCCAAAGAAGCGGAGCCGGAAGGTGCTGATGGCAAAGAGGAAGCGAGCGGAGTGCCTGCCGTCTCCGACTTGTACCGTGAGCCCGTCCGCTACTACGCGGTGCTGCTGATCGCCGAGAATCGCAAGCAGACGAAGTTCCATTACAAGCGCAAGATGTTCTGGGATGACCAGCAGGCCATCGACTTCGCTCGTTCGCGCTTGCGCGGCGGATGCAGGGCGGCATGGGTTTATATGTATGACCCTGTCACGGTAAAGGTGCCGCCGGAATTGTTCGAATCGGACAATCCGAAGCGCGACACGGATAACATCGGAAAGTTCCTTGGCCGTTTGGAAATCTTCAGGATTGACAGCCATAGCTGGAGCGATATGCGCGATAGGGTCTATGCGGAGATTCGCGAGGCCGACAAAGTACAAGCGACGGCATGAACTACCAAGAATGGAGAAGAATCAAAATGAGTAATAAATGCATCAGATGCGGGAAAGAAACGAGCAGCAAAGGCCAATTTTGCCAGAGGTGCTCCGAACTTTACACTTTGGACGGATGGAACAAATGGGATTTCACCGTCCGCTACAGCCCGGAAAAAGCGTTGGCTGAAATCGCGGCGAACGATGACCCCTATTTCCTCTGGAAGTACCTCGCAAGCAGGGAAATCCCGAAAGAGCGTATGGAGAAATGGAGCGAGGAATACAAGAACGCATATGTCACGCTCCGTAACGTGACGCTCGCGGAAATCAAGCGGTTGACGGATGACTACGTCGCTCAGATGGACAAGCGGGATATGCAGAAGAACTTCCGGGTGTCTCGCAGAACGCTGTGGAAAATCAACGCTTGCCTCGCTGTTCACAACATGGAGCCGTCCGACTGGCTCGAATACGCCGCGAATAAGGACTTTGAAGATTACAAGGATGAAATCCAGAAACTCGAAACACAAGATTACTGAAATGGGGTGATAACGATGTTCGAGGACAAGGAAGCGAAAGCGCTGGAGACGACGGACAAGTTCTTGTCGGCAGTCGCGTATCTCGGCGAGGACGCGATGCAGCACTACGGCGCGGCCATCGTCTACCAGGCCGAGGCGATGAAGCACTTGGAGAAGGCGAAGGAAATCGCATATGCATCGCTCAAGAAGAAATGCACGGCATGAAAGGCGGGATTTTCATGAAGAAGGAAAAAGAAGAGGCGACGATCGCGGCACTGCCGGTCGACCGCCTGCTCACGACAGACGAAGTCGCGGAAGCGCTCGGAAACACTGACCGTACCTTCGTGAACCGTATCATCAACGCAGGGCTCTTGCTCGCCATGCGCTTCGGTCCGCGCAAGAAAGTGCCGACTTCGGTGCTCAATCAGTTCATCCAAGACTTCACCGGCCTCGACATCGTGGCCGAGGTCGAAAAGGCCGAGAAAATCGAAGCGGCGAGGAAGAAGGCGACAGCATGAAACGGTGGCAAGCGTTCGCGGAGGCGGCGCGTAGGAATCCCATGTATCAGGGGTATGCCGACCCGGTCTTTGAGGCCGCGACGGATGCGGTGCTGCCGTATCTGTGGCGCGTGATCATTGTGTCTGGCGTGCTGCTCTTTGCGCGTCATGCGGTGAGTTTTTTCTGAAAGGGGAACGGATATGGTGAAACGGTATTTCTACGCGCTGACGCCGCTCGGACGCGCGGTCTTGGCGATGGTCTTGGGCGCGGGATTCGTGCTCGGATACGTGATCGCGCTGGGGGTGTGAGCATGGCGCGGATGCGGACGTTGGACGCGTTCGAGGCGCAGGAACGTGCGGACAAGGAAGCGCACGCGCAGTCTTATCAATGGTACAAGGCGCATGGAATCTGCGTGAAGTGCCATATCGAGGATGCCGTACCGGGAAAGGTGCATTGCGCGGAATGTGCGGCGCTTGTCGTCGCGTTCAACAAGGCGCGGGCGAAGTGGCGCGAGGCGCATGGTCTTTGCAAACGTTGCGGCAAGCCTCTGACGGAGACAGATGGCGGGCACAAGAATTGCGCGGCGTGCCGTGCGTACAATGCGCGGAAACGCGCGGAATGGTATGCACGGCAGAAGCGGGCGCACAAAAAGAAGTGACGCCCGTGTGCGAGACGGACGTCACTTCCCAAAAGGTTCTGCAGATGCAGATATGTATTTTTCTTTTTGATTGTAACAGAGAACGAGGTGTTTTTCAATGGCAAGTATCAAAGGCTGTGCGCTCGTGATGACGGCGGAAGCGATGGCTTCGAACCGTGCGGGCTGGCTGATGAACAGGAACATGGGCATCGGCGGCTCGGATGCGGGGGCGATCGTCGGGCTGAATCCCTACAAGGGCGCTTATCAGGTGTGGCTCGAGAAGACAAACCAGGTCGCGCCGCAGGATGTGTCCGAGAAGGAAGCGGTCTACTGGGGGAACGTCTTGGAGCCGGTCGTGGCGACGGAATTCACGGCGCGCACGGGCAAGAAGGTGACGCGCCACGGCATGCTGCGGAGCAAGGAGTATCCATTCCTCTTGGCGAACGTGGACCGCTTGGTCATGGGCGAGGACGCAGGGCTGGAAATCAAGACGGCCGGCGCGTTCAAGGCGAAGGACTGGGAGGAGGACAAGGTGCCGGACAGCTACTATGTCCAGTGCCAGCACTACATGATGGTGACCGGCCTCGCGCGCTGGTACATCGCCGCGCTGATCGGCGGGCAGCATTTCGTCTGGAAGTGCATCGAGCGCAACGAGGACGACATCACGGCGCTCTTTGACGCGGAAAAAGAATTCTGGGCGCGCGTGCAGGACATGACGCCACCCGATATCGATGGTTCTGAGGCATGCGCGTCGGCGCTTGCCGAGCGTTTCCCAGGCGGAGAAAAGGAAGCTGTCCGGCTTCCGCAGGATCTGGCGGCGCTCGCCACAAACATCCGCCAGCTCGAAGACGTGAAGAAAAGCGCTGACCTGTCAATCCGTGCGGCGGAGAACAAAATCAAGGCGTTCATGGGCGACCATGAGGAGGCGCTGTTCCAGGACAGCGGCACGGAAATCGGCCGCATCACGTGGAAGCCGCAGCCCGGGCGCACATCCATCGACGCGAAGCGGCTGAAGGCCGAGCGCCCGGAAATCTATGAGGTGTACAAGAAGCAGGGCAAACCGTTCCGCGTGTTTCGCTTTTGCTAAATCATGATTGAATTCATAGAATTTATCTTGAAAATCTCAAGATGCAGAGAAAGGAAGTTTTACCAATGGCAACCACCAAAGGCGGCGTCGTGGCCGCAAAACAGAACGCAGTCGCGCAAGCGAACGGACAGAGGAAAGGCATGCAGGCGCTCGTCCAGTCGATGATGCCGCAGATCCAGAAGGCACTGCCGTCCGTGCTGACGGGCGAGCGCTTCGGGCGCATGGTGCTGACGGCGCTCTCCAGTACGCCGCAGCTGCAGGATTGCACGCCGCAGAGCTTCCTCGGCGCGATGATGCAGGCGGCGCAGCTCGGCGTCGAGCCGAACACGCCGCTCGGACAGGCGTACCTCATCCCGTACCGCAACCATGGACGGCTGGAATGCCAGTTCCAGCTCGGCTACAAAGGCATGATTGACCTCGCGTATCGCTCCGGGGAAATCACGGACGTTTCGGCGCACGAGGTGCATGAGAACGACACCTTCGAATACGAGCTCGGCCTCACGCCGAAGCTGAAGCACATCCCGGCGCTGAAGGATCGCGGCGCGGTCACGCAATACTATGCCGTGTGGCATACGAAGAACGGTGGCTATGGTTTCGAAGTCATGAGCCGCGAGGACATCGAGACGCATATGCGGAAGTTTTCGAAGGCGGCAGGTTCATCGTTCTCACCGTGGAGCACGAATTTCGACGCGATGGCAAAAAAGACGGTGCTGAAGCAGTCGCTCAAGTACGCGCCGCTCAAGACCGAATTCGTCCGCGGCATGGCGGCGGACGGCACGATCAAGACGTTCACGCAGGAGACGAAGGACGTGCTCGACGCGCCGGATGAGAACACGTACGAAGCGGAAGCGGAAGACGTGCCGCAGGACGAGCCGCCCGTGGACAAAGAGACGGGCGAGATCCTCCCGAAGCAGGAGGGCGAAGGCCAGCTCTTGTAATGTCGTGAGGCGACGGGCGGGAGGGTTGGTGTCGCTATGGAGAAATTGGATTTCATCCAGCAGTTTCGCGCGTTCATCCGTGCGAGCGCGGGCGTGCTGAATGCAAGAGAGCAGGCGGTGTATGTGCGCTTGCTCGGAATCTGGAACGAGCTAAGGCGGCCGGAGTGGTTCGAAGTTGCTAAATCTCAATTGATGCGAGAATTATGCATTAATAGCAAGGTGACAATTATCGCAATCCGAAAGAGCCTTGAAAAAAAGGGATTCATTAAGAGCCGAGATCCAGGGCATAGAAGGAAAATGCTGTATCACATTGTTCCCCTCTATCAAGTGAACGAGGGTACAAAAAACGCACCTTCAAAAGATTGTGAGGGTACAAAAAATGGACTATTAAACGGTATGGGTACAAAAGATGTACCTTTAGGGTACAAAAAATGTACCATTGCTGGTGCAAAAAATGAACCCTACCCAGAGAATACAGAGAATACAAAGAATATAGCAGCAGCAGCCTCCCCCGACTTCGCAGAGATCGCGAACTTCTTCTCGAACAACATCCACCCCATCGCAGGGGAAGTCGAGATGCACAAGCTCGCGTCGTTCCTCGACGACTACGGGAAGGATTGGACGCTCGC
>OMWS01000116.1 GCA_900314825.1 uncultured Veillonellaceae bacterium | reverse complement strand
TGGCCGTACGTCGTAACATATCAAACGGCGTGCGCGCACGGGCGCTGTGTGACAACGAGTGGATTGTTTTGCTCTACAAGCCGCTCCTCCCTGGGCCTGCCGGCCCTGTCCCTCCTCCAAGGAGGAGGGCTGTCTCTTAACTTAATGACATTACCTCTGGGGGAGGTGGCCCCGAAGGGGTCGGAGAGGGTAGCGGCTGATGAGATTCTCGATTCTATCGAAAGACTTCAAAATCCAGCTACTGCGCTACCCTCTCCGCCTCGCATTCGCTCGGCACCTCCCCCAGAGGGGAGGCTTAAGTGCGTGAATTACTTCAAAAATTGGTCGATGGCCTTGTTGAGCTTCTGGATGGCCTCGTCATCGTCGTCGCGTGCGGCGTCGACGATGCAGTGGCTGATGTGATCCTTCAAGATGATGCGGCCGACGCCTTTGAGCGCCGAGTCGACGGCAGAGAGCTGGATCAGCACGTCGCTGCAATCTTCGCCTTCTTCGACCATGCGCTTGACTTTTTCGAGGTGGCCGATGAGACGCGACATGCGATTGAGCACGGCTTTCGTCTGCGTGTGGCTGTGCGTATGGCCGTGGCCGTGCGCATGCGTATGCGCATCGCCTGGAATGTGCGGATGTTCATGCGGCAGGCCGAGCTCATGCGCGCGTGCGTGTTCTTCCGGCGTCATCATTTGACTGCGAGCGTGACCGTCTCGCCGTTGATGTTCCACTCTTTCTGGTGGCCGTCGAGCTCGCCGTAGTGCACGCTGTTCGTCAGCGTCGCGTTCTTGAGGAATGCTTCATTCTTCTTCACAAGCGCTTCGAGCTTTTCATTGCCCGAAAGGTAGACGTCGACGCGGTCCGTGACCTCGTAGCCGTTCTCTTTGCGCATCGTCTGGACTTTGCTGACGATCTCGCGCACGAAGCCTTCTTCGATGAGTTCTTCCGAGAGCGTCGTCTCGAGCGCGATCGTCACGCCGCCGTAGCGCTGGCAGTTGTAGCCCTCCGTCTGCGCCATCGTGACTTCGACGTCTTCCGGCTGCAGCGTGACATCGCCGTCCGCGAGATGAAGGACGAGCTGGCCGGTCTTGTCGAGTTCTTCCTTCGCCTTGTGGCCGTTGACGGCTTTGAGCGCTTTCTGGATCGCGCCCATTTTCTTGCCGACCTTCGGGCCGAGCACGCGGAACTGCGGCTTGAACGTGTACGTGAGGTACGCTTCCATATCGTCCTTGAACTCGACGCGCTTGACATTGAGCTCTTCCTCGACAATCTGCTTATAGAAATCAGAGAGCACGCTCTCGGCTTTGACGTACATCGTGCCGATGGGCTGGCGATTTTTGATGTTCGCTTCGTTGCGCGCGGCGCGGCCGAGCACGACGATGTCGAGCACTTCGCCCATGTTCTTCTCAAGCTCCGTGTCGATGTGCGCCTCGTTTGCCTGCGGGAAGTCGCAGAGATGCACGGACTCCGGTGCATTCTGGTCGATGCTGCAGACGAGGTTGCGGTAGATGGACTCCGTCATGAACGGGATCATCGGTGCCGCGGCCTTCGCGAGTGTCACGAGCGCCGTGTAGAGCGTCATGTAGGCATTGACTTTATCCTGCTCCATGCCTTTTGCCCAGAAGCGGCTGCGGCTGCGGCGGACGTACCAGTTCGAGAGCTCGTCGACGAACTGCTCGAGCGCTTTCGCGGCTTCCGTCACGCGGTAGTTCGAGAGGTCGCCGTCGACTTCTTTCACCATCGTGTTCAGGCGCGAGAGGCACCACTTGTCCATGACCGATAACTTTTCATAATCAAGTGAGTACTTCGTTGCGTCGAAGCTGTCGATGTTCGCATAGAGCACGAAGAACGCATACGTGTTCCAGAGCGTGCCCATGAATTTGCGCTGGCCTTCCTGCACGGCATCAGAGTGGTAGCGGTTCGGCAGCCACGGCGCGCTGTTTTCGTAGAAATACCAGCGGACGGCATCGGCGCCATGCTGGCGCAGCGCGTCCATCGGGTCGACGGCATTGCCTTTCGACTTCGACATCTTGTGGCCGTCCTTGTCCTGCACGTGGCCGAGCACGATGACGTTCTTGTACGGCGAGCAGTGGAACAGCAGCGTCGAGATGGCGATCAGCGAGTAGAACCAGCCACGCGTCTGATCGACAGCTTCGGAGATGAAGTCCGCTGGGAAACGCCGCTCGAAGATGTCTTTGTTTTCAAACGGATAATGCCACTGCGCGAACGGCATCGAGCCGGAGTCAAACCAGCAGTCGATGACTTCCGGCACGCGGTGCATGGGCTTGCCGCACTTCGGGCACTTGATCGTGACCTGATCGACATACGGGCGATGGAGCTCGATGTCGTCGGGGCAGTTGTCGCTCTTCTCTTTGAGCTCTGCAATCGAGCCGATGCATTCCTGATGGCCGCACTCGCATTCCCAGACGGGGAGCGGCGTGCCCCAGTAGCGGTTGCGCGACAAGCCCCAATCCTGCACGTGCTCGAGCCAGTTGCCGAAACGGCCTTCGCCGAGCGCTTTCGGGATCCAGTTGACCGTCTGGTTGTTCGCGACGAGCTCGTCTTTCACGGCCGTCATGCGGATGAACCACGACGAGCGTGCGTAGTAGAGCAGCGGCGTGTCGCAGCGCCAGCAATGCGGATAGCTATGCGTGAATTCCGGCGCCTTGAAGAGCTTGCCCTGCTCTTTCAGGTCCTTCAAAATCATCGGGTCGGCTTTTTTCACGAAAACGCCCGGCCACTTCGTCTCCTCCGTGAGCTCGCCCTTGCCGTTGACGAGTTTCACGAAAGCGACGCCGTATTTCTGGCAGACGCGGTTATCGTCTTCGCCGTAGGCCGGCGCGATGTGGACGATGCCCGTGCCGTCTTCCGTCGTGACGTAGCCGTCGCAGACGACGATGAACGCCTTCTTGCTCGGCTGCTTCGCGACGGCTGCATTCGCGAAAGGATACAGCGGCTCGTAAGCGCGGCCTTCGAGGTCTTTGCCTTTGTAATGTTCGACGACCGTGCGCTCGCCTTCCACGCCTTCGAAGACTTTATCCACAAGCGCTTCCGCGAGGATGTAATTCTTTTCGCCGACGCGGACTTTGACGTAATCGACGTCCGGGTTCACGCAGAGCGCGAGGTTCGACGGCAGCGTCCATGGCGTCGTCGTCCATGCGAGGTAATACGCATCATCATCGGTCGCGCGGAACGTCACCATGGCCGAGCGCTCCGTGACGTCCTTGTAGCCCTGCGCGACTTCATGCGACGACAGCGGCGTGCCGCAGCGCGGGCAGTACGGGACGACCTTGTAGCCCTGATAGAGGAGGCCTTTCTTCCAGATTTCCTTCAGCGCCCACCACTCGGACTCGATGAAGTCATTCTCATACGTGATGTACGGATGATCCATGTCAGCCCAGAAGCCGACGACATCGGAGAATTCTTCCCACATGCCCTTGTATTTCCAGACGGACTCGCGGCATTTCTTGATGAACGGCTCGATGCCGTATGCTTCGATCTGCTCTTTGCCGTTGATGCCGATGGCCTTCTCGACCTCGAGCTCGACCGGCAGGCCGTGCGTGTCCCAGCCGGCTTTGCGGAGGACGTTCTTGCCCTTCATCGAGGCATAGCGCGGCAGCATGTCCTTGATGACGCGCGTCAGCACGTGGCCGATATGCGGCTTGCCATTCGCCGTCGGCGGGCCGTCGTAAAACGTGAACGTGTCATTGCCCTTGCGCTGATCGATTGCTTTCTGCGCGATGTCGTGATCTTTCCAGAACTGCAAGACTTCCTTCTCGCGTTCGACAAAATTGAGGTTGGTGTCTACTTTCTTATACAACCGGATTCCTCCCTAAAAACAAAGCCCCCATCCAAAACAGGATGAGGGCAGACTGCCACAAGAAACCACCTATTTCACGCACGGCGAAAACGCGATGCATTGTTCCGTAACGGGGACTCCGGCGCGGCTTACTCACGAAAAATTTTCACTTTCAACCGGCTGCTCCCGAGGGATTTTCCCGCACGCTTCCCCTGCCGGCTCCCACCCGCCCCGGCTCGCTTCCGCTTCCGCGCACGCTACTCGCTCGTTCATCGCATTTCTTTGTGATATTGCATACGGTCGCTATTTTATCACAGCGGGCGGAAGTTTTCAAATTTATTTGTGCAACGCATCCCTTCGTGAAGACAGCCTCTCCCATACTTCGAGGATTGACCAAAAACCGCCGTTCATGATGGCTTGACATAAATCGCTGGTTTAGCGAGCAGGAAATCACTAATACGGCTAAGCGTATATGCACCAACGTCATGGAGAACGATCTCATCACCAACGAAAAATTGTGGTCTCTTATGCAATGACAATATCACATCGGTTTCCCGACAAGTATTACCCACTACGATTTGTTCCTCTAAAATGCACCGTTCTTTCCTGGACATGATTCGATACTGCACTTCACAACAGCATCCTGTCTGGCGATTCGGTCCGTACAAATGAAGGGATGAACCATCAACAACAACGTAATTTCTCAAACCAAGAGAGAATACATCAATGACTGTCATCCGATACGTGCAACAGTTTCGTACAAGAGAGTTTCCTGGCTCAACCATCAATTCTATGCTAGGACGCTTTTCGAAATGTAGCGCCCGAAAAATTTCTGCGGCATAATCCTCGTACGTCCAGTATTCTTCCGCTGTCTTGAATCCTCCACCGATATCCAGCATCCTGACAGAAGAAAGATGGTTTTCTTCGTAAGCGCCTAACAAGACGCCGGATTCCTCCCAGCCAGATTTCGTGAGATAATCAGGCAAAGCATTCATGGTTCGCAAAGTTTTAAAACTTGTAGAA
>OMWS01000006.1 GCA_900314825.1 uncultured Veillonellaceae bacterium | reverse complement strand
ACAAGATGCCGAGGAATCCCAGCATGAGATAATCTTGTTCTTTTGAAAAACTGTGAAAAACGGAGTATGAGCGAGTAAATGGAAGTATATATAGGGAGGGAGGCTGGGGGTTGTGAGCCTTTCGCGCTTAACTTAATGACATTACCCCCAGAGGGGGAGGCTTTCGTGAGGGGCGGATTCATGGTGAGGTGATATTTTGGAAGCATTTATGTCAGCCTTGAAGAGCGAGCTCAAGTTCCTCTTTTCAGGCAAGGGCATGCCGTATGAGAAGGTGTGCCTGCTCGTTGCGATGGTCGTGACAGTCATTCTGTCCGTCCTGCTGTCCGGCAATTTCGCGAAGGATGCGAAGGTCGTCGTCATCGACCTCGACAACAGCGCGTATACGCGCGAGCTCATCACGCGCATCGACGCGTCGGAGTACATGGAGGTCACGGCGGTGATCAATACGCCGACGGATCCGAAGAAGCTCTTTTATCAGGACAAGGCCGTCGCCGTGCTGTATTTCCCGCGCGACCTCGAGAAGAACCGCTTCACGGGCGCGGCATCGAACATCGGTATTTTCTACGACAACACGAACACGGCGCAGACGGCGAACATCAAGGAAGCGATGCAGGAGCTCCTCGCGCTCGACAATGCCGCAGCGTCGGGTGACGTGGGCTCGACGAATGACAGCGTGCGCGGAGAGGTGCAGCTTGCCGACCGGCGGCTCTTCAATCCGCAGGAGTCGACGAGCAACACGGAGACTTTGGGCTTCCTGTTTTTCTTCGGCTCGATGTTCTTCACGTTCGCGACGATCGGCATGGGGCCGCGCCTGCGGCTGACGCATGAAATGGACCGTATGGTGGAGACAGGCACGCCGTGGGAGATCATCGCGCGTCTCATCCCGTACGCGGGCTGCCTCATCGTCTCGTTTGTCGCGGGCATGGCCGTGTTGCGCGTCTGGGGCGATCTGAATTTTTCGGGCAGCCTCCTCGCGTTCCTCTTCACGCAGATCTTTTACGTCGTGACGGTCGGCATGCTCAGCGTGTCGTTCGGTTGGACGGCGGCGAACCCCGGCATCGCGTCGAGCCGCATGATTTTGTTCATTCCTGGTGGCTTCATCCTCGGCGGCATGACGGGTCCGGTGACGTACTACTCCGATTGGGTCGTGCATGTGTCGCATGTCTTCCCGCTGACGTGGGAGTTTCATTTCCAACGCGACATCATCGCGCGCGGCGCGGGGCTCTCTGATATCTCAGCACTCTTCGGCGCATTCCTCGTCTACATGACGGGCGCGGCGGCGCTCCTCTGCTGGCGCTTCTACAGCGAGCGCCGCAAGCACTACGCGCAGCGGCGCAAGGAAGCGCACGCGAAGGAAAAGATGGAAGCGTGGGCGAAGAACATGGCGAAGGAAAAACTCGTGCCGGCGACGGGAAAGGAAGGCTGACGCGTTATGAGCATATCGAACACACCGGAAAACAGCAAGTCCCCCGAAGAATATATCGCGGAAATCAAAAAACGCCGGCCGCAGGACATCCATTGCGACCGCATCCTCGTGCCGACGGATGGCTCGGGGCAGGCGTTCAAGGCTGTCGGCGAGGCCATCCACCTCGCAGCCGTGACAGACGCAGAGCTCACGCTCCTCATGGTCGTGGACTATGACAGCGAGGTTGCGGCGTTCGAGCAGGTGACCTTGAGCGGCTACGTGCCGGCGGAGCTTACGGTCGCGGCCTGGCATTTCCTCGCCGACCTCATGCACGTCATCCCGCCGGAGATCTCGGCGCATCCGCGCGTTGAAGCCGGAAATCCGGCGGACGTCATCATCGATGTCGCGAACGAAGAAGAAAGCGACCTCATCGTCATGGGCTCGCGCGGCCTCGGCACGCTCGGCGGCCTCCTCACCGGCAGCGTCTCCGCCGCCGTCCTCGAAGCCGCCCCGTGTCCCGTGCTCCTCTGTAAAGGGATGCCGGACGACTGGGAGGACGACGAGAACTATTTGCCGCAGGACGAATGAGGAACGGGGCTGTTGCATTTACTGGAAAGGTTCCATAAGATTGCCGATCGCAGCTCTTACAGCAGGCTCTCCCCCTGGGAAAAGCAGACGCAAGGCGCTTTAGCGCCTATGCGGTCGCTTGATCCTTTAGGTAGAGCTGGCGCGCGTAGCGCGACTGAGAGGGTACAAGGGTGCGATTTGTCTCAAATACAAAGAAGCCTTCGAAGCATTGCGTTTTAGCGCAAACAACTTGATGCTTTGAAAGGCTTCTTCTTTTTGTTTGGCTATCGCACCCTAGTACCCTCTCCACCGCTTCGCGGTCCCCCTCTCCCAGAGGGAGAGGCTGCTGTGATCGCAACGTTCAGCAACCGATGCATATGGAATTGGTCTAGTAACTGCAACAGTCCTGTAAGCGATTCGCACAGTTTTGTTCCAAAACTGGCTCACTGCTTAAAAGAAAGGCGGTCGCTTGAAAAAAGCGGCCGCCTGTGCTATGATAACAACAAGTAGAGCGCTGATGTTGGTGGCGTCAGCCCTCGCTTGTTTTCATTCTGTGAAAAGGGACTGGCGTGACCATGTCGCATCATCTCCTTTTGATCAGAGGCAGTTTGAAGCTGGTTACTTCAAGAGCTGCAAAATACCAATAACGATCTGCAGAATTGCCAGCAGAAGCGCGAGCTTTTCGTAGGATGTCATGGTATCACCTCCCGCAAGGGAGAGTTGACACATTAGCACTCTATGAGAAGTATAGCACATCTGCTGGCATTTCGCTATCTATCACAAGGTTTGTTCTTTAATTTGCAAGTTGTCTGTAAAATTTCATACAAACATGATAATCTGTGCCGAGAGAACGTTTGATCGGAGGGAAAGATGTTGCGCAAATCTTGGAAGAAGAAGCTTTCGCGTCTCGCTGCGGCGCTGGTTTTCGCGGGCGGGACGTTCGTTTCTACGCCCTCCGCCCAGGCGATGAGCGACACGGGGTGGGGCATGGTTGCGTCGGCGATTTCGGGGCTCATCGCGTACAAGTCGAGCCTCTCGATGATGCTCGATGTCGGCAACAACGCAGCGTATCAGCGGCAGAGCCTCTGGCAGGATATCCAGGCGAATGGCACGGATCGCAACGCGCGCGACGTGCAGGTCGTGGATGCGGTGATGGAGCGGCTCACGCGGCCCGATGTCTTTGTGCTGCCGGCGGACGCGCTGCCATTTTCGTGGCATGTGAATGACGATCCGCTGTTCAACGCGGCGTGCTATCCGACGGACTTCATCGCGGTGAACCGCGGGCTCGTGCGCGTCTTGGACGACGAGAATGAGCTCGCTGCAGTGCTCGGCCATGAGATGACGCACGGCCTCGCGCACCACAGCGCCGAGGTCTATGCGAAGACGATGGCGACGTACTACGGCCTGTCGCTCCTGAATATGGCGACGGGCGTGATGGACTGGCAGAAGCTCATGCAGCTCACGGTCTATTCGTCAGCGAAGCTTTTCACACTGCCGACGGAGTACGAGGCCGACGCGGGCGGCTTCCGCCTCATGGCGCGCGCGGGCTTCAATCCGGGCGGCGGCGCGGCAGCCATGGCGCGCATGGGCGCGTACCTCAAAGACCAGTCGGAAAATTTCCTGGAGTACCAGGCCCCCGACGAAAAGAAGCGCGAGAACTACAACGATCATCCCGACACGGAACTGCGCGAAGCGCGCCTCATGCAGCAATTGACGGACTACAGCGCCGGCCATGTGACGGTCAAAGACCGCAAGACCGTCTGCATCGACGGCCAGCCGCTCCTCGAAGGCGCGTTCACAGCCGAGGACTATGACAACACGGCGGAAAGCGCATATCTTTACGCCGGCGAGCTCGGGCGGCTGTTCCACGATTATGATTCACCGGCTGGTTGGGCGTTCGAATCATCTGGCGATTGGACGCACGCGAAAGCGCCGCTCCTCAGCGAGGCCGTGCGCCAGCAGAATCTCAAAGCGGAGCTCACGCGCCTCGTAACGGCGGCTTACGCGGGCGAAGCGACGAGCGGCGCGCGCAAAAAATTAGATGAGGCCGATCAAAAAGAACGCACAGAGCTCGCGGCAGCCTATGAAAAAGCCGCGAATGCGACCGCCTCGCAGACGAAGCGCATGCGCGAGAACAGCGACCACTACAGCGACGTGGGCGACGCGGCGAAAGCGCGCCTCATGATTGACCGCGCGCTCGCCTCGCCGAATCTCGATGATCACGCCGAGACGCTTGGCATCCAAGGTCGTGCGCTCGCGGTCAGCGGCGATTTCGATCGCGCGCTCGCTTGCGCGGACGCGGCCTGCGCGGAGGATCCGACGAACGTCTACAATTTTTTGAACCGTGCGGACATTTATTGGATGCAAGGCGACCGCCTCGCCGCGATTGATTCTGCGGCGCAGGGCGTTGCGGCAGACGAGAAGAACGCTACGGCACGGCTCATGCGGGCGATGCTCTACGACGAAGAAGGCGACCACGCGAGCGCGCTCGCCGATTACCAGACGCTCTACGACCTCGCGCCGAAAGCGCTCGACCGCATTCCCGATGATTATATGGAGGAAATCGATGCGGACGCCTACGACAAGCGCGTGAAAGCGCGGGAAGAAGCCGCGAAGGCTGCGGCGGAGGCGAAGAAAAAGAAAAAAGAAGATGCGGCGAACGCGCCGGGCGATGCAGAGAAATCTTCTTTACAGGAGCGCTCTTTTCGGGTAAAATAAACAAGTTAATACTTTATCGTACTAAATGAACAAACAACCGAAAAGGGGAGACCCCGATGGAACAACTATTGGACACGGCGGTGCTGATGCTCGACGGGTCGAAGATCACGCTCGAGATTTTCTGCGTGACGCTCGTGCTCGCGCTGCCGCTCGGCATCTTGGCGGCGCTCGGGCGGCTGTCGAGCTTCCGGCCGCTTGCGCGCTTCATGGAATTTTACGTCTGGCTCATGCGCGGTACGCCGCTGATGCTGCAGCTGCTCTTCGTCTATTTCGCGCTGCCGATGATCGGCATCTTGCTGCCGGACATGGCGGCGGCGCTCCTCGCCTTCACGTTGAACTATGCGGCGTACTTCGCCGAGATCTTCCGCGCCGGCATCCAGTCCGTGCCGCGCGGGCAGTATGAGGCGGCGAAGACGCTCGGCATGACGTATCCGCAGACGATGCGGCGCATCATCCTGCCGCAGGTCATCCGCATGGTGCTGCCGCCCGTGAGCAACGAGACGATCAACCTCGTGAAGGACACGTCGCTCATCTACATCCTCGCGATGAACGATCTGCTGCGCGTCGCGCGCACGATCGTGCAGCGCGAGTTCGACATGACGCCGTTCGTCATCGCCGCCGTCTTCTATCTCGCGATGACGGCTGTGCTGACGTGGGGATTCAAGAAGCTGGAGGCGCATTATGGCAAATACGCAAGATGATGTCATGCTCCGCATGCGCGGCATCCGGAAATCGTATGGCGCGGTCGAAGTTCTGAAAGGCATCGATGTCACCGTGCGGCGCGGCGAGGTGCTCGCAATCATCGGGCCGTCCGGCTCCGGGAAAAGCACGCTGCTCCGCTGCATCAACCGGCTCGAAGACATCACGGCGGGCTCCGTCGAGATCGAGGGCGAGACGCTCGCCTCGACGAAAGGCGATGGCGTCGTGTCGTACGCGAGCGAAGCCGACAGCCGCCGGCTGCTCGCGCATACGGGCATGGTGTTCCAGCAGTTCAATCTTTTCCCGCACATGACGGTGCTCGAGAATCTCCTCGAGGCGCCCGTGCACGTGAAAAAGCGCGCGAAAGAAGAGGTCTTGCCGGAAGCGATGGCGCTGCTCAAAAAAGTTGGCCTCGAAGAGCGTGCAGACTACTATCCCGCGCAGCTCTCGGGCGGCCAGCAGCAGCGCGTCGCCATCGCCCGCGCGCTCTGCATGAAGCCAGACATCCTGCTGTTCGACGAGCCGACGAGCGCGCTTGACCCTGAGCTTACGGGCGAGGTCCTGCGCACGATGCGCGAGCTTGCCGCCGAGCATATGACGATGGTCGTCGTCACGCACGAAATGGCGTTCGCGCGCGAAGCCGCGAGCCACGTCATCTTCATGGCCGACGGCGTCATCGTCGAAGAAGGCGACCCGCAAACATTTTTCGCGCATCCAAAAGAGGAACGCACGCAGGCGTTCCTCAAGAATATGTTGTGAAATTGAAAGTTGGACATAGAAAAGCCCCCAGGTTGCAGTCCTAGGGGCTTTGTTCAGCATGACATCTTCTCACGTCTTAGCTTACTTGTATTTTATCACATCTTGCCGAAATTGCAAGGCCTTGTTATAATAACGGTGCTGCGGAACATCCTCTGTGCGCGGTAGGAGGAGGTGTTCGGCATGACGCACTATCTTCTCACGTTTTTGGTGTCGGTCGCAGCAACGGTAACTAGCTATTACATTTGCAAGTGGCTTGACCGGCACTGACGCAGCAAAGCACAAAAAAGTCTCGGAGTCGCAAACCGAGCAGGAAGGTCAGCTTCGGCTGGCCTTTTTCTACGCATTACAATATGAGCAAATCTTTCAATGATTTCATGATTTTTATATGCGGCACATCCGCGAATGCAGCCGCCTCCGTCGTCCCTGTCGTCACGGCGGCGAAGGCGACGCCTGCGTTTTTCGCGGCGCCCGCATCGACGAGGCTGTCCCCGGTATAGAGGACGGCTTCTTTTTTTGCGCCGAAGAGCGCGATGGCCTTTTCGATGCCCTCGGGGCTGGGCTTCATGGCCGTGACGTCTTCGCAGCCGATGATGCGGTCGATGAGGTCCGTGCAATGATCGACGACGAATTTTTCCTCAATGCGGGTGCGCGTCTTCGTCGAGATGATGGCGATCTTCGCGCCGCGCGCGCGAAGGGCGCGCAGCGTCGGCAGCGTGTCAGGGAAGAAGTGCGTGCCGGGCGTCATATGGATGTCGGCGTCGCGCTTGTAGTCCGTGATGAAGCGGTCGATGTCATCCGCGTCCGTGAGCCCCGTGAGGATGGCGACGGCTTTTTCCATCGGCAGGCCGATCGTGTGGCGGATCGCGTCGTCCGCCGGCCGCGGCAGCTGCCATTTTTCAATCGTGCGGCGGAAGCAGCCGACGATGCCTTGCTCGGAATTCACGAGCGTGTAGTCGAAGTCGAAGAGATAGAGTTCGTACATGTGTGTCCTTTCCTTTTGTTTGTGAATCGCATTAGGCGTCACCCTCCGCCGCAAGCGGCATAAGCGACCGCTAAAACGCTAAAGCGTCAAGCGTCTGCTTATCCGCCTCGCATTCGCTCGGCACCTCCCCCAGAGGGGGAGGCGTAGGGGACTATTTCAGTATACCATATGTTTTCCTTGTCACGCTCGATATTTTGCCGTAAAATAAAAGTTGCGATTGTATGGATACGGAAATGAAGGGGAATCATGGTATGAAGCATGTGGTGGTCGATCTCGAGATGAATCCGGTGGACCGCGAGCAGCGCGAGATCCGGCAGCGGATGCGCGAGGAAGTCATCGAATTCGGCGCTGTGCGGCTCGGTGACGATTTCCAGCAGGAAGACACGTTCCAATGCTACGTCAAGCCGGAGTACGGCGCGATCAAGAAGCACATCACGCGCCTCACGAGCATCACGCAGGCGATGGTCGATACGGGCGACGTCTTCGTGCCAAGCTTTCAGGCGTTCGTCGACTGGGTCGGCGAAGAGCCGACGATGATTTATTCGTGGAGCATGTCGGACATCAAGCAGCTGAAGACGGAATGCCGCGTGAAGCTTCCCGCCTTTGACCTCGCGTGGCTCGACCGCCGCTGGGTCGATCTCCAGCAGCAGTTCGACGACCGCCTCGGCCTGCACAACAGCCTGGCACTCAAGCACGCGCTCGGCGCGATGGACAAGAATTTCGAGGGCACGCAGCACACGGCGCTCGACGACGCGATCAATACGAGCGCGATCCTCGCGCTCATGCAGGACGACGCGAAGTTCAAGAAGACGATGCAGCCCGTGCTCGACATCCTGCAGCCGAAAGACGTCACGAGCTCCATCGGCGACCTCTGCCCGGAGCTCTTGAAGCTGTCGGAGGAACTGTGAAAAAAGGCAAACAAGAACGCCGTTGCAACCGCGTGGTTGCAACGGCGTTCTTGTTATAGGGGAAGGAGAGATCCCTGGAAATCAGAAGTAGAAATCGACCTGGCCGAAGACCGTGTTCGCGTCTTTGTCCGTCGCGATCGTCTTGCCATCCGCATAGCGGACCGTGCCGACGACGTTCTTGAACGGCGCGTAGTCGAAGCCGATCTCCCAGGCTTTTTCGCCCGTCTGCACGGCATCATACGTGCTGGACGGCGTCGCGTACGTGCCGAGGTAACGGTAAGCGAGCCAAGCGCCCCACGTGCCGGCGTTCTCCTGGTCTGCGCCCTTGTACGTGTACTCGATGCTGCCGGACTTCGCCTGATCCTCTGCCGACGTGTTCTGCGCGTAGAAGCCGTTCAGGCCGCTCGTGCCGTCGAAATCATAGGAAGCTTTGAACAGCCAGATGTTCGCGTCATCTTTGACTTCCGTCTTCGAGCCGTCCGGATAGTTGAAGTCGTTGAGGCCGAGGTGATGGTAGTCGAGGCCCGTCGTGAGCTTGCCGACACCATAGCCGAGGCCGGCGTACTGGTAGTTCGCCGTGCTGTCCGTGCCAGCTGCTTCCCAATCCTCGGAGAGGCCCGACCAGCGGCCGGCGCCGAGCGTGAACGTGAGCTGGTTGCCGAACGCGACTTCCGCGCCGGAGAACTCCGTATCAAAGATCGTGTCGTCATCGATCGGCGCGAACTTGCCGAGCTTCACGGAGAAGTTCTTGTAGTCGCCCTGCGCCCAAGCGCGCTGGAGCTTGAGCTCGTCTTCGTTCTCGTCGCCGCCGTTGTCCGAATCCATGTACGTCTTCGCATCGATGCGCGCGTTGACCGTCCAATGATCGTTGACTTCGGCCTGCGGCTCGAGACGGAACAGCAGCGAGTTCTCGTTGTCCTTGTTCTTTACGCCGCTGTCATCGTAGGAACGATGGCTGTTGTACGTGTATTCGAGTTTGCCATTCCATTTCACCATGTCGGCATGCTTCTCGAGATTCGAGACGCGGACGCCGAGGTTATTGAGCTCGTCAGCAAATTCGGCTGCGAGCTTGTCGATCATGGCCTTGTCAGTTGCGGAGACGTCCGTCTTTGCCATGGCTTTCGCGACCATCTGCGCCATTTCGTAGCGCGTGATGGACTTGTCGCCCTGGAACGTCGTGTCGCCATAGCCTTCGATGACGCCATCAGCCGCGAGCTGCGTGACTGCATCATAGGCCCAATGGTCGGTCGGGACATCGGAGAACGGGTTCGACGCAGCGAACGTCGTGGAGGCAGCACCGACGACGAGCGCCGTCGTGAGTGCGGATACGAGTGTTTTCTTCATGAGGAAAACTCCTTTCAAAAATAGAGGAACGGGACAGCGATGACGCACGCCTCGGGAGTTTCCTCGTTGCCTCACAGAGGCGCCGCGGTTCGCTAGGTGCATTCTATCAAAAGAAGATTGTCATGCACAAAAGCTATAAAATAGAACTGACAACGATTATCATTGATTTTTACGAGATTTCACGGAAATACTCACGCTGTCGCCGCTTTTGAAAAAACGAGAAAAATTCTCAAATAAAAGCAGGCGGCATGACAAAGGTGAGGGGACTGAGCCAAACAAAAAGAAGAAGCCTTTCAAAGCATCAAGTCGTTTGTGTTAAAACGTAATGCTTCGAAGGCTTCTTTGCATTTGGGACAAATCGCACCCTCGTACCCTCTCAGTCGCGCTACGCGCGCCAGCTCTACCAGAGGGAGAGCCTGCTGTAGGTGTTACGAACGGCAGTCTTATGAAACCGTTCCAGTAAATGCAACAGCCCCTGATCTGGAAAAAGAAAGGCTCCAGCTCTACAACCGGGGCCTCGCGCCCGAAAACGGGCGCGAAAAATAGAACTGAATGAAATATGAGCAAAATTCCTCAAATGGGGCTGAATCCACTTGAGAAAACCTTTCGTCAAACGTAAATAGCCCTTCTCCCCGCGCAGGGAAAAGGACTATCTTTATGATATCATCCAGTTCTGTGTGCCTGCGGTCACGTGCCGCAGATCTCTCTTTGCTGGAATCCCCATCCCCATCGCTCGCAGGTCAAACGGTGATTGTCAATCAGGCAGTTCTCCTGGCTCCAGGTCATCATGCTGCTGCGCCTTCCCAGAGATGCTTCTCCATCTCCAGTGACGTGCAAAAATGCATTGCAACAGCACTCGCTGATACAGTGGCGGGACCGCGCCGGATTTGAAAAACGTACCGGCTTCTCTATTGAGTCTTGCGACACCTGATCCAATCGATATGAAGTTGTCGTCGATTTCATTCGATTTCTATCAACGTGGTTATTGTATCATTCGCGAAAGTTATTGTCAATCAAAATTTTCAACACCCGTCAGCAGAGACCGTCAGCATCCTCTCGAACATTTAAATGTTGATTTGCTGAAAAAAGGCTGGCACTTTTATACATCTCTATCGGTGTCAAACAACTGACCCGTGATGCTGCAACATTTTTCGATGAAGTCCGCAGGCGCGTGCTCGATGAAGCGCGCGTTTCGCTTCTGCAGATCGAGAGAACGGACGTGGAAGGGCAAGGCGTATCCAGTCGTAGCCATCCCTTCCGGCAGGTCAAATTCCAACGCGAATCCGTGCCGATGGCTCGTGATGGGGATGACAATCTGCAAGCCACCGGGCAGCGGGACGTCGTCACGGCTGACGATCATGACCGGCCGGTAATTGCCTTGCTCGTGGCCGGCAACCGGATTCAAGTTCACTTTGCAAATATCGCCTTGGTGAAACATTCAGTCCAGCACCTCCGCTCCGACGTCTCCGCCCCAGTCCATTTCCTTGACCTCGCCGACATCCTCCGCCGTGATGTGCGCGAGCGGTTTGTGGTAATGACGCTCGTAGAGGTCTTTGAGATCGTACTTCGGACGGATGATGATTTCGTCGCGGCGCGAACGGATTTCCACTTTTGACCCGCTGCGGAATCCAATCTCCGCTGCCATCTGGCTGGGGATGCGCACCCCAATGCTGTTGCCCCATTTCGTGAGCGTTGCTTCCATGGAAATCAACCCCTTTTCTATTGATATACATTGTATATCAATTTTTACTGAATGTCAATTTGGAGGCGTACCTGGAGCCATCGTCTTACGCAGAAAATTTCCGGCTCGAAAAAAAGCCGTGCGCGATGGTTGTTATGGGAATCATCATCGCGCACGGCAAAGGACAAGGGTAAATGAGTAGAGATATATCAACGTCCGGCGGCAAGCGCTTCTTGGTAGAAGTGCTCGCGGCGCTGGGCGATGATGGCTTTCGCTTCGGCCGTGCGGTCCATCTGGTGGCGCGTGAAGCGACCGAAGCGGGCGATCAGGAGGTAGTAGAGCCCCATGCCGAGGAGCGCGAGGGCGCCGGCGGCAAGGTAGACGATGGAAAAGCCGAAGTCCGGCACGAAGCTGCCGAGCGTGTACGGGCCGACGCCGATGCCGAAGTCGAGGAGCACGAAGTACGTGCTCGTCGCGACACCGACCTGATGCATTGGCGCACAGTGGACGGCGAGCGCATGGCAGGACGCTGTGACCGTGCCGTAGCCGAAGCCGAGGAACAGCGCGCCGATGAGCATCGGCACATCGCTCGCGGCGTTCGCGATGATGAGCATGGCGACGGCCATGGAGGCGAGCGATGGATAGATGACGACGTTGCCGCCGTAGTTGTCGAGGAGGTACCCGGTCAGCGGACGGCTGATGAAGGAGGTCGCAGCGAAGCAGAGGAAGAAGCACGTCGCGCCGATGCCGGTGACGCCGATGCTCGTCGTATACGCGCCGAGGAACGAGAGCACGGTCGAGTAGCAGACGCCGCCCATGAGCGCGATGAAGGAAATCGCGAGTGATTTCATGGCGAAGAAGCGGTCGAAGGACACGCGCCGGAGGTCTTCCTTCTCCTGCGGCAAGATCTCGCGCTCTGGCGCCTTTATGAAAAGCGAAAGCAGGAAAATGACGAATGCCGCGCCAGCCGTGATCTCGATGCCGAGGTCAAAGGCGTGCGCTGCCGTGAGGTTCATGGCGAGGAACGGACCGACGGCCGAGGCGATTGTGACGCCGAGCGTGAAGTAGCCGATGCCCGTGCCCATCTGCGCGAGCGGGATGAGCGCCGCGACAATCGTGCTCGCCGCCGTCGACGTCATGCCGAACGACACGCCGTGCACGAAGCGCACGACCATGAAGACCACAAGCGTCGGCGCGGCAAGATAGGCGAGGATGAGCAAAAAGAAGAGGCTCGAGCCCGCGAGGAACATCTTGCGGCGGCCGACGAAATCAATGAAGCGCCCGCACGGGATGCGAGCGAAGAGCGCGCCGACGATGAAGAGGCCGGACGCGAGGCCCGCGAGGCTGATGGACGCGCCGAACTGCTCCATCGCATACGCCGTCGACCAGAGCATGAGCAGGAAATGGACGCTGTAGACGAGCAGGTTCACAGCGATCGTGAAGAGATAATTGCGGTTCCAGAGACTCCTTTGCGCCGAGTCCGATGTGGCAGATGCCATTTTGGAAGACCCCTTTCGTTGATTGGAAATCGTTGTGGATGTGTCAGGAGGGATGATGACGTATGGCGTTGCTTCCAGCAGCAAGTCGTCCATATCGTCGTCACCGAGACCGAGTTCCCGTTGGAGGGAATCTGGCTGTTTCAACAAAATCACCTTGCTTATGGCACAGATTATAACTATAGGTTATCGGAGAATCCAATGCAACATTTCCATAAACACTATGAGTACCATGCATAATGCTGGACGAAATTTGTGGTAGAATAAAGGACGCAAGCAGGGAAAAACCATGCTTTGCAATAAAGTGTGCATCACAATCATGAAATCGTTGGATGGTGTTTTATGAACGCGATGCATGAAACCGATGTATGATTTGCAAAACGCAAGGAGAAAATCCCATGGAACTTTCCCAACTGCAATACTTTCAGACGATGGCGCGCGTGCGTCATTTCACGAAGGCGGCCGAGGAATGCAACGTGTCGCAGTCGGCGCTCTCGCGCTCGATCGCGAAGCTCGAAGACGAGCTCGGCACGCCGCTTTTCGTGCGCCATGCGCGGAGCGCCGAGCTCACGACGGCGGGCGAACATTTCCTCTATCATGTCGATCGCGTGCTGCGCGAGCTCGTGGCGGCGAAGAAAGAACTCGCGGGCGGGAAAACAGAGGATGGCGGCATCGTCAACCTCTCGTTTTTCCATTCGTTCGGCGGTTATCTCCTGCCGATGCTGCTCGCGGAATTTCACGCGCAGCACCCCGAGATCTGCATCAAGCTGAACCAGCACAACAGCAAATTCCTCATGCGTCAGATCGCACGCGGCAAGACGGACCTCTGCCTCTGCTCGACGATGACGACGGCGGAGAACATCGCGTGGATGTATCTCTGGAGCGAGGAGCTCTTCGTCGCCGTGCCGAAAGATCATCCGCTCGCCGCGCGGCAGAGCGTGACGCTTCGTGACATCGAGGCGGAGTCGCTCATCACGCTGAAGCCGAACTACAGTCTGCGCACGCTCGTCGACCAGTCGTTCGAGCTCGCGGACAGCCATCCGCAGATCGTCTTCGAAGGCGACGACGTCAATACGCTCGCGAGCCTCGTCGCCGCGAAGCTCGGCGTCAGCATCATCCCGAACATCCCCGGCATCGAGCATCTCGGCATCGTCTACCTGCCGATCTCGTTCCCCGTCTGCAAGCGCGCCGTCGGCCTCGCTTGGAACCGCGCAAAGCCGCTCTCGCCCGCCGCGCTGACGTTCCAGCAATTCGTGCTCGCGCATTTTGCAACGTAAAAATTGAAACGAGAAATATTCTCAAAATTTTTCAAAACGCTATTGATTTTTATTTTCAGTTATGATATATTAAACGTGGCTTTCGAAAGCGGGATGAAGAAAGGCATCTCGTAAAGCTCTCCTACTAAATACACAGCAAGAAACCTCCGTGTACTGCTCATGCACGGAGGTTTTTTGTGCTTTGGATGGTTTTTTTTGATGCGTGGAAAATTTTTGATCTCATAAAAATGTTTTGCTTGTAATTGAGAAATATTTGCAATATAATAAGCACAGTAATAAGAGAAACATTCTCATTTATTGTCGAAAGGATGCGATGTGTATGAGCCGATCATCGTTCGAGGCGCTCTTGGGTTTCCATGGCGCGCCGACGTTCGCCGGGGAGAAGCCGGCCGTGCTGTTGTCGTTCCGCAAAAGCCAGTTCGAGGATTTCGATGCGATGCTCGCGTCGTTCCTGCCGTGCTTCCATTGCAAGGGCATCTCCGTGCTCCGCCTCGTGGAAGGGGAGGAGTACGTGCTCGTGCTCTTTTATCGTGTGCGGCGGATCGCACGGCTCGTGAAGCGCGCCGACGCGAAGGCGCTCCTCCGGGCGTGCGGCTACGATGCGGACGCGCCGCTCGCAGAACTTCTCGCCGAGCTCCAGCGCCGCATGGAGCTTCGTAAGACGTTCCCGCACGAGATCGGTGTCTTCCTCGGCTATCCCGTCGAGGACGTGCGTGGCTTCATGGAGCATCACGGCAAGGACTTCGCGCTCTCGGGCTACTGGAAAGTTTACGGCAATCCTGATGTCGCCCGCGCACTCTTCGCGCGCTACACGGCTTGCAGCGAAGAATTTTGCAAAAAACTTGATGATGGGGTAAAATTTGAAGACCTCGTGGTCGCAAGTTAAAACTCCCCTTCGCCTCCCTCTTTGAAGGAGGGGGACCGCGAAGCGGTGGAGGGAGTCCCCTGCACGACAAAACAACAAGCACATCGTACCTTCCGCGGGTGCGACATCAACAGGAGGAGTTCTTATGGCAAAGACAGCAATCATCTATTGGTCTGGCACGGGCAACACGCGTGACATGGCGAAGGCCATCCAGCGCGGTACGCGAAAAGCCGGCGCGGAGGCGCAGCTCTTCGAGGTCGAGCAGTTTGGCGCGGATGAGATCGCGAACTACGACGGCTTCTTCTTCGGCTGCCCGGCCATGGGCGACGAAGTGCTCGAAGAGGGTACGTTCGAGCCGTTCTTCGCGTCGATCGAGTCAAAGCTCTCCGGCGTGCCCGTCGCGCTCTTCGGCTCGTACGGATGGGGCGGCGGCGCCTGGATGGAGGCGTGGGCCGAACGCACGAAAGCGGACGGCGCAAAGCTCTTCAATGACGGCCTCATCGTCGAGAACGGGCCGACGGACGAAGATACGAAAAAATGCGAGGAGCTCGGCGAAGCATTCGTGAAGTCGATCGCGTGATATTTAGATTGACATTCTTTCTCAATCGTTGTATAACGAAGACAAACATTTGAGAGAGGATGATTTTTATGATCAGTACGGTCCTTGTCGGCCTCGTCGTCCTCGCCTGCCTCGGCATCGCGGCGAAGCATATTTACAAATTGTTCAAAGGCGAGACGAGTTGTTGCGGCACGGAGATGCCGACCGTGCCGGAGAAGAAACTTACGGGGCCGATCGTCGGCGAGAAGGTCGTTAAGATTTCCGGCATGACGTGCGGCAACTGCAAGAACCGCGTGGAGATGCTCCTCGATGACATCGATGGCGCGGCGGCGAAAGTGAACCTCCATCGCAATCAGGCGATCGTGAAGATGACGCGCGACGTCAGCGACGAAGAAATCCGCACGGCGCTCGCGGGCAGCGGGTACGAGATCGTCAGTATTGCGAAAGGCTGACAAGAAACATCATGCGGGACTGTCGTGATGGGCAAGAAGATGCGGAAAGCGCTTGAAAGTTTTTGTGTAACTCTGTATAATAAATGCATCATTAATGATGATTGCAAGAAGCCAGCGCACTTGCGCTGGCTTTTTCACTATCTATTTTCAGGGAGACGATCGAATGGCTCGATGCATGCCAGATGCGTATATCAATCAGCTGTTCCGAGGGGACTGTTTGGAAATTATGAAGCAGTTGCCAGATGCGTCTGTTGACATGGTCTTGTGCGATCTGCCGTATGGAACGACGCAGAATAAATGGGATTCTGTGATTCCACTGGAACCGCTTTGGCAGGCGTATCGGCGCATCGTGAAGAAGGAGGGAGCGATCGTCCTGACATCCCAAGGCGTTTTCACGGCGAAGTTGATTTTGAGCAATGAATCGGATTTCAAATACAAGATGGTCTGGGTCAAATCCAAGCCGACGAATTTTTTGAATGCAAAAAAACAGCCGCTGCGCAAATATGAAGATATTTGCGTGTTCTATCAGAAACAGCCGACATATCACCCGCAGATGTCCGATGGCAAGCCATATGACAAGGGCGTTCGGAAAGATCAGTTTACGGGAAGCTATGGCAATTTTTCGCCGGCGCATGTTGAAAGCAAGACGGGGCAGCGCTATCCTACGGACGTGCTGTATTTCAAGACGCCAGAAAGCGAGGAGGAGCATACGGTCTGGCATCCGACGCAAAAACCGGTAGAACTTGGACGCTATCTCGTCCGGACATTCACAAATCCTGGTGATGTCGTCCTGGACAATACGTGCGGCAGCGGATCGTTCCTGGTGGCGGCACTTCGAGAAGGGCGCAACTTCATTGGCATTGAAAAAGATGAAGACACGAAACTTTTCAAGAAAAAACATATCTGTCTGGTCGATGTTTGCCAGCAACGATTATATCGCGCATGGGAACAGCTGGGGGAGGCGGAACGGACATTCGTCGCGAGGGTAAACTTACTGGAAGACTTTGAAGCGAGAGGGATGGAAGCATGGGCCTGATGCGAAATAACGAGAGAAGCTGGCAACTGGAATTAATCTCGTCCGTCAACGAGCTCTTGGCGACGCACGCATGGGAGATTCAGCGTGCGGGGGGCGAACTGACGATTTCCAAAAGCCGGTCGGGCGCTTATGCGTCGGGATTTGAAGCACATGACCCGGATGCCGTCCGCTTTGGAAAACGCTCGGATGCCATGTTCCCGGACTGTCTTTTATTCGGCGACAAAGAACGCAGCCGGATTTTACAAGGCTGGGAACTCAAGATGCCGGATGTTCCCGTGACGGATGCAACGTATATCGCCGACGGACGGCGCAAAGCTATCGCGTTGTCGCTTGACAGTTATGTCCTTTGGAATTTCAGGGATGTGCGGATCTATGTCCATCAGGGCAATCAATGGAACATTGTGAGGACGTGGACGATTCCCGAAATCCGGACACGGGAAGATGTCGGCACGTATCAGGCGCGATGGAAAACACTGTTAGAAGAAGTCTTGTTGACGGTCAATCAGTTTTTGGTGACAGGGACGATTAAAAATGTTGCCATTTCTGAAGTGCTCGGGACATCGATCCTCGCGTCGTTCATCGAAGAGCACCAGGCTGCTGTCCACGAGGAATTGAAGCGTGCAGCGTATCGCGACGCGAAGAAGCGAGCGGAACTCGAACGTTGGTGGAGGGGCGCAAAAGACGAATATCAAGACGATGAAACGGATTTGCATACGGCATATGCGAGGCTTGTCCTCTTGCATTGGGTCAATCGGATCGTCTTTGCGCATTCCATCAAGCACCTCCAGAATGGCGCACTTCTCGTAGATCGTTTGCCGCTCCAAGAAGGACCCGAAGGTGGAAATGAGATCTTCCAGAACATCACGAGTACGACGGACTTCTGGAATATTTTTGCGCCAATCCCCTGCAATACATGCCTTCCTGCGGAAACATGGGCGGCTCTGCGCGAATTATCGAAGTTCTTGGAAGACAAGACCATCGAACATCAGGCGTTGCAGAATATTTTGGAGGGAACGGTACGCACGTCGCGCCGATTGCTCAAAGGCCAGTATACGACACCGGAAGAATTGGCGAAGATTTTGGTGCGTTTGACTGTGCGTGACTGTTCGGGCAATGTGTTCGATGGCTGTTGCGGGACGGGGACGATCGTGCGGGCAGCGCTCGACCAGAAATTGGAAGGCGATAGCGTCCCAGTCCAAGACGTTTATCGTACGCTCTGGGCATCCGACAAAGATCCGTATGCGTTGCAGCTTGCCGGCTTGAGTTTGGCGAGCGAACAATCCATTCATATTCCTGTGCAATTATTCCGGCAGAATGTTTTGGGGTTGGAGCCAGGAAATCACATCCAGTTGACCGAACCGGACAGTGGGAAACAGATTTCTGTCGTGCTGCCACGTATGGATAGTATCGTGTCCAACCTTCCTTTTGTGGCATTTGAACGCATCTCGGAAGAAGACCGTGGATTCGGGGCAGCGATTGCCGGGCAGTATCACCTGTCGGAAAAATCCGATTTGTACGTTTATGTGACACTGCACCTTGCAGATTTGCTCGCGGATGGCGGATATCTTGGCATCATTTTGTCGAATTCGTGGCTGGGAACGGATGCGGGCGAGAAGTTCAGCGAGGCTGTCAAGCGTGTGTTCCATATTCGCCAAGTCCACCTTTCAGGAAAGGGACGTTGGTTTCAGAATGCTTCCGTCGTGACGACGATCCTGCTTTTGCAGAAAAAGCCCGCGGGGGAGACACCGTCTCAGACAACGTATTTTTTATGGAAGAAATCGCTTGAAGAATTGGATGAACGCCAGGAAGACGAACAAGCGCTGATCGAATCCGCCTTGTTGGAGGATGTCTCCGACCCCAGTGTCGTTTCCATGTCCTCGTATTCGGAAGAGGAAATGCAAACGTTCCGGTCCCTGCATCTTTCCATGAACGCGAATTTCTTTGACATCGCTTGGCTGGTAAAACTGCAGGCCAAGCTCGTCCCCATCAGCCATGTCTTCCACGTGACGCGCGGGAGTCGGCGAGGCTGGGATCCTTTGTTCCAGCCAAAAGACAAGCATCTCCCTGTGGAAGAGCAATTCATCCAGCCCATTTTGCTGAATGCGAAAGACGTGCATTCATTGATTGCAAATGCAGATGGCAAGGCGTTCTGCTGTTCGAAGACAAAAGAGGAATTACGACAAGAACATTGTACGAAGGCCTTGCGTTGGATTGAAACGTTCGAGCAGCAGAGGAACAAAGCACCGAAGCCGAAACCTTTGCCGGAGGCGCTCGCGCGGAAGGATCAACTGTGGTATGAGATGTCGGCGAAAGAAACTGCAACGTTTTTTACGATGATGAATCCGGACGAACGCTTTTTCTTCGGGCGCTTCTTGCGACCGACGTTTGTATCACAGCGTTTGATCGCGTTGAATTGCATGTCCGAAGATGTCGATCAGGAACTTTGTCATGCACTATTGAATTCTGCCCTGTCTGCGTTTTTCTTGGAGGCCATCGGTTTCGGTCGCGGGCAGGGAGTATTGGACATCAACAAAAAGAAAGTTGCATCATGTCCCATGTTGAATCCAGCACTGCTCACACATGAGCAGCGTGATGCAATTGTCCGAGCATTTCAGCCGCTTTTGCAACGGGAAATTTGGACAACGAAGGCGGAATTGCAATCAAAGGATCGCTTGCAGTTTGAGCACACGCTGTTTTCTGCCTATGGTGTAGAGGAACTTTTCGCGCCGATGGTGCAATCTCTTGTGCAGATGCAGGCCGTGCGTCACGCTGTTTGAATTTGCTTGGGATGATGCTGGACGGAGATGTGTTGTGACTTCGTTTTTATGGTTTTATGCCGCAAGCGACAGCGGCGGAATGAGAGGTTTCCGTGAATAAACCACATCGTATGGGCTTCCTCGGCCCCGCCGGCACGCACAGCGAGGCGGCGGCACTCTGGCTGCGCGGGGAGCTCCGGGAATCTTCGGGGCCGGATGCGCCGGCGCGAAAGCTCGTGCCGTATCCTGACATCGATGATGTCTTGACGGCCGTCGAGCACGGCGAGATCGATTCGGGCTTTGTGCCCGTCGAGAATTCTCTTGAAGGTGCGATCCGCGTGACGCTCGATGTGCTGGCGCACACGGACGATCTCGCTGTCGCGCGCGAAGTCATCTGGCCAGTGCACAATGAGCTCATGGCGCGCTGCACGGCGGACGCGGTGCGGAAAGTCTACTCGCACGCGCAGCCGATCAGCCAGTGCCGCGCGTATCTCACCGAGCATTTCCCACAGGCGGAGATCGTGAAGGTTGCGTCGACGGCGCGGGCAGCGAAAATCGCAGCGGCGGCAAAACCGGAAGACGGCATTGCGGCGATCTGCACGGCGCGCGCGGGCGAGCTCTACGGCCTCACGCCGCTTGCGCACGAAATCCAGGACAACATGGCAAACTGCACGCGCTTCTTCGAGGTCGCGCGGCGGGATACAACTTCGTTAAACGTTGAAAAAAACGCGCACGCCGACAAGGTGCTCATCATCTGTCAGCTCGACGGCTCGCGCGCGGGCTCGCTCGTCGACGTGCTCTTGGAGTTCTCGCGGCGCGGCATCAACATGACGCGCATCGAATCGCGCCCGGCGAGGACACAGCTCGGCGACTACATCTTTTTCTTCGACCTCGATACGGATGCGGGCGCGGCCGTCATGGACGAAGCGCTCGCCGCCGTCCGCGCGAAGTGCTCGTGGCTGAAGAACCTCGGCGGCTTTCCCGTGCTGACGGCGAACGGTTGAGGAAGGGTGGCCGTGATGGACAAATCGTTTTTGCAGAAAGAACTGGACGGCCCGTGGCTGGAATGCACGGACGAGCGGCTGGCACATGAAGATATCGAGAAGCTCGACTGCGCGCTCCTGATCCGTTACTTCGAGGAGGAGAAAAATCAGGAATATTTCCGGCTGCATCGTCCGGGGCAGGCCGAGGCGGAGACGTTCCCCGTCGGGACGCCGGAAGAAGATCGGCAGTTGTACGAAACCGTGTGCGCGCAGGCGGATCTCGTCGGCTTCGGCCGCTACCGCATGGCCTATGGATATCATTGGTCGGATTGGAACACGGCAGTCGTGCCGCTCCGCTGGCGCCTGCGGCAAGCCTCCGCCGACGCTCCGCTCTTCCTCGCGGCCGACGTCTTCTGGTTCGTCCCGGAGCAGCAAGGGCTCGTGCTGACGCGGGAATGCTTCACGATCAATATCCAGATGCGCAGTGGCACGCTGCTCGTTTCAAAAATGCGGTATCCCGCGAAAGAAAACCATCCCCATTACATCCGTCATTGGCATCGCGGCGCTTGGACGGACGCGACCACGCTCGAAATTCCTGCAAATATTTCCGACCTCGCGGTCGAGGCGCTGCGCATCAGCACGCGGCAGTGGTCGGGCATCTATCCCTCCATTACCTGGGCGCGCCACGGGAAGCGGGCCGTGCTCGCTTTTGCGACGCACCCGTTCGATTGGAACATCACCGTGTTCCGCTCGTTCCTCGGGGACGCGCCTTACAAGCGATTGTTTCCGCGCGAGCAGAAAGATAATTTCCACCCGCTCTGCACGTATCTCGGCATTCATCCGACGAAGAGCCTGCGCCGTGCCTATGCGAAAAATCCGTACGCAGTCCTCTGGTATCTGCTGCTCAAAGGATGGGAGGTCGAAGATCTGAACCTCATCCAGCGGTTTTATGACTTCGACCGGGATTTCGTCGGGATTCCGTTCTCGGAATTTCGCTGGGTGGACGGCGCCGTGCAGATCCCGCAGGAAAACAGCGCCCACGTCGACGTGCCGGCGCTCCGCCACTATCTGCATTGGATCCGCCAGAACAAGAACGAGCACGCGATGACAAACGAGCTCTATCGGCTGGAGCAGAAAGGCATCACGCAGGAAATGATGGATACGATGCAACAGTTTGCGCAGTACGGGGAGCGTTTGCCGCTGCCGCTGCGCTGGCGCTTGCTGAAGCACGGCCTGACGCGCGAGGTGCATGACCTCATCAGCGAGGCCGTGATGGATTTGCAATCGGGGCTGCGGAATGTCGAGATCGCCTACACGCCGGAGGAGGAAGCGCTCGAATATCAGATCGGCGCGTACCGCTTCCTCCTCGTGCGGCAGACGCGGGAGCTCCTGCGCATCGGGGGCGAGATGCGCAACTGCGTGGCCGGCTACCGGTCGAAGGTGCTCCGCAAGGAATCCATCATCATGACGGCACGGACGGAAGACGGCTATGCCATCTGCATCGAGCTCGACGGGCGTCATCGGCTGCTCCAGGCCTACGGCCCGTGGAACCGTCCCCTCTCCGGCGATGCGTTGCTCGCCTGCTGGAAATGGGTCGCGCAGGGCGGTCTCCCGGTCGCTTTCGACCACCTGGCGCCCGTCGATCTTTCTGCGGCAGAGGACTGGGACATCCAGCCGCTTCATCCGCGAGAAATGCTTGACGGCAAAACCGTTCAATGATAATATTTTTCCATCAAACTGTATACATGATTCATATAGGAAGGAAAGAGGTCATTCTATGGTCATCATCATGGATCCCGGCGCAACGGCCGAAAACATCAAGGCAGTCATCAACGTCATCCACGACAAGGGCCTCGAGGCGAAGGTCATGGAAGGTACGGATCAGCGCATCGTCGGTGTCATCGGCGACAAGCGGAAGCTCGGCGATGTCACGTTCGAGTCGATGAAGGGCGTCGAGACGACGGTTGCGATCTCGAAGAGCTACAAGCTCGCGAGCCGCGAGTTCCATCCTCAGTCGAGCGTCATCGACGTCGCGGGCGTGAAGATCGGTGATGGCACGCCTGTCGTCATGAGCGGCCCGTGCGCGGTCGAGTCGCGCGAGCAGCTTTTCGAGGCGGCGGACATCGTGAAGGCAGCGGGCGCACAGTTCCTGCGCGGTGGCGCTTATAAACCTCGCACGAGCCCGTATTCGTTCCAGGGCCTCGAAGAGCAGGGCCTGAAGTACCTCGCGGAAGCACGTGAGCGCACGGGCCTGCGCGTCGTCACGGAAGTCACGACGGTCGAGGCCGTCGACCGCGTCGCGGCGTATGCGGACATGCTGCAGGTCGGCGCGCGCAACATGCAGAATTTCGGCCTGCTGAAAGCCGTCGGCAAGACGGGCAAGCCCGTGCTGCTGAAGCGCGGCCTTGCGGCGACGCTGAACGAGTGGCTGAATGCCGCCGAGTACATCATGAACGAAGGCAACCCGAACGTCGTCTTCTGTGAGCGCGGCATCCGCACGTACGAGACATACACGCGCAACACGCTCGACCTTTCGGCTGTCGCGGCCATCAAGCACCTCTCGCACCTGCCGATCATCGTCGACCCGTCGCACGGCACGGGCAAGTGGCGTATGGTGCAGCCGATGGCCTTCGCCGCCATCGCGGCCGGCGCGGACGGCCTCATGATCGAGATGCACCCGCAGCCGGAAAAAGCCCTCTCCGACGGCCCGCAGTCGCTGACGCCAGAGCATTTCCGCCGCGTCATGGACGGCGTGAAGAAGCTCTCCGCGTTCATGAAGGCGGAAGACATCGAGCCGATGGAAGCGGAATAAAATAGCAGAGAAATGAAAAGGAGCTCTCCTGCGTTTGCGGGAGGGCTCATCTTTATATAGGATGCTTCAAGCGACGATGCAGCATATTGGTTCTTCGCGCGCGTATTCTAATTCGTTGGAACTGAGTATCGTCTACCGCAACGCGCGTACGATTTCATGGCAAAATTCCCGTAAACTGAAAGGAAATCGGTTGACGGTAATAGGAACTTATGGTATATTAAGAATATCGAAATGCGGAAATCACCCCGAAAGATGGGGAGATTTCGAAGTTTTTAACACAATTCAAGGCATTTCGAAAAACGCTGTCTGGAGCCCTTGTGCGACGCGGGCTGAGAAGGACAGAGTCGCACAACAGGTAATGCCTGACGCGGCATTGAAACTCGGAGTTGAGACTGTCTGCAACGATGGAGCATGTCCCTGGTCGCACAACAGGTAATGCCTAACGCAGCATTGAAACATCGGAATACCATTCAACATCCACGCATCTTTACGTCGCACAACAGGTAATGCCTAACGTGGCATTGAAACTCTTTCTAAATAATCTTTGATACGTGCGCTATTTTTGTCGCACAACAGGTAATGCCTAACGTGGCATTGAAACTTAAACTCCTCGGGGTTTCCTTTGTAGTATTCTCCGTTGTCGCACACCGGGTAATGCCTAACGCGGCATCAAACATTGCGCCCTTTTGCTTTTGAGCAGGAGGGCGCGTTTTGTTTTTGGGAAAATCGCCTAAAAAACGATTTTTCATAGAAAAAAACAAGCAAAAACATCAAATATCTGATAAGATAGGCATAGAGACAAGAAAAAGCGCGGCGCGCAAAGCATGGCGTGACCGCGTTCGACAAGGGACAGGGAGCGTTCTCTATGCGTGCATTTGATTGGAAGAAAGCAGCGGCGCTCGCGGTGACGGGTGCCGCTTTCTTTTTCGGGACGGCGCAGGCGGCGGAGCAGACGGAACTGCGCATCGGCGTCAATGTCCTGCCGGTGCTCGCGGACCCCGTGGATGGCGCCCGCGACCTCAATCAGGATTACATGTCGATTCTCGCGAATTACGCAGGAATGAAGGCCGTCTACGTCTCGGCCTCGTGGCAGGAAAACCTCGCGCGCTTGCAGTCGGGCGAGATCGACGTGATCGCGAACATCACGGATCTGCCGGAGCGCCATGCGTTCTTCGACTACGGACGCATCCCGATGAGCACGTCGAAGTCCATGCTTTACTTGCGCGGCGGCACGTCGCTCTTCGATCGTGCAGATCGCACGACACCGCTCCACATCGGTATCATCCGCGATCAGTACACGAGCCCGTATCTTGGCAAAGTGCTTGAGGACGAGGGCTTCGCGTATACGCTCGACGAGTACGAGGACCGCAAGGCGCTCGCGGCAGCGTATGCGGCTGGCCGCATCGATGGCTGCTCGCTTGACACGGCGATGCCAAAGAGCCTCCAGCCGGCCGCGGCGCTGCAGGCCGACCCCGTGTATTTCGTCGTGAAAAAAGGGAACACGGCGCTCCTCGACCGTCTGAACGATGCCGCATCACGCCTCGCCATGGCGCGGCCGATGCTGTATGAAGATTTGCAGGAGCTCTATCATATCAATACGGGCGGCGACCCGCTCCTGCTCGACCGCAACGAGCGGCGGTATCTTGAGGAGCACCCGGTGCTCCGCTTCGTGGCCGTCGTGAACGCGCCACCGTATTCGTATGTTGATGACAGTGGCGCATTCGCAGGCGGCCTGCGCGCCGTCGTCGACCGCGTGGCAGCCGATCTCGGCATCGATGCGGAGGTCGTGCCTGTCATGCGGGAGGAGGACGCGTGTGATGCGCTTGCCGATGGTACGGCGGATGTGATGCTGAATGCACGATGGGGGCCAGGCTGGGCCGTCACGCACGGTTACAAGCAGACGCAGCCGTTCGTGACCTCGTATTTCACGGAGGTCACACGCCGCAGCGACAAGCCGGAGCATCCGAAGGTCGCGTATTGGAGCCAGCGCCTCGGCGCGTCGCTGTTCGATGGCAGATTTTCCGCCGACCAGCTGGAGCGTTACGACTCCGTGGATGACGCTCTGCGGGCCATTGCCGGAGGTCGGGCGGACGTCTGCTACCTGCGGCAGGAGGTCGCGCAATACGAGATTTTCGCCGGCGGCTTCCCCAGCCTCGCTACGAGCGGCACGGTGGCGTTCATGACGCGCACGGCCATGACGATGAGGCAGGATGCCGATCCCGCGCTTTTATCCATCCTCGACAAGGAAATCGCGCACATGGGGCAGGATGTCGCGAACGGTGCCATCGCCGAGGAACAGCAGAAATTTCTTCAGAACCCGTCCATCGGCGCGTATTTCTACAATTATCCGCAGTACTTCTTCTTTGGCGCGGGCATCGTCGCGCTCGTCATCGCGCTGTCGTTCTGGCGCTATCGCAAGATGAAAAAGCGCACGGAAGCGCATCTCCAGGACATCATCGACCGCGACCCGCTGACACGCCTCCACAACCTCGGCTGGATCGAGCGCGTCGGCGCGCCCATCGTTGCCGTGAGCAAAGGCGGCAAGGACCCGCATCTCGCAGCTGTCGCCGTCCACGCCATGCGCCCGGACATCATCGCCGGCACGTATGGCCGCGAAGTGCTCGCCTCCGTCTGCGCACAGCTCGGCCATGACATGGAGCTCGCGCCTTGGGCTGTCCACGTCGGCACGCGCGCGTCGAACGCCGAAGTTTTCGCGCTCGTGCGCGCCGAGGAAAAGGAACTCGTCGATGTCCTGCGCCAGATGCTCCGCAAGCACGAGGCGCAGCGCGTCGGCCGCATGCTCGTGCGCATCCCCCTGGAGGCCGGCGTCTGCTACGTTGGCGACCCGCCGATGGATCTCAAGACCGCGATGAACAACGCTTCGCTCGCCGCGCACGGCGCGCGTCCCGTCGCCGTCATGAGCAGCATGCTCCAGCGCGAGACGCTGCTCATGAGCCGCATGGAAAGCATCCAGGAGGACGCGCTCGCGCGGCGCGAGTTCCACGTCTGGTACCAGCCGAAATATGATCTCAAGACAAAAAAATGCATCGGTGCGGAAGCGCTCGTGCGCTGGGAGAGCAGCGAGCTCGGCTTTTTATCACCCGGCAAATTCATTCCGCTCTTCGAAGGCAACGGCTTCATCTCGCAGCTCGATTTTTACAATCTCGAGCACGTCATGGAGTTCCAGCGCGAAGCGCCCAGTAAAGGCCTCCCCGTGCTCCCGATCTCCGTCAACCAGTCGCGCCAGCACATGCGCGAGGAAGATTACCTCCAGCGCGTGCGGAAGCTCGTGGCGGAGTACGGCACGGAGGGCGTCGAGCTCGAGCTCACGGAGACGGCGTTCGACGTGCTCGGCGAAGCGATGCGCGCGCACTCCATCGACGTCGTCGAATCGCTCCGGGGCATGGGCTTCTCCATCGACATGGACGACTTCGGCAGCGGCTACAGCGACCTCGCGCTCCTGAATCAGCTGCCGCTCGACGTCATGAAGATCGACCGCTCGCTCCTCCTTGCGTCCGAAGGCTCGGACCGCATGCGCATCGTACTCCGCCAGATGATCGCCCTCGGCCACGCGCTCGACATGCACGTCATCTGCGAGGGCATCGAGACGGAGGAACAAGAGCAGATGCTCATCGCCTGCGGCTGCGAATACGGCCAAGGCTACCTCTACGGCAAGCCCATGCGGCGGGCAGACTACGAAGCGTTCCTCAGGGAACATGCATGAGCTTGGCGCGTATTTATGAAAGCGTTCCCTTGTGGTATAATGCTTTTCGGTGTTGACAAGCGGACACCTTTCTGCTATCATCAAAACATATCGTAATACTATGTTTGAGACTGCGACACGAAAGAAGTGAGCGATATTTGATCAAGCTCTCCCATATCGTCAAGACGTACGACAGCCCCGCAGGTCCCGTGCACGCGCTGAAGGACATCAGCCTCGAGATCGCGCGTGGCGAGATCTATGGTATCATCGGCCTCTCGGGCGCGGGCAAGTCGACGCTGATCCGCTGCATCAATATGCTCGAGCGCCCGACGAGCGGATCTGTTGTCGTCGACGGCCAGGATCTCACGCAGATGAGTGAAAGCGAGCTGCGCAAGATGCGCAAGAGCATCGGCATGATCTTCCAGCATTTCAACCTGCTCAGCTCCGCGACCGTCTATGACAACATCGCGTTCCCGCTGCGCCTCGTGGGAGCGGACGAATCGAAGATCAAAGCAAAGGTTGAGGAACTTCTCGACGTTGTCGGCCTCGCCTCGAAAGCGCAACAGTATCCGTCGCAGCTCTCGGGCGGGCAGAAGCAGCGCGTCGGCATCGCCCGCGCACTTGCGAGCGACCCGAAAGTCTTGCTTTGCGACGAAGCGACGAGCGCGCTCGACCCGCAGACGACGAAGGCCATCCTTTCCCTGATCCAGGACATCAACAAGAAGCTCGGCCTGACCGTCGTCGTCATCACGCACGAGATGCAGGTCATCAAGGACATCTGCGACAAGGTCGCTGTCATCGACAAGGGCGTCATCGCGGAGCAGGGCACGGTCTTCGACATCTTCACGCATCCGCAGCAGCCGATCACGAAGGAATTCATCAGCGTGCTGCTGTCGAATGATCTCCCGGCGGCCTTCCGCGGCAATGCGATTTCGCAGGAGAAGACGCCAGGCAGCTACCTCTTGTTGCGTCTGACATTCCTCGGCGAAAGCGCGGACGACCCCGTGCTCGCGGGCATGATAAGGAAGTTTCCGGACGTCGAGACGACGATGCTCTTCGGCAATCTCGACCAGATCAAGGCGACGCCTTTTGGTCGCATGATCATCGGCGTGACGGGGCCCGAGGCGAGCGTCGCGGCCGCGATGGACTACCTGCGCCAGCAAGATCTCAAGGAGGAGGTGATCGGCTATGTCCGCAGGAATGGCTGATCTTCTCATCAAAGCGCTCGGCGAGACCGTCTACATGGTCGCCGTCTCGATGATCATCGCGTCGGTCCTCGGCGTGCCGCTCGGCGTGCTCTTGCAGACGACGAAAAAAGGCGGCATCCTCGAAGCGCCGGCGCTCAACAAGGCCGTCGGCGCCGTCGTGAATGCCGTGCGCTCCATCCCGTTCATCATCCTCATGGTCGCCATCATCCCGTTCACGCGCCTTATCGTAGGCTCTGCCATCGGCACGACGGCCGCGATGGTCCCGCTCGTCATCGCAGCAATCCCCTTCATCGGCCGCCTCGTCGAGACGAGCCTCACGGAAGTGCCGTACGGCCTCGTCGAGGCCGCGCTCTCCATGGGCGCGACGCCGGTGCAGATCATCCGCAGGGTGCTCCTGCCAGAGGCCATGCCGAGCATCATCCAGCAGCTCACGACCGTCGTCATCAGCCTCGTCGGCGAGTCCGCCATGGCGGGCGCCATCGGCGGCGGCGGCCTCGGCGACCTCGCCATCCGCTACGGTTACCAGCGCTTCCGTCCCGACGTCATGATCGCGACGGTTATCATCTTGATTGTGCTGGTGCAGCTGGTACAGTTCTTGGGCAACTGGTTGTCCAAACGGTTGAATAAGAAGTAAAGAGGCTCTGTTGCGAGCGTAGCGAATACAGCAGCCTTCCCCTTAGGGGAAGGTGCCGAGCTTGCGAGGCGGAAAGGGTCCCCTGCACGTTGTATGAATTCGTACGACTGAACTCTTCGCGGGTGCGCGCATGAAACATTTAGGATGCCTGCGCGCACCGGCGCATCAAATGACCTACGAATTCACAGAACGTGCAAGCGACCCGCTCCACCGCTTCGCGGTCCCCCTCTCCCAGAGGGAGAGGCTGCTTATTCGTTACGTTCGGCAATAGAACCTTCTTACGATAAAAGGGTACTCAAAGGAAAGGAAGGAACTTATATGAAGAAACTTTTCGTCATCCTCGCGACGCTCGTCTTCGCTGTGTTCGCTTTTGCGGGCTGCGGCGGTGACCAGGCCGCGAAATCGTCGTCCGGCAGCTCGACGGTCACGTCGTCTTCGGGCGCGAAGACGCTGAAAGTCGGCGCGACGGCTGTGCCGCATGCCGAGATCCTCGAGCAGGCGAAGCCGCTGCTCGCGAAAGAGGGCATCGACCTCCAGATCGTGGAGTTCAACGACTACGTCCAGCCGAACCTCGCGCTGAACGACAAAGAGCTCGACGCGAACTATTTCCAGCATGAGCCGTACCTCAAGAACTTCATCGACGAGCACAAGGAAGTCAAGCTCGCGAACGCTGCCGGCGTCCACATCGAGCCGATGGGCATCTACTCGCACAAAGTGAAGAAGCTCGACGAGCTCAAAGACGGCGCTTCCATCGCCATCCCGAACGACCCGACGAACGGCGGCCGCTCGCTGCTGCTCCTCGAGAAGGCCGGCCTCCTGAAGCTCAAAGAGGGCGTCGGCGAGAAGGCCACGATCCAGGATATCGTCGAGAACCCGAAGAACCTCAAGTTCCAGGAAGTCGAAGCCGCGCAGGTGCCGCGCACGCTCGATGACGTCGATGCGGCAATCATCAACTCGAACTTCGCGATGCAGGTGCCGCTCGATCCGACGAAAGACGCGATGTTCATCGAGGACAGCACGAGCCCGTACGTCAACATCATCGCCGTCCGCGCCGGTGACGAGAGCCGCCCGGAGATCCAGGCGCTCATCAAAGTCCTGCACAGCGACGAGATCAAGAACTTCATCAACGAGAAATACAAAGGCGCAGTCGTCCCGGCATTCTGAGCCGGCGTCTGACCGCTGCACCAGGAGCCTCCCTTTGCCGGGGAGGCTTTTTGTGCTTTTTGCACAGAAACCGTTGCCAATGAAAGCAGATTAAACAAAAACCAATGAAGAATTGACAAACAAGACCCAATTCGTTAGAATAAGAAGCGCAATAAATAACTGTCTCTTGACAATGGATTGGAGTCTTATTCATGAAGAAGAACATCGTGGCAACCAGCGTCCTCGCCGCAGTCGTGGCCGTATCCGGACAATTCGTCCAGACGGCACCTGTGGACGGGGGCTCTTTTTTTGGCATGCAGCGCGCGGAAGCGGGCATGTTCAGCGGCGTCAGTGACATCTTCCACAAGAAAGGGAAAGAGGTCGCGGATGACGCAAAAGGCCAGGCGAAAGACGCCGTCAACAAGGCGCTCGGCATCAACTTCGATGGCATGAACAGCCACCGCAACGACATGCGGAATCACTTGATGCTCGCGACGGGATGCTTCACGGCATCGGAATACAAGATCGGCCTTGCGACGGATCTCTCGGGCGATTCTAATATCCAAGCGCTCGGCGCGATCGCGAACAATCTCTTGAGCGGTGGCGGTTCGATGAGCGATGTTTATAATGCGACGAGCACGCCGCGTCCGAGCAAGGAACTCGTGCAGGCGAAGCTCGCCGAGCTCACGTCCTCGGAAGACAAGGAAAAGGTAGAAAACGCAAAGAAGCAGATGACGTGGTCGAAAACGGACAGCGCCAAGGCCATCTTCCTTTGCGGCCTCGCGGCACGCGATGCATCTTTCCTGACAAAAGAAGCGGCGAAGGGGCTGAAGGATGCGAAAGACCTCGAGGATCTCAAAAATCAGATCAACGAGTACAAAGAGGCTGCTGACGAAGCAACGCAGATCATCGGCTTCCTCAAGAAGAGCATCAAGGAACGCAACGATGCCCGCAAGGCTTACGATAAGGCAAACAACATCAAAGAGCCGAGCAAGAAGGATGTCGAAGCATCTGTAGCCTCGATGCAGGCCGAGTAAGCGCAGCGAGGTGACACGATGAAACACGCAGTTTGGAAGCGCTGCCTTGCCCTCGTGCTCGGCGCCAGCCTCTTTGCCGGTGCCGGGACATGCGCAGCGAAGGAACGCCTCGTCGTGGATTGGACGCCGAATGTCTACTCCATCTCGACGGAAGACAACGGCCTCCTCGAATCGCCGGGCGTCAAGGAAAAGATCCGGCAGGCGTTGACGGCGAAGCTCAAGAGCTTGCAGGCGCAGAAAAAACTGCCGTTCGAAGTGAAATTTTCGAATGATTTGCAAGTCAGCGGCATCCAGGACGATTACTCTGACGTGACGCCGATCGGGCTCATGCCGATCGTCCTGCTGGATGATGCGTTCACGACGCATTATCATGCAGCTGACCAAGACATCTACAAATCGATCGTCACGAGCTGCATGGGCATGGCTGTCTGCAGCGCGGGCGCGAATGGCGAAGGCTGGCGCATCCTGACGGTCATCCCGCTCAATGAAAAGAAAGTGCTCGGTGCGGATATCCAGAACCTCATCACGACGCCGATTACGGAGCAGCAGCTCGCCGATGTCTATGCTGATATCACGGTGCAGATGATCGAGAAGCGCCTCGATTTTTCCTCAGCGAAAAAAGTCTTGAAAGACTGGGAAGAAAAACAGGAGACACCGGAAACGTATCAGGTCGCTGATGTCGGCATCAGCTCGAAGAAAGCACAGCAAGTGTTCCACGGGCACGGCATCGAGATCCGCAACATCATCGCGAATTTCTATACGGAAGCGTTCCAGAAGAAAACGGGCAAGGTCGTCCTGCCACCGGGCATCGCCGCGCCGTACCAGAAGGACGTCACGTCGAATCTGTACTCGATGCAGCTCCGCAGCGATGACGGGATGGTAGACCTCGCGATGGCCGAGCCGATGCACATGGTGAACCTTGATTTTTCCGGTGCGAACTGGCAGGAAGTCCAGCGCAAGGACGCCTCGGATGTCCGCAGCGATGTTGCTTACAAGGCATGGCTGACGGAAAAGAGCGATATGCGCCCCGAGCGCACGGAGACGGGCTACGCCGTCCAGATGTACCTCAAGGACAAGGGCAAGGGCAATGCCGTCGACATCGATGCGAAGGACATTTATACGCAGGTCTTGATCGAGCTTGCGACGAAGATGGGGAAGCAGGAAAAGTAACGGGAGATGCGTAATGAAAAAGTTTTTGGGGAAAGCGATAGCGGCGCTTGCAATCGCGCTGCCGCTCGCTTTTAGCACGCCTGTCTGCCATGCAGAAGTCGTCGAGGGACAGGCGACCGTCGATCCGTCGAATCCGGCGAAAGCGCGCGATGAAGCCATGAATGACGCCATGCGCACATTCGTCGAGATGAAAGTCGGCGTGCATGTGACGAGCACGACGGAAGTGAACATGGGCATGGTCGTGCGTGACGAGATCTTGGCGCATTCGGACGGTTTCGTGACCGTCAACAAGATCATCAAGGAAGGCCAGCATGATGGCATCTACTTCGTCCGTATGGACCTCGATGCAAGCGACCAGCGAATCAAGACCGCCGTCGAAGACCTCGAGAGCCGCTTGCGGGCGATGCAGGATATGGGCACGACGCGCTCGGGCATCGAAGTCGCTGTCACGGGCCGCGATGAAAACGGCCAGCTCATGGTCACGGACAGCCTCATGAAGTATGTTGCGGCGAAGCTCGAAAACGCGGGCTTCGCAGTCCATGATGCGGATGCGGCAAAAGTTTTCATGGACAAGCAGACAGACCTCGACGATCCCGCTGTCAGCGCGAAAATTCGCCAGCTCGCCCGCAATGAGCGCGGCGAGGCGAATGCGCTATTGCGCGGCATGCTTGCTATTTCAGATGTCGAGCCTGTGGGCACGAACTGGCGGGCGACGGCTCATGCGTCGTTTGAGATCGTTGGCTTCGAATCCTCGGAAGTTAACAGCTTCGATGATTACTTCACGGCAGTTGGTGCGAACCGTTCGGAGGCCATCAACAAAGCGCGGGAACTTGCGACGAAGCGCGCGGTGGAATCGCTCGGCCAAAAGGCGCTCATGACGGTGCAAAGCGAGACGCGTGGCGGCGCACGCCACATCAAGGCGACGCTCATCGTCAACGGCATCACGGATCGTGCAGGCCAGCCGCAGATTTTGCGGCAAGCGGTCCAACAGGTGAAAGGCCGCGTCATCCGCGGATCGTTCACGGGCACGGGTGCTTACAAGATGTTCGTCGAAGCGGAATGCGCGTCGCAGGATGAGCTCAAGGAAGCGCTCCTCGCCGCCGTGCCAGGCCTCCAGGAAGGCGACACGGACGAAAATGCCATGGGCAGTGCGAAGATTTACCTTACGTTCTGAGCAGGTGCGGAGGGGATACGCATGATGAAACGATGGTTCGCGGTGCTCTGCGCGGCCTGCTGCCTTTCGTTGTCGCTCGCGGTGACGGTCGAGGCCGCGCCACCGCCGTTCATCGAGGTCAAGGCCTGCGGTGTTTCGCCTGCGGGAGATGAAGCCGCTGCGCGTGCCGACGCGCAGCGCAAGGCAGTGGAAAAAACGCTGTCGAAAATGCTGGCACGGAATGACGATCCTGCGAGCGTGTATCAGAAGATGCTTGCAAACTACCGCGCTTATGCCACAGCGCCGGACGTCACATCGAAGAAGGACGGCGACGGCGGGCTCGAGCTGTACAGCAAGGTCACGGTGAAGCTTGCGGATCTGCACACAGACGTCGTCAAAGAGGTCAGTGCACTCCAGCGGAAGCACGGCGATGCCCAGACGGGCTTTTTGCTGCGCGTCCGCGGCCTGCCGGCTGGCATGGAAGACACAGGACAGAAAAAAGTGACGACGGTCATTGAGACGACGTTCCAGAACCTCGGCTTCGCGACGGACAATGCGCTCGACGAACTGGCGGGCACGATGAAAACGCACGCGGGGGAAGACTACGGAACATTCACGTCCAATGTCGGAGCTGTCGTCCACCGCGATTATCCTGAAATCACGAACGCCGTCCTCGGCGAAGTCGAGGTCGAAGAAATCGCGCAGGATGCGGACGGTGTCACCGTGCGCGGCACGATCCGCCTCACGGGCATTGACATGGTTCGGGGGACGCAAGGCACGCCATTTGCCACGGCTGAAGAAGCGTACACGCTGCGTGACATTGATATGACGAAGGTGCTGGATCTCTTCCTGTATAAAGCGGGACTCAATGCGGCGCGATCTTTGGAAGACCAGACACTGACGTATTGGCAAGTCCATTGATATGCAGCATCCATAAAAACATGATGCGCTTTCAGGAATTTTTGATAGACAACACGATGCTTTGCGCGTATAATGAGAGCGTGTCAAAAATCCACGAAAGTCCCATGTTTGATTGGAACAAGGAGGTCGGACTTCATGAAGAAGATTTCCCGCTTGCTGACGGCGCTTTCCGTCGCAGCACTGCTCGTCTGCATGACAGCGGCGAGCGCCTTCGCCATGAGCAATGGCACGGGCGTCATCGATTATGAAAACTCCAAGGTCACGGCGACGGGCATCGGCGTCGCGCCCCCGACGGCCGTCAGCGAAACGCAGCGCCGTGCCTTGGCGCGCCGCGCCGCACAGGGCGACGCGTACCGCCAGCTCGTCGAGACCATCAAGGGCGTCGACGTCACGTCGGACTCGACCGTCGAGCTCATGATGACGACGCAGGACGTCGTCAAGACGCATGTCGCGGCCACGGTCAAGGGCGCGCGCGTCGTGAGCGTGAACTACACGTCGGACGGCGGCTGCGAGCTCACGATGGAAGTCCCGATGTTCGGCGTCACGAACTCCGTCGCGAGCGCCGTCATGGAGAAGCCGGCGGTAAAGGAAACGTTCCCGGAGCCGGTCGCGAGCGTCGCGCCGTCCGCGCCGACGTCCGTCAGCGTCAATGTCACGGTCGGCCAGGGCACGACGACGCCTTCGGCCACGACGCCGTCCACGCAGCCGTCTGTCACACAGCCGACGAAGCCGACGGGCTCTTCGGCCGCTGCCGCGCCGGTCGGCTCTGCCGTCGGCGGCTACACGGGCCTCATCGTCGATTGCCGCGGCCTCGGCCTGAAGCCGGTCATGAGCCCGGTCATCAAGAACGCGAACGGCCAGGCCATCTATGGCTACAAGAACCTCGACTATGACAAGGTCGTTTCGAATGGCATGGCCGGCTACACGACGGACATGGGCCGCGCCACGCGTGCCGGCTCGAATCCGCTCGTCGTCAAGGCTGTCAGCCTCGACAACCACAACGGCAACCCGGTGATCTCCGTCGCCGACGCGAACCGCGTCCTCATCGAGAATGGCGCGACGGGCTTCCTTGACAAGACGAATGTCGTGTTCGTCCGCTGATATCGCTGTTACGGAATAGACGGACGCATCCGCCGTCCGAGAAACCGCCTGCGGGAGTGTTCCCGCAGGCGGTTTTTTCTACGGAGGCACATGAGCAAATGGGGGGATTCTTATGAAAAAACAGTTCGGCAAATCTTTGCTTTTGGGGCTCGCGATGATGCTCGCGGCACACACGGGCTTCGCGCAGGCCGTCGTCGTCGATGGCGTCGGCACGGATCGCCAGGCGGCGATCAAGGACGCGTCGCGCATCGCGGTCGAGGAGGTCGTCGGCACGCTCGTCGATTCGAAAACGCTCACGCGAAATCTGGAGGTGCAGCTCGACGAGATCCTGACGAAGTCGCAGGGCTTTGTCAAGGATGTGCAGGTGCTCGAGGAGACGGATGAGAGCGGCCTCGTCCGCGTGCGCGCGCGCATCGATGTCGACACGAGCCCGGATGCCGGCCTCATGAGCAACTTGCAGATGGTCATGGCGCTGAACGATCCGCGCATCGCCGTCGTCGTGCTCGACCAGGACCGCTATGGCAATGTCCTCGGGCACAACCTCGCAGCTGAGACGGCGCTCGCGGACAAGCTGCTGTCGCTCGGCTTCCACCACATCATCGACCCGCAGGTCGCCGCGAGCCTCAACGACGCGCAGCTCCTCGCGCGCATCTACAGCGGCAGCACGCAGCCATCGGCCATCGGCAGCAGCCTCGGCGCCGACTACCTCGCGCTCGGCCGCGTCCAGCAGAACGCGCAGACGATCAAGCTGCCGGACGGCTACGGCGGCGGCTATGCGGATACGCTCTTGCATTCGGCGAATGCCATCCTCTCCGTCAAGGTGCTCCGCTTTGACACGGGCGACATCGTCGCCACGTACCAGGTCTCGGCGAAAGGCGTCGAGAACAGCGACGAGATGGCCGAGCAGAAAGCTTCGGAGAACGCCGCGGCGCAGGCTGCGCAGAAGCTCGAAGAGAAATTCCGCCACTTCAGCAGCGAGGCGACGGGCGCGTCCGTCGAGCTCGACGTCTTCACGTCCGACATGGAGGCCGTGCAGCAGCTCATGGCCGATCTGCGCACGATTTCGTCTGTGCGCAACGTCTACTTGCGCGAAGCGAACGGCGACAAGGCCATCCTCTCCGTCGAGACGAGCGAGAGCCCGACCGGCCTCATCACGCGCCTGAAGAATACGTCGAATCTCGGCATCTTCCTCGCCGGCGTGACGGGCACGACGGCGAAGCTCTCCGTCTCGCGTTGATCGTGCCGCCCAAGGAGTGTATGCGCAAATGGAGTTGCAATTGACAAAAACAAAGACGATCCAACTGCTCGCGTTCTTTCTCTGCGTCGCCGCTTTCCTCGCGCTGCCCCGCCCGGCGGCGGCCGGCGGCCTGTTCCAGCAGGCGGGCCCGTCCATCTTCCTCGGCGAAGTGCAGAGCTACGGCGATGACGAGCTCAAAGCGCGCTATTTCGATACATTTTCCGAGAAGCTCGGCGCGGCGCTCGCAGATCAGGGCCTCGCCTACACGGGCAGCGTCGACCTCACGAATGAAGAGGGCCGCCATGCCGCGACGGGCGCGGGCGGCGAGGCCGGCGACCTCTCTGAGATCCACATGGACGCCATCGTGCACGGCCATCAGTACGACCGCGGCGACACGGCCGCAAAGCTCGCGCACTATGCTGACGCCGTCATGGGGCGCGGCTATTTCCATGATGAAGAGCGGCTGAAGGCCTGGCACGGCCAGCCCGACGCGACGTATGCGCTCTCGCCGGACAAGCGGCGCCTCGCCAAGGCCATCGCCGACCGTCATGGCGCACAGTATTTGCTTTTCATCAACATCAAGGACGTCGACGTGCGCCTGAAGCACGGCATCTTCGCGTCGCACACCGACCGTGAGACGAAGGGCAAGAAGATGAAGTCCTCGCTCGACTACTATCTCGTGAATGCCGCGACGGGGCGCGTCTACGAGCATCATTTCGAAGACAAGAAAAGCGCGCAGCTCATCAATTTCGGCCTCGGCAAGACGGGCAAGGGCATGGCCGTCGACACGCTGCTCGGCGAAGTGCTCGAAGGCCAGGCGCAGGCGCTGGCGAAAGACCTCGCGAAGCGCGTGAAAGCGGGGGTGAAGTGACATGAAGTTTCTGCCGCGTTTTGTGTGCGCGATGGCCGTGCTCTTCGCGCTGCTCGTCGTCCCGTGGACGGCCTCTGCCGAGGCGCCCGCCATCCTTGTCGCGCCGTTCCAGGCGCGCGTCGAAAAGACCGCGATCACGATGTCGGACATCGACACGCCGATCCGTGCCATGCTCGGCGATGCGCAGGACACGTTTTTCACGGAGCTTGCGGGCGATCCGCGCTACCGCGTGCTGGATTTCACCAGCGAAACCACGCGCCTGCGTCTCGACGAGGCGGCGCTCATGGGAAGCCTCGGGGACGGCGTCGTGCCGCCGGAGCTCACGCCCGCCGCCGACTACGTCGCCTGCGGCTACCTCACGCATCTCAGCAACGTGAAGGCGCAGAGCGGCGTGCTCGTGCTCTCGGGCAAGGACAAGACCGTCTACGCCGAGCTCAGCTTGCGCATCATCGATATGCATACGGGCACCGTCGTCTTCACGACGAAAGCGGACTCACGGCGCAAGGCCGAGCTCACGTATCACGTCGTCGTGCACCGCGACGACGTCGGCGCCGAAGATGCCATCCGCCAGGCCATCGAAGATGCTGCCACGAACCTTGCAGCGGATGTCCGGGCGGCGATTTGAGAAAGGAATTTGTATGAACGAAACGAAATCACAACGTGCGCCATGGCGCGGCATTGCTCTCGGAATCGCACTTGCGCTTGGCGTGACGGCCGCAGCCCCGGCGCTCGCGTTCGCGCATGGCAACATCTGGATGGACGAGAACGTCGCGGAAAACGAGCGCGTGACGAAATACAAGAAGATCATCCTGTTCCCGCTCAGCGACGCGCAGACGCCGGACGGCCGTCCCGACCAGTATCAGGCGTGGAACGCGGAATTCGCGAAACGCATCAACAAGCGCATCAAGCACACGAACTTCATCTGGTTCGAAGACCCGAATGACACGCAGGCTGCTGACAAAAAGAAAGAAAAAGAGATGATCCTGCGCGACAAGCCGGAGTACCAAGAGCTCCTGCAGCACTTCCCGACGGAAGAAGCGCGCGCCCAGGCCGTCTACGACAAGACGGGCGCAGAGGGGTATCTGCTGCCGCATATCCGCTATTGGAACGAGCGCACGGACGTCTCGCCCGCGACCTGGGTGGACGTGAAGAAGGAAACGTATTACGACGTGTCGAACGGGCCGAACGGCTACCAGTCGAAGCAGGGCTACCGCAGCTGGACGGAGTCGCACTGCATCCCGGAGCGCTCGCGCCGGCTGCAGATGCTCGACCTCGATTTCACCCTGTACGATGCCTATACGCACAAAAAAGCCATGACGCTCATCGATTACTACCGGTGCTATGACGTCGATGCCAGCCATGCGTTCGAGCAGATCACGAAAAATTTCTCCGGCGATTGGAACCGCCTGAAAGATGACAAGGCGCAGCGCGTCCCGGACGGTGCGCCGACGCTCGGCTTCGAGAATCTCGAACTGCCGGAAAACGCCGCGCAGAACGAGTTCGCCATCAAGGCGATCTTCTACGCGTTCAAGGACGAGGCCGGCGACACGCTGAAGCGCGTCAAGGTCGATCCCCGGCCCGGCGCGGGCCGCTATGTGGCCGGCGGCACGATCTACACGTTCGACCGCGGCGAGCGCTGGATCGCCCCGCACGTCTTCACGACGCCGCATCTCGACCGGACAGAAAAATTCACATGGTACGACCGCAAGGGCAGTGCGCACGAGGGCAAGCGCGAATATTATTCGACGGATGTCACGGACTGCTACGGCTACAACGCGTTCTACTATCACGTCAATGCCACGCTCTGGCTGAAGGACACGCGCACAGGCGAAATCGTCTACCAGCGGAATTTCGACCGCGAGGACAAAGACCGCTATGCCGAAGCGCTGCGCGGCATCTTCGGCGACTTCTACCGCGACATCGACAAGCTCGTCGGCGCGCCGGACTGAGCGGCCGGCAAAAAAGCACGCTACGGAACCCGAAGGAGGCAGAACCCATGCAAACGACCGTTTCCTCCCTGTGTCGCAGCCTCGCGCTCGGCGCGACGCTCGCGAGCGCGAGCGTCCTCACGTTCCCTGCCGTCACGGCCGCCTACAGTGGCGAGCTCTGGATGGACGAAAACGTCCCGGCAAATGAGCGCGTGACGACGTTCAAGAAAATCATCCTGTTCCCCATGACGGGCGATTCCGCCTACTCTGTGAGCTACTACCATGGCGGCTTCGACGGCGCGCTCGCAGCGGCGATGCAGAAGAAAGTGAAGAACACGAACTTCTTCTATTTTGATGACGGAGGCGAGGCGAAGCTCGAAAAACAGCAGATTTTCCGCGACAACCCCGCCTATGCGGCGCTCCATCAGCCGTTCGCGAACGAGGACGCGCGTGCGACGGCCGTCTACGATGCGACGGGCGCCGAGGGCTACCTCGTGCCGCACATCCGCTTACACAAATTCCAAGATGATACCGCGCCGGAGCGCCGCCTTGGTGTCCCGATGGAAAGTTATTACGTCGAAACAGAATACGATGTCGAGGTGTCCGGCAAGCTCGGATACCGTTCGTGGACGCAGGATCACATCATTCCTGCGCATCCCGGGCGGGCGGAACAGCTCGAGATCGAGGCGACGCTCTATGACGCCTATACGCACAAGCCCGCCATGACATACCTCGGCGACTACCGTGGCGGGGCCACGACCGAGTCGTTTGCGACCGTTGCACAGATATTCGCGATTGACTGGGGCAAATTGAAAAGCGCAGAGCAGAAGCGCGTGCCGGCCTCCGCACCGACGCTCGGCTTCCGCGAGGTCACGATGCCGGACGATTTCGCTGGTGACACGTTCCGTCAGAACGCCGTCTGGTACGCCATGAAGGACGAGGCCGCACGCACGCTGAAACATGTGCGCATCGACACGGCGCCGGACGGCGGACGCTACTACGTGCAAGGCACGCTCGCAGACGCGCATATCGTCGAGACGCATCACCCGTCGACGTGCACGACGTACCGCATCCTCGAGCGTACGGAACCGTTCACGCGCAAGGACTTCAAGGGCGTCGAGCACAAGATGCAGCGCAAATATTACACGACCGGCATCCGCGACGAATACGGCTACACGTCGTTCGACTGCCACGTCGAAGCCACGTTCGAGCTTGTCGAGGCCGCGACCGGCCGCACGCTCTTACGCCGCATGTACATGGATACCGCCGGAAGCTGCAACGACGCCATCCGCAAGATGCTCCAGCATTTTTATCAGGATGTCGATGACGCGATTGGTATTTGATGTTTTGAGAAAAGAGGGAATCTCATGAAGAAACGACGCCCGTGGAAATATCTCGCCGCCGCCCTGCCGCTCGCGCTTGGCTGTGTGCTCACCGCGCCCGTCACGTTCACGCCTGCCGCCGCCATCGTCTGCGCCGAGCCGACGACGGCCGAAGAATGGTGCGAGCAGGGCGAGGCGACGCAATTTGCCTCGTTCGATCAGAATGGATCGTGGCTGCCGCAAGGCGATTTCGAGGCGGATTATCGGGCTGCCATCCCGTACTTCGAACGCGCGCTCCAGCTCGACCCGCACTGCGTCCGCGCCTACCTCGGGCTCGGCAATTCGTACATGGGGATGATGCAGCAGGACAAGGCGGCGCAGATGTTTGACGCCGCCATCCAGATCGACCCGCGAAGCAGCCAGGCGTACGCCATGCGCGCCGACGTGTTCTTCGACGAGCAGCGCACGGACAAGGTCATCGAATATTGCAACAAGGCCATTGCACTGGACCCTTCGAACAGCACGGCGTACGATCTGCGGACGGTGGCCTATGAGATGCAGGGCCAGTACGATGCCGCGCTTCAAGACCGGAACACCGTCATCCGCCTCCGCGAAGGGAAGCCGCATTTCGCCTACGAGTACATCTCCCGCGCAGGACTCTATCAGAGGATGGGGCGCTACAACGACGCCCTCAAGGACATGGACACGGCCGTCGGGCTCGATCCCTCGGACGCCGGCATCTACGAGAGCCGTGCCGGTCTGCTCCTCTGGATGAAGCTCTATGACCGCGCGATCTCGGACGCGCGGAAGGCGAACGAGCTCCAGCCCGGCAGAGGAGACTACATCATCAGGTATGTCCGGGACATGCGCAAGGCGGAAGACCTTGGCGTGAGACCCCCTGCCGGCTTCGACGCCCCCGTGGGCATCGGAAGCGGTGCGGTCGACGAGGTGCGCCAGTACGAGAAAACCATTCTGCAGCTCGTGAACGCCGAGCGCAAGAAGAAAGGCCGCAAGCCGCTCAAGATCAATGGCGAACTCGCCGTCGCCGCCTCCGTGCGCGCCGATGAGATCCAGCAGGACTACTCGCATACGCGGCCGAATGGCGAATCGTACTTCACCGTCATGAACAGCGGCGACTACGCGCTCGCCGAGAACATCGCAAAAGGGCCGAAGACGCCCGAGAACGTCGTCAAGGCGTGGATGGATGATCCCGAATCCCGCGTCAACCTCCTCAGCGCCTCGTTCACCGAGCTCGGCCTCGGCCACCGCGCCGCCAATGGCAGCGATTACTGGGTGCTGCTCGTCCGCGCGGAAATGGAGTGAATCGGAACCGGACAGTTGCATGAAATTTGGTGCAACCGTCCGGTTTTTCGTGTATAATAAGAACGATAAGCAGTGAGCCAAATCCGAAGGAGCGCAGCGACGCACGGATTTTAAGCAGTGAGCCAGTTTTGGAACAAAACTGTGCGAATCGCTTATGCAAATTGCGTGCGAATCGCTGATCCAAAATCGCAGAGCGATTTTACATTCCTTGATTCACTTGTGGAAAGGAGTTTTTCCTATGACCATTCTCAGCGTCTTCGCACTCATCGCGGCGCTTTTGGCGCTTGTCGCGGGCGCGCTGGCCCTTGTCGCGGTCCGGGGCGTGCGCGAGCCGGCGTCGAAAGTCGACGGCCTCGTGGAAAAGGCGGAAGCGCTCGAGACGCGCGTTGCCGCGCTCGAAGAGCAGCTCAAAGCCGCCCAGCCGAAGGCTGCGCCCGCGCCGCCGAAGAAGAAAAGCAATCCGTGGGACGCGTTCCTCGTGGAGTACAACAAGCTCGCGGCCTCCATCGACACGCCGCAGACGAGCCAGGAAGCGTGCGATCAGTTCTTCGCCGTGCAGGGGCTCAAAGGCCTCATCTGCCTCGATCCCGCTGCGCAGGTGGACGGCAAGGCGGCCCCGAAATTCGTCGAAGTCGCGCAGGCCGGCAAGGCCGCGTACTGGGCATATGCCGTCGAGGATATGTTCGCCGTCGTACCGAACCCTGTGCAGGGCTACACGAAGGCATTGCACGAAAAAGGCGGCATGAAAGAGACGTTCGCGTCGAACTTCGAAGAAAAAGAAAAAGATGCGGCGCGCATCCAAGTGAAACTGCCGGCGATCTTCACACACGACAACGGCACATGGATCATCGCGCAGCCGGGCATCGTAAAATTGTTGGATGAATAAGTGACGGCGTTACCCTCTCCGCCCCTTCGGGGCAGCTCCCCCAGAGGGGAGGCGTAGATACAAGGCTCCCCCTCTGGGGGAGCTGGCGCCCGAAGGGCGACTGAGAGGGTCACGACGTAATAACTTGCAAGAACAAAACAAAGGAGCACAAACCATGTACACACTTCCCAATGACAGCTATCTCGGCAAATATCCTGACATCGACCCGGAAGCTTTCGTCGCGCCGGGCGCCGTCGTGCTCGGCGACGTGAAGATCGCGAAGTACGCGAGCCTCTGGCCGTGCGCCGTCGTGCGCGGCGATGTCAGCTATATCCGCATCGGCGAGGCGTCGAACGTGCAGGACTGCGCGTGCCTCCACGTCGCGAATGACGGCCCGTGCATCATCGGCAACTTCGTCACGATCGGCCACGGCGCCATCGTCCACGCTTGCACGATCGAGGACAACGTCCTCGTCGGCATGAACGCGACCGTGCTGACGGGCGCGAAGATCGGCAGCGGCTCCATCATCGCCGCCGGCGCGCTCGTGAAGGAAAACGCCGTCATCCCGCCGAACTCCCTCGTCGTCGGCGTGCCGGGAAGCGTCAAGCGCACGATCGACCGCATCGACTCTATCCACGCGCAGGCCATCAAGTACAAGACGGCTTGGGCAAAAGGCTACGGCGTCGCTCCGAACATCGGCGGCGAGCTCTACCACGGCGAGCAGATCGTATAATCGTAACTGATTTCGTTAAATGTTCTTTCTGTTGCAAGCGTTACTTTTCCAGCAGCCTCTCCCTTAGGGAAAAGCAGACGCAAGGCGCTTCAGCGCCTATGCGGTCGCTTTGTCCTTTAGGTAGAGGACAGGTGCGGAGCGAAGCGCAGCGCCAGGAGCGGGTCGCTTGCAGGGCGGATGATTTCGTAGGCCGTTTGATGTCGCCGGTGCGCGCAGGCACTTGCAATTTTTCGTACGCGCACCCACGAGGAGTTATGCCATACGAATTCATTTAACGTACAGGGGACCCTTTCCACCGCTTCGCGGTCCCCCTTCCCCTAAGGGGAAGGCTGCTGTTGAGGTGCGAAAGAAGGAATATCGTTTATGCCAGCTACCGAAGAACTCAAACCCGCCGACGAGGTCCTCCACCCCGGCCAATTCGTCCACCTTGCCGTCCCCGATGAAACCGCAGACGACGGCCTGCGCGTGGTCGCCGGCCGCATTGACGAGCTCGCGCTGCGTTTCCTCGCCATCGAGCTCGACGTCGAGGTCAAGGACTTCCTCTCGTCGCCGGCTGCCGGCACGGATATCGCCTGCGCCGTCACGGGCGAGGGCTGCGTCTACCGTTTCACATCGGGCTTCCGCGGCTGCTCGCGCCTGCCGGTACGGCAGTGGTTCCTCGAGCGACCCGAGACGGTCTCGCGCATCCAGATGCGCGAGTTCGTCCGCGTGCCCCTCGACCTCCCGCTCGCCGTGCGCCTGCCGGGCGACCACGGATCCATGCGCGACGCGGCGGACACGACGCTCATCGACATCAGCGGCGGCGGCCTCGCCTTCGTCAGCGAGGAAAAAGTCCTGCTCTCGGCCGCCATCGCCGTCGACATCCCCGAGCTCCCGGGCTACGGCGAGCTCCGGAGCGGCGCGAAGGTGAAGCGCTGCACGCCCATCACGACGGCGAACGGCCGGAAGATCTACCACATCGGCGCGTCATTCGATGAGGCCTTCGTGCGCGAAAAACAGGAGCGCCTCATCCAGACGGTATTCGAGCTCCAGCGGAGTTACCTCCAGCGCGGGCTGCGGATGCCGCATATGGATCATACGCACAGGACATCAACGACCCAGCCGTGAAAATGTTTGTTATATTTTAGAAGAAAGCATGAGGGAGGTCACGCTCATGGATCTTTCGAATTGGATTGATTCGCCAGATGTGGAAACGATTGAAGGAAAAGAATGCTACATCTGGCCTCATCCGGGGACTTGTCATTGCATGGTGCGCGGGAATCTTGCTTTTGCTCTCGATCATGCAATCACGGATACGTCAGTGATGGTATGGATGCATGGCCCCGACATTCAAATTGATGAACATGACGAGGACAATGTTTACATCCCCGATGTGATGATTTGCAAGCGCTCGTGCATTCGTCATGATGCGCTCTATGGTGCACCGGAATTCGTGGCGGAAGTGCTGTCCCATGCGACCGTCGCCCGCGACCGTGGCGTAAAGATGCGTCATTATGCGGCAGTGGGTGTCAAAGAGTATTGGCTGGTTTCGCCGACCGCGAAAACCGTCGAGATTTACGATAACAAGAATGGCCGTTTTGAATTCCGCGATGCCTATGTCGATTACGAGGATTGGGAACTCGAACACATGGACGAGGAGGATCGTAGCGCCATGCCGACCAAGATCCCCGTTACCCTTTTTCCATGGACGTGGATTTCCATCAAAGATATTTTCCGTGATCTTGATATTGTTCAAAGAACGCGCGGAAATTTGATGAGTTAAAATATATTTTGGAATACCCCAAACCGCTGATTGTAACACGACAACGCTTACTTCGCGATACCAAATTTTATATTACGTACAGAAACGGCCGACCGTCGGGGATGCGCTCCCGCGTGTCGGCTGTTTTTTTGTGCAGTTTGGTCTGCTTTCTCCATGCTTTTTGTAGTATAAATGCGAAAATGTCTTGCGGGGGGGGACAAACGTGCTATAATTCGCTTAAGTATAGCTGAAGGACAGCTTGTTCAGTATTTCATCGTTTCCCATGGGGGATATCGATGAATCGGAAGGGAAGGACCGGGTTTTGAAAGAGAAGAAAGAAAAGGGATGGCGTCGTTTCTTGACGGCCATGCTGATTGGCATCGGGGCAGCAACGATGTTCGGCACGCCGGTATCGGCTGCATCGACCGATAAAACGACAGAACATGAGATTGCACAGGATCAGGCGGGCGACGAGCTCGCACGCCAGCAGCAGGGCAAGCATACGGAGCAGGCCGTGCGCGCAGATCGCGTGACGGTGCCCGTGACGGACGTCACGATCGAGAGTTCGTCGAGCCTTTCGGAGGCGGCGGTGGAAAAGCTCCTGCCCGCGCTCCGGAACGATCAGGTGAACATCCATGAGCTGTCGAAAGAAATCCAGCTCGTCAATGATACAGGCGCCGCGAAGCTCAATGCCACGTTCGTCTCGAACCACGACAACACGTTCCGGGTGAAAGTCGCGAACGAGGCGCGTGACAACGACCGCGTGACGCTCGCGGTTGCGAACACGGGCAACGATTACACGGGCGATTGGCGCACGACATTGAGTTATATCAATAATAATATTTCGAAACGTGCGGATACGCTTGGCGTGGCGTATGTGACGTCGCCGGACGAGCATTTCGATGACGTGAAGCAGGCGGCTGTCTCGTATCGCACGCTGCTGCCGCATGCCGGGGACGCGCTGACGTTCTCGTACAGCTATTCGAACGTTGACAACGGCAACATCTCGCCGTCTGCGTACCGCAGCTTCCTCGATTACCAGGCCGCAGGCCTCGGGCAGAATGTCGGCCTGCGCTATCAGCACTATCTTGCTTACACGTCGCGCGAAAAGGATGCGCTGACGGCGGCGCTCGATTATCGCTATTCCAAGATCACGAGCTCGCTTTCGATGGCCGGCCAGACCATCAACAATCCGGATCAGTCATACGATATGATGCTTGCGAGCCTCGGCTTTGAGCACAACAATCGCGACCTTTATCACTCGTTTTCGTATCAGGTCGGCGTCACGACGAACCTCGGCGGTGATGATGACGACTATGAGATGGTCGCGCCGGGCAGCAAGCAGCATTTCACGTTCGGCTCGGCCGATGTGAACTATCAGCTCAGGAGCAAGTCGGATTGGCTGCTGAATACGCGCCTGCGCGGCCAGTATACGGATGACCACATGCCAATCCTCGCGCAGCTCGGTGCGGGCGGCATGTACACGGTGCGCGGCTTCGCCGGCACGATCGCGAGCGCGGACAAGGGCTTCATCGGCAATCTCGAACTTTATACGCCGGAGGTCGCGCCGAACCTGCGTTTCCTTGCTTTCCTCGACTACGGCAACTTGACGAACAACACGAGCGGCAAGCACTATGAAGACCTCGCGTCGACAGGACTCGGCCTGCGCTACACGGATGCGAAGAACCACATCGCGCTCGCCGTCGACTATGCGAAGATCATCAATGATGTGTCGGACGAGACGCTCGTGAGCAGCGCGCCTCACGCGAACCACCGGAGATGGAACGTTTCGTTCTCGATCAGTTTCTAAGGAAGGAGATTGAATATCATGCAATGGAATCATGAAACGCGTCAGGCGCTTCTGACGGCATGCGTTTGCTTTGCGCTCTCGGCTCCCGCCTTCGCTATGCCAACCGGCGGCACGGTCGCTTCCGGTGATGTGACCGGCCTGACGAATGGCGAAGTCACGAGCGGCGCGACAATTACAGCAAATAAAAACAGTATCATCAACTGGCAGGAATTCGGCATCAAGGAAGGCGAGACGCTGAACTTCAACACGGAGAACGGCGCGCTCCTCAACCGCGTGACAGGCGCGAAGATTTCGGAACTGCTCGGCACGCTGAAGCAGTCGGGCGGCCAGCCGCTTCTCCTCGTGAACCCGAACGGCATCGTTGTCGGCAGCAACGCCGTGATTGATGCGCATGCGCTCGTCCTCTCGACGCTCGCGCTTTCGGATGAAGAATTCAAAAAGATGAATTTCGCGACAGAGGAAGACACCGGCATCACAGGCACAGGCACCTTGGGCGGCAATGGCACGGCAGGTGCGCTGACGATTGCGAAAGGCGCAAAGATCAACATTGACAATCTTCTGGCGCTCTTCGGCGGCACGGTGAATGTCGCAGATGGCGTCGTCTTCACGATGACGGGCGATCAGGCCGATGACGATACGGAAGATGTGGCGCTGAATGTGGCAGCCGGCAATAAAATCACGATGCACGGCGGTGATATCGACTATCAGGATGTGATGGGCAATGTCACGGCAACAAACGCAAACACGGTGACCTTCCATGGCACGGTGAACAACACGTCCGATAGCCTCAATACGACGGTGACAGGCGGCAAGGTCGATATGAGCGGCGCTACGATGAACCTCGCGGGGGACGGCAGCGTCTATGTGACGGCGGCGACGAGCCAGACGGATGCGGGACAAACGCTCACGACGAACGCGACAAAGGACAACACGATCACGGCGGACGGCCTGACGATCAAAGACGGCGAGCAAGTCCAGCTCATGGGCGGCGCGGTCGATGTCAAGAACAGCACGATCACGGGCAAGCAGGTCACGGGCGTCTATGCCGGCAACACGATCAAGACGTCCATGGATGAAAACGACAACCCGACATGGACGGATGTCACGGCGGCGACGAAGGACAACGCCATCACGCTCGACAAGACGACCATCACGAGCACTTTGGCCAATACCAGTGCCAATGAAGAGCAGGGCGATACGGGCATCCAAGGTGGTGCCGTTACGCTCCAGAATGGTACGAACGTCAAGAGCGCGGGTACGATTACCATCTCCGCCGCCCAATCGATTACAGGCAACAAGATGACGGCTGGTGCTGGCAATACTGTCAAGATTGATAAGACGAGCAGCGTCACACCAGGGGGAAGCGAGGAAGATGTCGATATCTTCGGCAACAAGCTGTCCATTGATGGTACGATCAATGTCGCTTCCAAAGAAAATCTGAATACGGGCGAAGGCTCTGTCATGCACTATGATGAAACGGAAGGCATTGTCGTAGACAAAGCCTCGGAAGCTGATGCGACGGACAACCCGGGCGGCGGCTCGACGGACAATCCGGGCGGCGGTGACACGCCCATGACGCCGGTCACGCCGACGGATCCGACGCAGGATCCGAATGCACAGCCATTTAACGCCGAAGACGCGAAGAACATCGCGAGCGGCGAAACGATGGCGGCAGAGGTCATCGAGAAGAACGCGAACCTCGCGCAACGTCAGGAAGCGCTCGTCAATACCATCGAGAAGCTCAATGACGCGACGCAGGAGCGCGCTGCCGCTGGCCAGGTGATCGGCATCCTCCAGGGCATCAAAAACGCCGACCTCACGACGACGGAGAAGCAAGTCCTCCAGCTCAGCGTGCTGAATGCGTACGAGCCGACGCAGGGTCGTGCGGAAGACAGCGACCAGAAGACGCAGGACGGCAATGTCACAACCGCTGTCGCTGCGACGGACACGCAAGCTGTCAGCGCTGCTATCACGGCCGGTGAAGCTGCGGAAGAGACGCCTGTCGCTTTGAACGAATAAGCGTTTACCAGCACACAAAAGAAATCGTTGCACACGAAACAGGGCGCCTCGCAAGTTTTTGCTTGCGGGGCGCCCCGTTTTTTGCCTGAAATTTTGTTATGGTTTTCCTTCGTCCACGAGCCCGTACTTCCGCGCTTTTGCGGCGACGGTCTTGTGCGTGATGCCGAGGGCTTTGGCGGCGGCGTTGAAGGTGCCGCATTTTTCCATGGCGTGGGCGATGATGCGTTTTTCGTAGTCCGTCCAGGGGAGGACGGCGGCGTTTTTGCGCTCTGTGCCGAGGAGGTCCGTGCCGAAGCCTGCCACTTCGCGGTCGGCGATGTCGCCGCGCAGGTAGGTCGGCAGGTCGACCGCGCGGATCTCGGGCGTGTCCATGAGCGTGATGACGCGCTCGATGACGTTTTCGAGCTCGCGGACGTTGCCGGGCCAGCGGTAGCCCATGAGGATTTCCATCGCGTCCGGCGTGATGCCGCGCACAGGCTTTTGCTGCTCTTCGCTGATCTTGCCGATGAAATGCTCGACGAGGAGCGGGATGTCGTCGACGCGCTCCCTGAGTGGCGGCAGGAGGAGCGGGATGACGTTCAGACGATAATAGAGATCTTCGCGGAAGTCGCCCGCTTTCCGCATGGCTTCGAGGTCGCGGTTCGTCGCGGCGATGATGCGCACATCGACATGGACGGTCTCCTCGCCGCCGACGCGGTCGAATTCTTTTTGCTGGAGCACGCGCAGGAGCTTGACCTGCATGTTCTTGTCCATCTCGGCGATTTCGTCTAAAAAAATCGTGCCGTGGTTCGCGAGCTCGAATTTGCCGAGCTTCCGCTTCACGGCGCCAGTGAAGGCGCCGCGCTCGTGGCCGAAGAGCTCGCTCTCGAGGAGCGCCTGCGGGATGGCGCCGCAGTTCACGCGGATGAAGGGGCCGCGCCTGCGGCTCGACGCGTAGTGGATGCCCTCGGCGATGACTTCCTTGCCCGTGCCGCTCTCGCCGCGGATCAGCACGGTCGCCGTGCTCGCCGCCGCCTTCGTCGCGAGTGCGAGCACGTCGACGACCTTGCCGCTCTTGCCGATGTAGTTCGAGAAGGCCGTCGCCGTCTTTTTCGTGCGCAGGAGCTCCTGCTCGAGATATTCTGCGCGTGCCGAGACCTGCGTCAGGCGCTCCATGAGGTGCTGGATCTCCGTGATGTCCTTGATGACGGAGACGACGCCCGCGATCTCGCCGTCGACGAAAATGGGGTTGACGTTCGCGACGACCGTCGTGCCGTTCTTCTTGTGCGAAAGCGCGCCGATGCGCGCGACGCCGCTCTTCAGTACGCCGACGCGGTTGCCGTCCGGCGCGCTTTCGAAGACGTTCTGCCCGAGCACCATCTCGCGCGTCTTGTGCACGATGCGCAGGTACGCGGGGTTCACGTACGTGATGAGGCCGCTCTTGTCGACGACGCAGATGCCGTCTTGCACGGCCTCGAGGATCATCTGCAGGCGCTCTTGCATGAGCGCGTTCTCGTGGATGAGCTTGTCCACTTCGCGGAGTTCCGCCGCATCGTGCATCTCGAGGTCGCCGCCGAGGAACGCCGCCATCTCGTCCGCCGCCTCACGCTCTGCGCCGCCCTCAGCCGTGACGACGACATGCGCACCCTTGCCGGCCTTCAGCGCGATGATCGGCAGCATGCTGCGGAGCTCGAACCGCTCGCCGCGCTCGCCGCGCAGGTACAGGCGCGTGCCGTAGCGCGCCGCGAGCTCCTTCGCGCGCTGCACGATCCCCGCCGCCACGCGCGCATGGATGCCGCTCTCGTTCTGGATGATCGCCGTGCGTTCGTAAGACATACGTAAACTCCTTTCATAAGAAAAAGCGGGCCGCCGTTGCAGGTGGCCCGCTTTTGTGGTAGAATCAGCACAAGAGCACCGGTCGGCGGCCAAACTTTGCCCTCGGAAATGGGGTAAGGCCTATGGAACAGTTCTTGATCGCACTTGTGTTGATCTGGCTGATCGCCATGGAAACCAAGAAGAAGTAACCGCCTTCTAGAATTGAGACGCTGGAACGGCGGTTTTTAGGATATCTTAGAAACCTTCTGTGAGGGCGGCCCGCTAGAGCGGTGCTCGCCTTTGTTTGTATTATACGATATTTTCGGACGCGTGGCAAGTGCCGCGCGTTTTTTCTCGCTTCATTACATACTTTATCGATGGGTATTTAAGGCATTTTTTCGTTGACAATCGTCCCTCCCTATGTTACACTTCAAACATTCCGTTTGTATCACGGTATCATTTCCAGGAAGGAAGGCAGGAATCTTGCAGAGAATCGTTGGCGTCAGCGGGAGCCTGATGTTTATGGAAGGCGGGATGTTTCCCGGCTATGGCAAGTCGTATGTCAATGACGACTATATCCAAGCCGTCGCCGCAGCCGGGGGCGTACCGCTGCTCGTGCCGGTCGTCGCCAATGAGGAAATCGTGCGCCGGCAGGTCGCGCTCTTGGATGCGCTCGTGATCTCGGGCGGCTGGGATGTCGATCCGCTCTTGTGGGGCGAGGAACCGCACGCGAAGCTCGGCGCGACGCTGCCCGTGCGCGATGCGTTTGACCGCGCGCTCATCTGTGCGGCGCGGGAAAAAGGCATCCCGATCCTCGGCATCTGTCGCGGCATCCAAATCTTGAACGTCGTCGCGGGCGGCACGCTCTACCAGGATGTCAGCGAGCAGCCGGGCTGCTGTGTACGCCACTGGCAGCCGGGCGCTCCGACGCAGCCGACGCATACGGTCGAGACCGTCCCGGAGAGCCGCATCGCCGCACTGGTCGGAGCGTCCGTCGTGACGAATTCCTTCCATCACATGACGCTGAAGGAGGTCGCGCCCGGCTACCGCGTGACGGCACGCGCGAAGGATGGCACGATCGAGGCCATCGAAGAGACCACGGGCGCGCCCGTGCTCGCCGTGCAGTGGCATCCGGAGATGATGCACCGCACGGAAGAAAGGATGCTTCGCTTGTTCCGCTGGATTGCGGGCACGCTCCCACTGGAGAAAGAAGGGCTTTCATGAATTCACAGAACAAGAACAACACTTCTGCCGCACAGAAGTTCGGCTTCTGGAGCATCGTGCTCCTCGGCATCAATGCCATCATCGGCTCGGGCATCTTCCTCTTGCCGAACAAGGCGTACGCGCTTGCCGGGCCGTTTTCCCTCGTCGTCATCATCTTTGACGCGTTCCTCGCCATGAGCCTCGCGCTCTGCTTCGCCGAGGCGTCCGGCCGTTTCCATCGGAATGGCGGGCCGTACATCTATGCGCGTGCGGCCTTCGGCAATTTCGTCGGCTTCGAGGTCGGCTTCATGAAAGCGGCCATCAGCATCATCGCCTGGGCGGCCATGTCGAATGGCTTTGCGACGGCGCTGACCGCCGTCGTGCCGGCCGTGAACGAACCGTTTTACAAGAATCTCGTCATTATCCTGCTCATGGGCGGCCTCGGCCTCATCAACATCCTCGGCGTCCAGATCTCAAAAGTCGTCAACAACCTCGTGACCGTCGGCAAGCTCGTGCCGCTCGTCCTCTTCATCGCCGTCGGCATCTTCTATGTGAATGGCGGCCATTTCACGCCGCTGATCCCGACGGGCGAAGCGGCGGAAAGCTTCTCGTTCGGCGCGGCGGCGCTGCTCATCTTCTACGCCTTCACGGGCTTCGAGGCCATCGCGGAGGCGGCGGAGGACATGGACGAGCCAAAGAAAAATGTGCCACGCGCCATCGTCGTCGTCATGTTGCTCGTCTCGCTCTTTTACTTCCTCATCGTGCTCGTCTCCATCGGCGTGCTCGGCGGCGACCTCGCCGCGACGAAGACGCCGATCGCCACAGCTGCGGCCGTCTTCCTCGGCAGCGCCGGCGGCCTGCTCGTGACAGCCGGCACGCTCGTCTCCATCGGCGGCATCAACCTCGCGTCGTCGTTCCTGACGCCGCGCGTCATCGTCGCCATCGCCGACGACCACATGCTGCCGCCGGTCTTCTCGCGCTACAGCCGCTTCGGCACGCCGTACGTCGCGATCCTCTTCGCGACGCTCGTCGGCATCGCCATCGCGCTCTCGGGCAGCTTCACGACGCTCGCGGCCATCAGCGTCGTCTCGCGCTTCGCGCAGTACCTGCCGACTTGCCTCGCCGTGCTAATCCTCCGGCAAAAGACGCCGGAGACGCCCAGCACGCTCGAGATCCCCTTCGGCCCCGTCATCCCGGCCGTGGCCATCCTCGTCAGCCTCTGGCTCCTCGTCCAGGCCGACGTCCACAAGATCCTCATCGGCCTCGGCGGCCTCGTCATCGCCGTGCCGTTCTATTTCCTGATGAAGAAGCAATATCTGGAAGGAAAATAAAAACGGCCGCAAAGTTGCAGCCGGAAGACAAAAACCGCAGCGCCCCAAAATATCTGGGAATGCTGCGGTTTGTTTTTGTGTATGTGTTTACTTGATCTCCCCGACATCCATGCTGATGTCGAGCGCTTTGACGGTGTGGGTGAGGGCGCCGACGGAGATGATGTCGACACCGCTCTTTGCGACGGCTTCGATCGTCTCTTCGCTGATGCCGCCCGAGGCTTCGATGATGGCGCGGTGGTCGACTTTTTTCACGGCTTTCGCCATGGCGTCGGGCGCCATGTTGTCGAGCATGATGACGTCCGCGCCGCCGGCGAGGGCTTCGTCGACGCCTTCGAGGCTCTCGACCTCGATCTCGATTTTCATCATGTGGCTCGCGTATTCGTGTGCGCGCGCGAGTGCCGCTTGGATGCCGCCGGCGACTTTGATGTGGTTGTCCTTGATGAGGATGGCGTCGTAGAGGCCGAGGCGGTGGTTCGAGCCGCCACCGACGCGGACGGCGTACTTGTCGAGGAGGCGCAGGCCCGGCGTCGTCTTGCGCGTGTCGACGAGTTTTGCGCCGTACGGCGCGGCGATGGCGGCGAGTCTCGCCGTCTGCGTCGCGACGCCCGACATATGCTGCAGGAGGTTCAGCGCGAGGCGCTCGCCCGTGAGGATCGCGCGCGCGTCACCGTGGACGGCGGCGATGATCGTGCCCGGCGTGAGCTTTGCGCCATCCTTGAGCTTCGTGTTGAAGAAGATGCGCGGCTCGAGGAGCTCGAAGACGCGGCGCGCCACGTCGACGCCCGCGAGGACGCCCGTGTCTTTCGCGTGGATGATGCCGGTCGTCTCCAGGCCTTCGCCGACGAGGGCGAGCGTCGTGACGTCGCCGCCGCCGATGTCTTCTTCAAGCCATGACTGCAAGCTCGCGTCCAGTCCAAATATCGTTTCCATCGTGCTGTTCTCCTTTGCCCAGATCCAGTTCCACATCGTGCCCCTTTGCGAGGCCACTTTCATTTTCCGTCATCTCGTCGCGGTTGTCAAGGAAATGACGGCGCCACTTTTCGCTTTTCTCGGGATAGTCCATGCGGTAGTGCGCGCCGCGGCTCTCGCGGCGGCGGAGCGCGGCCTGGGCGATGAGCTCGCAGACGGTGAGGCGGCCGCGGAGGTCGAGCTCGTCTGCGGTCTCTGCGGCATAGCCGTCACGGAGGGCAGAGAGGCGCTGGAGCTCCTGGATGGCCTTGCGGATGCCGCCGTCGTAGCGGCGGATGCCGAGGTACTGCGTCATGAGGGTCTGCGTCTCGCGGGTCAGGCGGTCGGTGTCGGTGAGGACGGTGGTATAGAGGCCGGAGGATTCCCATTGGAGCTTTGAGACTTCGTCGAGACGGCGGGCGATGTCGCTCGGCTCGTGCTTCGTCGTACCCTCTCCGCCTCGCTGACGCTCGGCACCTCCCCCAGAGGTGGAGGCTGCTGTATTCGCAAAGTCCGTTTCTTTCGAAAATACATGGCTTTCGATGATATCATCTGCGGCGCGGCGGCCGAAGACGAGGCCCTCGAGCAGAGAGTTGCTGGCGAGGCGGTTCGCGCCTTGGAGGCCGGTGCAGGCGGTTTCGCCGGCGGCGTAGAGGCCCTGGATATTCGTGCGGCCGTGCGCGTCCGTGTGGACGCCGCCCATCATGTAGTGGGCCGCTGGGGCGATGGGGATGTATTCTTTCTCGATGTCCACGCCGTACTCTTTGCACGTGCGCGCGATCATCGGGAAGACCTGCGCGGCGTGATCGATGACGGTTGCGTCGAGCCAGACGTGGTCACTGCCAGCGTCCTGCATTTCCTTGAAGATGCAGCGGGCGACGACGTCGCGCGGCGCGAGCTCGGCCATCGGATGGTAGCCGGGCATGAAGCGCTCGCCCTTGAGGTTGCGCAGGAGCGCGCCGGCGCCGCGCACGGCCTCGGAGATGAGGAAGTTCGGGCAGCCGGGAAGCGCGAGTGCCGTCGGGTGGAACTGCACGAATTCCATGTCCATGACCTCGGCGCCGGCGCGCCACGCGAGCGCCATGCCGCTGCCCGTTGCGCCCTCGGGGTTCGTCGTCTTGCTGTAGAGGCGCCCCGTGCCGCCCGTCGCGAGAATCGTCGCGGGGGCGCGCAGCACGACTTTTTGGCCATTCAAAAGCGCGACCGCGCCGTAGCAGCGCCCGTCCTTCGTCAGGAGGTCGACGACGTAGCAGTGCTCGAGTGGCTGGACCTTCGGCTCTTTTGCGACGATGGCATTCAGCGCGCGCGCGACTTCTGCGCCCGTCGCATCACCATGCGCGTGCACGATGCGGTGACGGCTGTGGCAGCCTTCGCGGCCGAGCGCGAACTTGCCGTCCGGCGTGCGGTCGAACTCTGCGCCGTTTTCGGCGAGCTTCGCGACATCGTGCGGCCCTTCCGTGACGACGATGCGCGCGATGCCCTTGTCCGTCAGCCCCGCGCCCGCGACGAGCGTGTCCTCGAGGTGGAGCTCCGGATTGTCATCGTCGCCAAAGGACGACGCGATGCCGCCCTGCGCCTTGTCCGTGTTGCTGTCCGAAAGCGTGTCGCGCACGGCGAGCAGCACGTGCTTGCCGGCTTCCGCCAGCCGCCAGGCCGCCGACAGCCCCGCGACGCCCGAGCCGACGACGATTGCGTCGGCCGTGTAGGTCGGGAGATTTCTGGTATCGAAATTCATCAAGTAACGTTGCATGGTCTTGTTGCTTCTTTCTATTATATGAACCGTTACAATTACTAACGTATTTTCGTATGGATGCGACCGTAACATTTCCAGCAGCCTCTCCCTCTGGGATAAGCAGGCACTCGGCGCTTCAGCGCCGTAGTGGTCGCTTATGCCCGCAGGGCGGAGGGGGACCGCGAAGCGGTGGAGCGGGTACAAGGGTGCGATAGCTGAGCAAACAGCTCGTCCTTACATAGCAACACGTCCTCAGAAGCCGTACTGCTATGTTGCATCTAGTATTTTGTTACCAATCGCACCCAAGTACCCTTTCCACCGCTGACGCGGTCCCCCTTCCCCAAAGGGGAAGGCTGCTGTAGATGTTACGGTCGGCAACAGATGAAACAAATCGGGGATTCGCAATGATCTACAGCGAATTACTTCCCCGTAATCGCGAGCATCTTCTCGAGCGCCGCGACGGATTTTTCTCGGATGTCCTGCGGGACGACGACGCGGGGCTCGAGCGTCTGGAGCGCGTCGCGCACCTTTTCGAGCGTCGTCTTCTTCATGTTCGGGCAGAGCATATGGCGCGAGGCGAGGTGGAATTTTTTGCCCGGGCAGCGGGTCTCGAGCTCGTAGAGCACGCCTTCCTCTGTCGCGATGATGAAGTCCTGCGCGTCCGATTTCTCTGCGAATTTGATGATGCCGGTCGTCGAGCCGATGTAGTCTGCCATCTTGCGCAGCTCCGGCCGGCACTCGGGGTGCATGAGCACGGGGGCGGCGGGATAGCTCGCTTTCGCCTCGGCGAGCTGCTCGACGGTCAGTCCCATGTGCGTCGGGCAGCCGCCTTTCCAGCAATAAAATTTTCGTCCCGTCTGCTCTTCGGCGAACGAGCCGAGGTTGCCGTCCGGGAGGAAGACGATTTCTTTATCCTCGGGAATCGAGGCGACGACGGCCGCCGCGTTCGATGATGTGCAGCAGATGTCGGCCATGGCCTTCACGGCCGCCGGCGTATTGACGTAGGCGACGAAGACGGCGTCCGGCTTTTCCTTGCGCAGCGCCGCGACCTCGCCCGTGAGGCTGTCGGTGAACATGCGGCACGTCGCGTCGGCGGCCGGCAGCAGCGTGATCTTGTCGGGCGCGAGGATGTTCGCCGTCTCGGCCATGAATTTCACGCCGCAGAAGACGATGACCTCCGCGTCCGTCCCCGCCGCCTGGCGCGACAGGCCGAACGAGTCGCCCGTGTAGTCTGCGATTTCCTGGATTTCCTGCGGCTGGTAAAGGTGCGCGAGGATGATCGCCTTGCGCTCTTTTTTCAGCCGCAGGATTTCGTCGATGATATCTTCCATTGTGTCTCTCCTCAAAACAAATCCATAGACATCGGCTGGCAGCCAGCCAAAAAACTGGTCATAGTATACGACGCAAGGCGTGCTTTTGCAAGGAAAAAGCAGGCGCAATGCGGTCAATCCTATGAAATGGGCGTGGCGGCGCGGGAAATGCGTTGACGTTTTCGCGGTGGGAAAATATAATGAAAGTAGTGAATTTTTAAAGAAAACAGGTGACGACGTGACAGAAGGAAAAATGAGCGCGGATAAGATCCTTGTGGCGCGCGAAAAAGCGGAGCGCGGCGAGCGGCTGACGGTCGACGACGCGCTGGCGCTCTATGAGGACAATGATCTCTTGTTCCTCGGCGCGTGCGCGCGACAGGCGAAGGAGCGCGCGAGCGGCCAGGCCGTCTATTACACGGTGAACCGGCACATCAACCTCACGAATATCTGCTCGTCGAACTGCCCGCTCTGCGCATTCCAGGTCGAAGCGGGCGACAAGCGCGGCTACGTGCTCGAGACGGAGGACATCGCGCGCATCCTTGCAGACGCGAAGCAGGTGAAAAACCTTTCGGAAATCCATATCGTCTCGGCGCTGCATCCCGACAAGCCGTTTGACTACTACGTGAACGTCGTGCGGCAGGTCAAAGCGGCGCTGCCTCAGGCCGACTGCAAGGCTTTCACGCCCGTCGAAATCGTAAATTTCGCGCGCACGACAGGGAAGAGCATCCGCGAAATCTTGACGATTTTGAAAGACGCCGGTCTCGACTCGCTGCCGGGCGGCGGCGCGGAAATTCTCTCGGACCGCGTGCGCGAAATCATCTGCCCGAAAAAAGCGACGGCGGCCGAGTGGGAAGAGACGATGCGCACGGCGCACGCGCTCGGCATCCGCACGAATGCGTCGATGATGTACGGCCACATCGAGACGGTGCGCGAACGCTTCGAGCATTTGCAGACGCTTCGCGACATTCAAGACGATACGAAGGGCTTCCAGGCCTTCATGCTGTTCCCGTTCCATCCCGCGCACACGAAGCTCGGCGAGGAATACCACCTCACGCGCGTCGGCGCGTGGGAAGACCTGAAGATGATGGCGCTGTCGCGGCTGTTCCTCGACAACATCGCGCACATCAAGGCGTTCTGGATCATGATGACGCTCCCCATCGCCGAACTCGCACTCCAGTTCGGCGCCGATGACCTCGACGGTACGATCGGCGAAGAAAAAATCATCCACGCGGCCGGCGCGAAGACGTCGACGGGGATCACAAAAGCGCAACTCAATCGCATCATCAAAGAAGCGGGATGGGAACCTGTGGAGCGGGATACGTTCTATCATGCGAGGTAGAAGGGGTCGCAACCTTTGCAGCCTTCCCCTCAGGGGACAATGTCATTAAGTTAAGAGACAGCCCTCCTCCTTGGAGGAGGGACAGGGCCGGCAGGCCCAGGGAGGAGCGGCCTGTAGTTTATTACAGTCAGCAGGTCGTCACACAGCGCCCGTGCGCGCACGTCCCCGGATATGTTACGACGTACGGCCACGGGGCCTGAGTTTTGGCGTACGAATTGGTACGACCTACAGGCCGCTCCCTCCTGGCGCTGCGCTTCGCTCTGCGCCTGTCCTCCCTCCAAGGAGGGAGGCTTGGGTTGTGAGCCTTTCACGCTTAACTTAATGACATTGGGGGGACCGCGAAGCGGTGGATAAGCAGACACTTGCCGCTTTAGCGGCTTAGTGGTCGCTTATGCCGTTTACGGCTAAGGGTCCCCTGTACGTTTGTTGAGTTCGTAGGGCGTAACTCTTCGCGGGTGCGCGCACGAAACATTTGGGGTGACTGCGCGCACCGGCGATATCAAACGGCCTACGAATTCATAGGATATGCAAGCGACCCGCTCCACCGCTGGCGCGGTCCCCCTCTCCCAAAGGGAGAGGCTGCAGGTTGTGAGCTGTTTCCGTGACCATCCAACCATTGAATCATGATGAGGTATTATATTATATGAATCGATTAACAGAACGCGAGGCCGTCGAGCTTCTGCAGCATGGCGACCTCTTGACGCTCGGCCGCGAGGCTGACGCGATCCGCCGTGCACGCTATGGCAACCTTGCGACGTTCCTCATTGACCGCAATATCAACTATACGAATGTCTGCCAGAACGAGTGCCGCTTTTGCGCGTTTTATTGCAAGCAGGACGATCCGCGCGCGTATTTGCTTTCCACGGAACAAATTTTAGAAAAGTGCCGCGAGACCGTCGCGGCGGGCGGCACGCAGGTCATGATCCAAGGAGGGCTGTATCCGGGGCTCGGGCTCGACTATTATCTCGATATGCTGCGCGCCATCAAGCGCGAATTTCCGCAGCTCGTTATCCATTCGTTCACGGCGACGGAAATCCAGCATTTCGCCAAGGAAGCCGGGCTGTCCATCAAGGAAACGCTTTTGCGCTTGCAAGACGCGGGCCTCGCGAGTTTGCCGGGCGGCGGCGCGGAGATCCTCGACGATGCGGTACGGAGCCGCGTGAGCCCGAAAAAAATCTCGACGGCAGATTACCTCGATGTCATGCGCACGGCGCACAGCATCGGCATGGAGAGCACGGCGACGATGGTCATCGGCCTCGGCGAGACCATGTCAGAGCGCATCGCGAGCATGACGCGCGTGCGAAAGCTCCAGGACGAGACGGGCGGCTTCCGTGCGTTCATCCTCTGGACGTTCCAGCCGCACAACACGGAGCTCGAGCGCGCGGGCGAAGCGGGCGAAAAAGTCTCGGCCATCGACTACATGCGGACGCTCGCTGTGTCGCGAATCTTCTTCGACAACATCAAACATATCCAGGGCTCGTGGGTCACGCAGGGCGAGCGCATCGGCCAGCTCACGCTGACGTTCGGCGCCGACGATGCGGGCAGCATCATGCTCGAGGAAAATGTCGTCCGCGCCGCCGGCACGAACTACGACATGACGCAGAACAAGATGGTGCGCCTCATCAAAGCCGCCGGCTTCACGCCCGCGCAGAGAGATACGGAGTACCGAGTCATCAAGAAGTATTGAGCGGTGGGAAGTTCTGAAGCCTTCCCCTGGGGGAGAGGCTTCTGTGAGTGTTACGGTCAGCAATAGATGCAACAAATTCATTACAACGAGGAGACGCATCCGAATGAAGTTATCTTTCTGGAACGACCGCCCCAATGAGCGCTGGGCGCTGCGCCTTGTCCTCGTGTTTTCCGTGGCTGTGGCGCTGCTGCTCGTCGCGGATATGTTCCTCTTCCAGCATTGGATGGAGCCGCGTGGCGGCGATTTGCGGCCGATGGCGCATGTCGCCATCTACCACCGCGGCGGCGAGGTCACGCAGGATGACTCGCTGACGCCTGTGCTCATGCGCGGCGACCGTGCCGTCGTGACGGTGCCGTTGCCGCGCGAGCTCAGCAGGCTCCAGGGTGTGCTCGCGTTCACCGCCGAGCATGTCTGCTTCCGCGCCTCGTGGCATGGCCGCGTGCTCGACCGCTATGGCGTGGGCGATGTCGCGCCCTATAAACTCTTCGGCGCCGTCCGGCGCACCGTGCCGATCCCGGAAAACGCATGGGGCGATGACATCACGATCGAGATGACGGCCATGCAGGATGGCGCGCACGTCTTCCTCGCGCCGATGTACCTCATGGACGCGCAGACGGGCTGGCAGTATCCGCTCGAGGACAACGTGCTCTGCTTTTTGCTGTTCCTCTCGGCGCTCGTCGTGCTCGTGGCCGCGCTCATCCCGCTCGCACTCTGGAGCCATGTCCCATTCGTGCGGCGCGGCCTTGCGCTCGCCGTGTTTTCCATCGCGTTCATCGTCTGGATGATCGGCTACCAAGGCCTCATGCCGGTTTTTTCGTCCGACCCGTATTTCGATGCCTGCGTCGAGTACGGCGCGCTGCTGTTTTTGCCCGTGCCATTCCTCTCGTATCTGCTCCTCGTCGAAACAAGCGCGAGCCGCGCCCGCTTTTACCAGATCGCGCGCGCCTGGTTCCTCGGGCTTTTCCTGTTCGCTGTCGTGTCACAGGTCTTTGGCCTTTTCACGCTGAAAGCCATCTTGCCGTATCTCCACGCGACGCTCTGCGTGTTCATCGTCGTGCTCGTCTGGCACAAATTCCACCCGCTGCACAAGGAGGCGCCGTGGAACATCTTGTTCCGCTATGGCCTCACGGCGACATTCGTGGCGGCGTTCCTCGGCATGTTCCAGTATCATCTGTTCAACGTCTTCAAGCTTCCCGTCTCGTTCATCGCGAACCGCTTCATCGCGAGCGGCCTCTTGATTTTCCTCTTGACAATCATCTTCACGTACGTCTACCGGCTCGTCGGCCAGCTCACGCAGGCGCAGGAAAACCGCGTCTACAAGCGCCTGGCACTCCAGGATATGCTGACGGGGCTCTTGTCGCGCGCCGGCTGCTTCGAGGCGGCGAAAGGCCTCGCGTTCGATGCGTCGTACGCCGTGCTGTTCTTCGACGTGAACGGCCTCAAGGAAGCGAACGACCTCTTCGGCCATGCGGCGGGCGACAAGCTCCTGCGCGCGACGGCCGAGATCATCGGTGATATCTTTTCACCCGCGACGACGGGCTCCATCTGCGCGCGCGTCGGCGGTGACGAGTTCATCGTCGTCGTCCGCGAGGAAAAAATCCCGTACGTCCCGCAGCTCATCCGCGCCGTCCGCGACGAGCTCCACCGCCTCGCAGGACATGACGGATTCCCGCAGGACACGTCGATCTCCTGCGGCATCAGCGAAAACGATCCGCACACGCCAAAAGCCTTTGAAGAACACGTCAAGATTGCTGACGACCGCATGTATGCGGAAAAGAACCGCTACAAGCGCGAAAAATACGGCGGGCGGCGGGCAAGCGACCGTATGTTCTTGCGGAGCGAAACGGAAACCGACACGCAGTCGTGAGAAAGGAAGATGCGACATGCTTCATGTATTTTACGGGCCGATGGACGGTGTCGTCATGAAGCCGTCCGTGTATTTCAAAAATACGTATCAGCCAGAGTGGTTGCTGGAACCGTGGTCGAAGAAAATGATCCACGATGTCGATCGTTCGGAAGTCGTAGGGCCGAACCTCATTCAGTCGCCCGTGCTCGGCCCCATTCCTCCGGAACGCTTGTCAGGCGGCGTGAAGACACTGATCCTTATCTGGCAGGTACCGGAGAAAATTTTCAACGCATCGAATTGCGGAGATAACTGCGCCGCTTGGCTGCTCAAGATGGGGGAGGAACGAGACGTCACCATCAATCTCCGGCATTTGCTAGATTTCGGCGAAACATCATTTGAAATCGAAATTCTCAACACGGGGGACATTGTGCATAGCATGAAAGAGCTCGTTCCCATCGCGGGAGATTTCGTTTGAAGAGGTGATCGGATGCGAGGGAAACACGCGGTCAGAGTAGAGAATAATGTTGTTCGCTATGACTTTGAATTGCGACGCAACATCACCGTCGTCCAAGGCGACAGCGCGACAGGAAAAACGCAGCTCATCAACATGCTCTTAGAGTATGGAGACGGCAGCAGCGAAAGCGGCGTGCGCCTCACCTGTGACAAACCTTGCTATGTGCTCGCAGACGATCGGAATTGGCAGCTTCTTTTGCGCAATACGGCGGACACCATCGTCTTCATTGACGAAGAACACGAATTTATCACGACCGAAGCATTTGCCGAGCTCGTCAAAGACAGCGACAACTATTATGTCCTTATCACGCGGAATCGTCTGCCGATGCTGCCGTACAGCGTCGAAGAAATCTACGGCATTCATGAATCGAGAAAATATAAATCGTTACGACAGACGTACAATGAATTTTATCGTATCTACGGTAATCTCGCCCCCAGCGAAACTGTTCGTCCTGCGCGCATCATCACGGAGGACAGCAATTCGGGCTTTGATTTCTTTTCTTCTAGTTGCTCGAAGGGTGTGGAATGTCTGTCAGCAGGCGGGAGTTCTCAAATATTCACACGCTTGAAGCAGTTGTCGGATGAGGCGTGCACGTTGATCATTGCGGACGGCGCAGCGTTCGGCGCGGAAATGAATCGCGTGGAGAAAGAATTGCGCCTGCATCCGCGGGCGTTTCTGTATCTGCCAGAATCCTTTGAATGGTTGATTTTGAAGTCGGGGCTGATGGATTCGAGAACTTTGCGTGAAATTTTAGAGAATCCGTCGGAACATATCGAGAGCGCTGATTTTTTCAGTTGGGAACGATTCTTTACAGCCAAACTCGTAGAAATCACGAAGGGAACGTATCTGCAATACCAGAAAGCACAATTGAATCGTGTATATCTGACAGAGACAGCGGCCAGACAAATAAAATCGGTCATGGAACATATTGAAATATGAAAACCGGAAGGTGATATAAAATGAAATTGTTAGAGCAAGTCCCGCAGGCTTCGTTCGGCCTCGTCGGAGGCTCGGGAACGCTGTCGAGTGATTTTCCTGCGCGGACGAAAGACGCGGACGTGACCATCCTCGCGGACGAACTCCACTTTGCGACGCCGTATGGCGCGAGCCCGGCGATGCGATTGTTTTCCGTCGGCGACAAGCGCGTGTTGACGTGCCGCATGCATGGCTGGCGGTCCGGCGTGACGCGTGCTGATGCGTCGCGGCAGGTGTTCTGGGTATTCCGTGAAGCGGGCGTGAAGCGCATCCTTTCGGAAGGCGGCGTCGGCACGGTGAACAAGCTGCTCGACCTGCGCGATTTTTTGATTCCTGATGATTATCTCGACCTCTCGTGCCGCAAGGATGTCATGCTCGACGGACGCTATCTCCTCATCATGCGCGACGCGCTGTGCCCAGAGCTGCGTAAGGCGCTCATCGCTGCGACGCGGAAGCATTTCGATGGCCGCATTTTCACGCGCGGCACGTATGCCGTGACGGACGGTCGCCACTTCGAGAGCCCGGCCGAGGTCGCGATGATGCAGGGGCACGCCGACATCGTCGGCCAGAGCATCGCGCCCGAAGTCTACCTCGCCCGCGAGATCGGCGCCTGCTACGCCGGCCTCTACTTCACGGTGAACTACGGCGAAGGCATCCGCCGCGCTTGGTCGCACGAGGACATGGCCGACATCTTCTACGACGACGCGCCGATGATCGGAGAAATCTTGCTCGACACGATCCGTTCGATTGATGCGGATGACAAGCATTGCGAGTGCGAAAGTTTGCGGAAAGAGACGCTCCTCAAGGACGTGTATAACGAAAGTTCGAGCAAGGGATAAAAGAAGCATCGGTCGCGGAAAGTCCCGAATACAGCAGCCTTCCCCTCAGGGGAAGGGGGACTGCGAAGCGGTGGAAAGGGTACAAGGGTGCGATGGCAAAACGAGATTCATGTAGATTCGAAGCAATTCATACTACGATATGCTTCGATACATAGAGGCTGCTGAAAAAGTTCCTCTGACAGGTCGATTCCTTCCGCAACTTCCTGTATAATGGAAGTACCAATTTGCAGGAGGACCGACCGCCATGCTGAAT
>OMWS01000039.1 GCA_900314825.1 uncultured Veillonellaceae bacterium | reverse complement strand
CAAGTAAGTGAAAACTAAGGAACCGCCGTGTACCGAACGGTACGCACGGTGGTGTGAGAGGTCGGGATTTCTACTCAGAAATCCCTCCTACTCGATTTTGGAAAATTTTATTCGTTCCGCGCGGTAGCCGTCTGTGCGACGGAGAGGAGATAGGTCTTGACGTTCGTCGAAAGCGAGCGGAAGCTGCCGGCGATCATGTTCTTGAGGGCGGCTTTTTCCTGCGCGCTCATCGTGCGGTTCTCTTCGACGGCCTGGATCATGCCGTAAGCCTGCGCGAGCTTCGCGCCTTCGTCGATGGTCTTGTCTTCATCAACGCTCTGCGCGACGGCAGATGCCTGTTCCCTGCGTCCTTCTGGCGTATCCGCCATCAGAGCGTCCTGCATCGCATTGTAGCCGCGTTCGATGTTCTGCTGAACAAAGGATGCGAACTGAGCGTTGCCCTCGGCGAGCGACGCGCCGACGGTCTGGTCGACGAGCGACGCCGTGTCCGCGCCAAGCGACGGCAGGCTCACGCCATCCGAGCTATCCTCATTCTTTGAGGGCAGCTTAGCGGAGCTGTTCGAGGTCGTTCCGGCCGCAGAGGATGCCTGCGCTGTCTCGTTCGTGACGAGGTTCTGCGCCGTCATCTGCGTCGTGCTGATGACATCGCCCTCGGCCGGAGTGCTCGGCGTGTCCGGCGTCGAAGGCGTCTCGCCCGTATCGGGGATCACGATCGGCGTGGAGTTTGTCTTGCCGTCATAGGTGTGGTCGGCGATGAGATTGTCCTCCGTCAGCGAAATTGTGACAGATGGCGATTTTTCGATGGTATAACCGTAGATATACCCGTCGTTCGATGTGATTTTCGTGCTGTCTTTCATCGTGACGACATTGCCGTCCGAAACGCATTTTACAATATCGCTTTCGTTTTCCGGCGCTGTCGTGAACGCACCGACGTTGACCGTATCATCAGAGGTCAGCGTCGCGCCGCTGAGGACGACCTTGCCGCCTTCGATGCTGAGCTCGCCTTCCTTGTTCGTGACGGCTGTATTCGTTAGCGTCGTCACATTCTCCGCGGTCGCGGTGCCTGGCAGGAGCTGGTCGAGGTTGTAGTCTTCATTATTTGTCATCGTCGCCGTCGTGCCGGAACCGATGGTAAGGTTGGCAGCCGATGCGTCGCTCGTAATGCTCGAATCCGTCAGCGTCGTCTTGCCACTGAAAATGCCGACAATCTTGCCGCCATTCACAGTGAGATTCGTCGCCGTCAGCGTATTCTCCGCCGTCGCCGTGCCGGGCACTGTCTCGGAACCGGTCATCTGCCCCGCCATCAGATACGCTTCGGAAGCATCATTCAATTGGATATTCGCATTGTCGAGGTTCACGACGCCGCCATCGATGTGGAAGTTCGTATTCGCGGTCTCATATGAAAGATCGTTACTAAACTTGCCATGGAACGCCATCGTGTTCTCCGTCGTGGTCGTTATCGTGCCCATGACATCGTGGACGTGGTCGTTGTCTTTTTTTGTGAACGTAAACGCATCCGCTGCAAGGTTCTCAATCATGGCATCATCATTATTTCCATCCGACGAGCTGTAGTAGGTAACGCCATCGGCGATTTCCATCGTACCCCCCGCGAGAAGGAGCAGCGAGCGCTCACCAATCGCCGCGTTCATGCCTATTGACGCGCCCTTCTCCGCTGTAATCGCGCCTTCCGTCGCGCCGGACTTCGAGAACGTCACCGTCTTGCCCGCCATGAGATTTGCGAAATCGCTGTCGGAAAGCGTCAGCGTCGAAAGAATGAGATCGCCACCATACACGGTGGCCGTGCCACTGATCGTGATGCCGTTCGGATTGATAAGCAGCATCGGATTGCTACCCGACTGGGTCAGATAACCCGCGATGGTCGAAGGCGTCGTGCCCGTGACATAGTTCAAGAGGCCGCCACCCCACGTCGTGACGTACAGATCCTCACCGTTTGCGATGTCAAAAGTATTCCAGTGGATGATACTATTTGCCTTAGTGACGAGTGTGGTGCCTGAAGCGATCGTGCCAGCCACGAGGCCGTCCACGCTGCCGCTCACGAGCGTGCCGCCCGTCGGCATGGCGAATGCCGTGCCCGTCGAAAGCGCAAACGTGATGGCCATCGCCAGCGCGCGGCATTTCTTATTCCATTTTTTATTTTTCAGCATATCTGTCCGCTCCTTCCGTGGCCGTCAGAAATTGACGCTGAACTGGATATTCCAGCGCTTGTGCTGCTGGTGCCAGTCTTTGTCGACATCCTTGATGATATCCGCGTAATCAATCGCGACCGAGGTGCGACCGTTCGGCGCCTGGTAGCGGTAGCCGATGCCCCACGAAGCGATGCCCTTGCTGTCAAACATCACGTCGCGCCTACCCGCATCGTTATTGGAAAGCTGCGCCGCATCGCAGAAGACGAGGAAACGGGAGCCCTGCGCGAACTGCGGCGTGTAGATTTCCGCCGTGCCGACGATGCCCTTGTCCGCCGCGATCGCGCGCTCCGCAAAACCGCGCACGGACGCGCGCCCGCCCGCGCCGATCTGAAGGGCCGGGAGGACGTCATTCTTGCTGTACTGGCCCTCGCCGCGCACGGAGAAGATCCAGTCATTGTCCGTGCGATAATTGTAGGAGATTCCAGCTTTATATAATTGGAATGTCTTGTCGCTGCCGAACACGTCGCCGCCCGCATGGCCGAGATTCGTCTCGATGCCAGCCTGATAGCTGAAGGAATGATGCTCGTCGCGGTCATTGTGCTGGAACATGATGCTGCCGGTCGTCACATCATATTTCTGCTCCGGCGCGTAGACATTCCGACCGCTCATATAATAATTGTACTTGTTTTTGAGATTCCAATAATTAATTCCAAAATCCCATCCGTCCTTCTCACGGGACGTGTACGCCTGATGATGCTGGTAGTGCAGGCCTGCCGTGAAGCCTTTGCCGTCGGCGCTTGTGTCGAAGATGCTGTCATGATAGATGCTGCCGAGATCGACGTCGGAGTAGCTCGCCGTGACGACGACGGCATCCGCATCGAGCCCCGTCGGCAGGCGGTAGGCGATTGCCCCTTGCTTCACATCCGAGACATGGCCGGCCGACGGCGACGTCACATACGCGACGCCAAGCGTGTCAGCCTTGTGCGTGAGGTTGCGATCGACATAGCTCGTCGCAACACGCCAGTTGCCCGTGTAATCATTGCCCGTGTTCGAGACCGTGACCGTCGTGTGCTGCTCCTGTACCTTTTCCGCCGTGAGCGTCAGGAGATAGCCTTGCGCTTCGCGCTGGATGGCAGCATTCAGCTTCACCGCGCCGCCGTCATTGATGAACTGGATTTCCTTCGAAAGCTTATGGATGTTGACCATGGGCTTCTTCGCCTCGGGGACGAGGCGGAGGACTTCCGTCTCCGTCATGTGGAGGGCGGCATCCGGCTTCACGACGAGGGAAGACACGGGCGCGAACGCCTTGCCGGGCTTCGCGTCTTTCACGGCCTCGGCCTGCGCCTGCTGGCGCTCTGCGATTTTCTTCTCCTGTGCGAAGAGCTCCGCCTGCGCGTCATTCACCTTCGCGAATTCGTTGGCCGTCGCCGCAGCCGCCCCCGCAGCATTCGCAGCGGCTGCTTCCGCGTCCGACACGGCGATGCCGCCGACGCAGAGCGCCAGCGCCAATCCGAGGGCGAGCTTCCCTGCCTGCTTTTTTATCAACGTCCGGATTCCCACGATCCATCGCTCCCTTTTCCCATCCGATATTTCGAATCTTTTTATCTTGTGGATAATTTCTTTTATTTTAGCACGTTTGTCCCCCCCTACAAGACAAAATGTGATATGATAGGAAAAGAACTTCCGCTCGATGGGGAAAGGAATGGGTCACATGAAACGCCTGCTGCTCTTTTTTCTGACGCTCGTCTGCCTGGCCGCGTGCGCACCCTCCGCGTCCGCCGCGCCGCGCACGGTCACGGCGACCGGCGAGTACACGATGGGCGAGGCCGAAACGCTCAGCGTCGCGCGTGAACGCGCGCTCGAAGACGCGAAGCGCAACGCAGCCGAGCAGGTCGGCGTCTATGTCACGAGCGCGACGACCGTCGAGAACCTCACGCTCACGCAGGACACCGTCACGACGATGACGGCAGCGTTCCTCCGGCTCGTCGGCGCGCCGCGCTACACGACGATCGCGCACGAGGACACGCTCGCCATCACGGTCCGCGCGACGATCACGGCGCAGGCCGACGACGGCGACGTGGAAAAGATCCGCGGCCTCGCGGCCGATCCCGCGCGCGTCGCGACCTTCGACCAGCTCGCGAGCAGCTACCAGCGCCTCCAACGCGAGGCCGCGCTCCTGCAGAAGCGCATGACAGTCGCGCACACGCCCGAGGAAAAGAAGGAAATCCAGCAGGCCATCCACAAGAATGAAGCGGCTTGGCAGTCGTACCTGCTCCTGCAGCAAGCGTATGCCCAGCCGGACGCTGACACGAAGCTCCTCGATCAGGCGATCGCGCTCTATCCTGCGAACGTACCAGCCTACGTTGCCCGCGCAGGCAAGCGGCTCGGCGCAGACGACCTCGCCGCGAGCCTCCAAGACGCCGATGCCGGCCTCGCCGCGCTCCAGACGAACACGAGCGATTACACCGACGAACAGCAGCACGTGCTCGCCTTCATCCTCCAGACGATCCGCGGCAGCGTCCACTTCCTCACGGAAGACTACGACGCGGCGCTCGCCGATTTCCAGACGGCAGAAAAGGAAACCTCGACGCTCCGGCTCGAACGCGTGAGCCCCGGCATGTACGCGCACTTCCTCTTCGATTACGGCGGCGTCGAAATGCTGAAGGGCGACGACGCGGCCGCCGAAACGCACTTCACACGCCTCATCACGCACATCGAAGCTGAAGAAGCCGCAGCGGCCCAAAAGCCCGCCCCGCCAACGCCACCAGACAAAACGCGGAGTCTCGCAGACGAACGCAATCTCATGTGCGCAAACGCCCACATCTATCGCGCCGTCGTGCGGTGGAACCAGAAGAAAGATGCAAAAAGCGACCTCGCGAAAGCTCGCGAGATCGCCAAAAGGCTCCCGGACAACGACCGGAAGGCAATCGAATCCGCCATTGCCTCACTGCCGTCGCTCGAACAAGGCACCAGCATCGAAAACGAGGCGTCCGGTGCCGAACCGAACGCCGATATCCCAGCAAACACGAAGGCAGATTCGCCTGCTCCGGCGAACGCAGCCGCGCCTGCTCCGGTGACGGCAGTGGCGCCCACGCCCCAGCCGCCAGCCGAGGACTTCGCATCCCCAGAACTATTCGGATGAGCGTTGCAGCACTGTCGCCTCTTGATTTTCGCCTTTACCAATGATACTTTTCCCCGCGCAGAATCTTGAATGCGCGGTAAATCTGTTCCGTGAGCAAGAGCCGCGCCATCTGATGCGTGAATGTCATGCGCGAGAACGAGAGGCGGCAGTCGGCGGCTTTGCGCACGGCTGCCGAGAGGCCGAAGGCGCCGCCGATGAGGAACGTGATGCTGCTGCGGCCTTGCGTCATGAGGTTGCCGAGCTCCGCCGCGAGTTCTTCGCTGCTCTTTTCCTCTCCATAGACATCGAGCACATAGAGGTAGCTGCCGTCCGGCACCTGTTTCAGCAGGCGCTCGCCTTCTTTCGCGAGCACCTGCTGTTTTTCTGCGTCCGAGGGATTCTCGGGCATTTTTTCTTCGTGGATTTCGCGGATCTCGAACTGCGTGAACGGCGCAAGCCGCTTCTGATACTCCGCGATGCCGGCCGTGAGATATTTCTCTTTGAGCTTGCCAGCGCAGACGATGGTAATTTTCATAAGGATCGTACCTCCTTCCTTCATTATAGCAGGAATCCAGCGACGGTTCCGCAACATTTTGAGGAACAAAAAAGCCTCGGAACACGATGTCCCGAGGCTTTTGAGCTCCCCCAAAAACGAGGTATCTTATTTTTTCGCTCCGCCGAGCACGATCTTCGAGAAGATCACGAGCGAGACGGCGAAGACGGCGAGACCGAGCCATTCGGCGGTGTCGGCGAAGTCTTTGCCGACGAGCGCGAGCGGCGCGTCGCTGCCGCCGCCGGAGACGGAGACGACGATGACGCCTGCGAGCAGGACGCCGATGATGGACTCGCCGACGATGAGGCCGGACGCGAAGAGCGTGCCGCGACGGTTGCCGGCAGATTCCGCTTCCTCACCGCCGATGCTACGCAGGTGCTTGCGCAGGAAGTAGCCGAGCACGGCGCCGACAACGAGCGGCGTCTGGACGGACGGTGGGAGGTAGATGCCCATGCCGACGGCGAGCGGCGGCAGGCAGAGCGATTTCGTCGTGTGCTTCAGGATCTGATCGATGGCGACGAGGAGGGCTCCGAGGCCGATGCCAATGTAGATGTAGTCCCACTGGAGCGCCCCCGAGAAAATGCCTTGCGCGATGGTCGTCATGAGGGCGGCCTGCGGCGCGGCGAGCACCTGGCTGGGATCCATGTCCGGACGCGGCATCGCGCCGGGGAAGCCGTACGCTTCGTAGAGGAGGTTCAGCACCGGAGCGATGACGAGCGCGCCGACGACGCAGCCGAGGAGCAGCGCGACCTGCTGGCGCCACGGCGTCGCGCCGACGAGGTAGCCCGTCTTGAGGTCCTGCATGTTATCATTCGAGATGCAGGCGATGGCCATGATGATGGACGTGGTGAAAATGGCGGTCGCCGTCGCGAATTTTTCGCCGCCCGGCAGCGCGAAGATGCCGAACGACTGGCAGAGCGCGTACATGACGAGCGAGGCGACAATGATGGCGAGGATGCCGATGCCCGAGATCGGGCTCGAGCTCGTGCCGACGAGGCCGGCCATGTAGGCGCAGGCCGCGGCGACGAAGAAGCCCATGAGCACGGCGACGCCGACGCCGACGACGGTGAACGTCAGCGTCTGGCTCCCCGGCAGATGTTCCGGGCTGACGAACGCGTAGAAGATGCAGAGGAGGCCGACGACCGTCACGAGGAACACGAGACCGACGCTCTTCGCGCTCATGTCGATGTCCATGCGGTGTTTGCCCTTGTCAGCATCCGGCATGCGGACGGCGGCGAGGGATTCCTTCACGCCGTCGATGACGGGGCGCGCGAGCGTGAGCAGCGTCCACACTGCAGCCACGCCCATGGCGCCCGCGCCGATGAGGCGCACGCGCTCCTGATAGACCGCGCCAGCGAATTTCTGCATCGTCATGCCGTCCGGCAGCGCGCTCGTGATCGTGTAAAACGGCACAAAGCCTGCCCAGGCGATGAGGATGCCGACGAGCATCGAGAGGCCGGCGGCGATGCCGATGAGGTAGCCCGCGCCGACGAGCGCCGTCGAGTAGCCGAGCGGCAGCTGCGTCATGCCGCGGCCGACGGAGAACCACAGGGAGAACTGCGAGCCGAGCACTTGGAATGCATTCGAGCAGAGCGCGACGAGGCCGGCGAGTGCGCCGCCCGAGGCGATCTCCTTGAGGCCCGAGCCGCCTTTTTCATGCGCTTTTGCCGAACTGCCGACTTTCAAAATTTCGGCGGCCGCGACGCCTTCCGGGTACGCGAGGTCGCTGTGCACGACCATGGCGCGGCGGAGCGGGATCGTGAAGAGCACGCCGAGGCACCCGCCGCACGCCGAGACGACGAGCGTCTGCCAGAACTCGAAGCCCTGCCAGTAGCCGATCATGAGCATGCCCGGGATGATGAAGATGATGGCGGACAGCGTGCCGGCCGCCGAGGCCTGCGTCTGCACCATGTTATTCTCAAGGATGTTCGAATCCTTTGCCATCTTGAGGATGGCCATGGAGATGACCGCCGCCGGGATCGCCGACGAGAAGGTCAGTCCGACTTTCAGCCCGAGGTAGACGTTCGACGCGGTGAAGATGACCGTGAGGATCGCGCCGAGCACCATGCCGCGGACCGTGAGTTCCGGCAGCCGTAGTTCGTGCTGCATGAACTCGTTTTCTTCCGTTTGCATAGAAATAACTCCTTACCTATAATCTCGATTGTCCACACCCCGTGGACAAGCAACAAAGGATATTATACCACGGAATTGGAATTTGTAAACACCTCGATGAGAAGTTTTCGCGTGTTTTCCCATGTATTCATCATACAGGACGATGGAATGACGTGTGAACAAGACAAAGTTGACACTTTTCGTGTGGACGAATAAAATAACTGTAAAGCACACGCCCAAAGCCTCCCCCCAGAGGGGGAGGCTTGAGTTGTGGCGCCCTATATAATAGGAGGGCTTTCCATGCCAACAAAACGTTTGTATTTCCTCGACAACTTGAAGTGGTTCATCATTTGGCTCATGACGGTCTTCCATGCCGCGATGTGTTACATGGCGTACGCACCGGAGTGGTGGTATGTCGTCGACAAGTCGCAGCCCGTGTTCTCCGCGACGGTCTTCATCCTCTGGGTCGATATCTTCATCATGCCCGTCATGTTCTTCATCTCCGGCTACTTTGGCCTGATGTCTCTCTCGAAGCACGGCGCCGGCACGTTCTGGCGCAAAAAAATCGGCCGCATCGCGCTGCCGTGGATCTTCGGCTCGATGGTCTTCGCGCCGCTCGTGACGTACATCATCCTCGCGAGCCGCCACGCGCCCGTGGACTTCTGGACGTTTTACACGACGCTCTTCTGGGGGCCGCTCTACGAGCAGGCGCAGTACTGGTATCTCGGCGCGCTGCTTGCGCTCTACGTGCTCTTAACGGTTGCCGTCGCCATTGCCCCATCGTTCTGGCGGCAGAGCATGACACCAAAACGCCCGAGCGTTATGCTCTACGCCGCGCTCATTGTCATTTCCACAATCAGCATCTACGCAACCGGCTCGATCATGCATCCCGATACGTGGACGTTCTACGCATACATCCTCGTCCTCCAGCCCGTGCGCATCGGCACGTACATCCTTGTGTTCTTCCTCGGCGCGTGGGCGTGGCGCTCGCGCTGGTTCGAACTTGGCGGTTATGTGCCGTCCGCGTGGTTCTGGGGCCTCGCGACGCTCGTCCTCAGCCCCGCGTATCTCTATCAGAAGCTCTTCCTCGCCGCGAGCGGTGCCGACGCCGCGACGCTCGCGCTTGCGAATGCCGTCACGCAAGGCCCGTTCATGTGGTCAGCAACGCTCTTCCTCGTCGCGTTCTTCCAGAAGCAGCTCGACTTCACGACGCCGCTGCTGTCGAACCTCTCCGCGACCTCGTATCCCGTCTATTACCTCCACATGGAAATCCTGTTCCCCGTCGCCTGGCTCTTCACTACGTTCACGGATCTCAACGTCTACCTCAAGTACGTGCTCGTCTGCGCGCTGACGCTCGGCATCTGCTATGTGCTCAGTAAATATATTTTGTTACGGATTCCATGTTTTGGTGGAGCGAAAAAATAATTTCGAAACAAAAAGCTCCTGCAGGGCATTGCCCTGCAGGAGCTTTTTTTACGATGAACTACTGAACAAAAATTATTTTTTGTCGATTTCTTTCTTGAGCTCATTGAGCCGCGGCCACATGATGCGCTTGTAGGCCTCGACGCCCGGCTGGTTGAACGCATCGACGTCGGCGAGCTCGCCCTCGTACGCGACGGACATCGCGAGCATGTAGAGCAGCTGGCCGAGGTAGTACGCGTCGAGCTTCGGCAGCGTGAAGCACGCGTTGTAGCGGTGGTTCGACGTGAGCGCGTCCGCGTTCGACTGGCGTGCCGTCTCGAGCGCCTGGCTCATCGTGACGCCAGCGATATCGGCGAGCTTCTTCGCCTCGGGGAAGACGTTCGGGATCGGGTAATCCACGGGCCAGTTCGCGACTTTGACGAACTGCACGACCTTGTTGAGCTTGCCTTCCTGATGCTGCTGCGTCTGCGAATGCATGTCGCGCGTGCCGACCGCGACGAGCGGCGTGCGGCCATAGCAGACCTCTTTGCCCTCTTTGTTGAACTGCTTGCCGAGCGACTCCGCGAGGAGCTGGATGTACCACTCGGAGATCGACTGCATGTAGTCGCCATACGGCATCATGACCTCGATGTCGCGGCCATGCTTCTCGGCAGCGGCGAATTTCAGGAATGCATTGAGCATCGCCGGGTTCTGCCAGATGTCGTCGTTCTGGCATTCCTTGTCCATGTCCTTCGCGCCGTCGAGGAACGCCTGGATGTCAAAGCCGATGCACGCCGCGAGCGACAGGCCGACTTCGCAGAAGATCGTAAAGCGTCCGCCGACGCCATCGGGGACGGCGTACTGCGGCCAGTTGTGCTCCATCGCGAGCTTCTTGAGGAGCGTCGGCTTGTCTTTGTTCGGATCCGTGACGGCGACGACTTCCTGCTCGACGTCGGCGCATTTTTTGAGCTCGTCATAGATGACGAGGAAGTTCGACATCGTGTCGAGCGTGCCGCCCGACTTCGAGATGACGAGGAGCAGGACTTTCAGCTTGCGGCCCTGATGCGACTGCGAGACCTTTGCCATCTTCTCGATGTGCGCGATGAGGTCGTGCGTGCGCTGCGGGTCGATGTTGTTGCCGGAGAAATAGACCTTCGGGAAGCCGCCCCGCTCTTCTTTCGTGAGCGCGTTCCAAAACTCGCCGCACTGCACATCGAAGAGCACCTTGTTGCCGAGGTACGAGCCGCCGATGCCGAGCGAGACAACGACATCAACGTTGTCCTTCACGTGATCCGTGAGCTCCTGCAGGTGCGCGAGCGACGACGGGGAGTTCAGATGGCCTTCCTCGACGTACGGCAGCTGGGAGAACAGGACTTTTTCCGGCTCGCCGTCTTTCGAGAGATGCGCGCGGATGAAACCTTTCTCGCGCATGACCTTGAGCGCCTCGTGCGCTTTCTTGAGGTCAGCCTCGTAGAACTTCAGGTCGTCCTCCGTGACTTTGCCCTCGCCGTACAGGTTGTCATAGTCGAACTCGAACCCGGACTTCAGTTTCAAACTCATGATGAAAACCACTCCTCTTTTTCCGCCGCCGTTCTGCGACCGCTTAAAAATCTTCTGCGCATCTGTCAAAGAAATGCGCAATACGCTGTATTTATTATACCATGTCTCCGATTTCTAGGAAACATCTTTCCACGCATTTCGTTCGCATTCATGCTATAATGAAGGAAAGATCTTTTGTCTGATCCGAAAGGAGGAATCCCCATGGGAGAAGCAGCCTACCGCGACCCGCCCCGGTTCGAGCTCGTCGACGGCAAGACCGTCATGATGTCGCCGTGCCCGCGGACGATGCACGCGGATGTCGTCATCAACATCGGTCGCCTTTTCCAAAATTATCTCTGGGACAAGCCGTGCAAAGCCTATACGGATAATGTCGATGTATATCTCGATGAAAAAAACCATTTCATCCCCGATGCCATGATCGTCTGCAACAGGGACATCATCCAGCGGGACGGCATCCACGGTGCGCCGGACCTCGTCGTCGAAGTCCTGTCGCCCTCGACGTCAAAGTACGACCGCGGCAAAAAAATGCAGGCCTACGCGCGCGCCGGCGTCAAGGAATATTGGATCATCTCGCCGCTTGCGCGCACCGTCGAAGTCTATTATCTGAAAGACGGCCAGCTCGTCTTCGATGACACGTACGAGGACGTCCCCGCGTGGGAGCTCGAGCGCATGGAGCCCAAGGAGCGCGCCGATGTCCACGAAGACATCAAAATTTCGCTCTACGACGACTTCATTGTCAACGTCCGCGATGTCTTCCACAAAATCGATTATTGATGCGATCAAAAAACAGGAGCCGCAGCTCGCCCAAAGCTGCGGCTCCTTGTGGTCTGCAGAAAAATCATACGTCCCGCACTTCAAGCGCTCGTCGTCCATGACCCAGCCCTTCAGCGTGTACTCCCGCGCAATCTGGTTCACCCACTTGCGGAACTGCACGGCGCGCTCCGAATTCACCTTGAAGCCGACAGCGATGATCATCTGGAGGTTGTAGTGGTTCACTTGACGATGAACTTTCCGAACGCCCTCCTGTTGAACTATCTGATATTTTCGGATAGTTGCCCCCTCACTCGCTTCTCGGTCTTTCAAAATCGTTTGAATATGTGAGTTAATGGTCTTCACATCCACTTGATAAAGCAGCGCCATCATGCGTTGTGTCAGCCAAATATCTTCATCCTCATACCGCAGCTCAACACTCGTCTCCGCATCGCCCGTCGACGCCACATACGTCAGATATTCAGCGGCACTCGAACGGATCATCGGCTGTGCTTCCTTTTTCTCATTCATTTCATTTCCCCTCCCGCATCCACCGCAGCACATTCCGCTTCCGGATTCCGTCGTAGTCCGCTTCCGGCGTGATTTCGTCGAGCGTCAGGAGGGTTTTCGGATATTGGTCGGGGACAGCGCGGAGCGGAGCGAGCTCGCGGTCGAGGACGTCCGGGGCGAGTGTCGTTTCCGCGACTTGATAGTAGAAGCGGCCTTCGCTGGTTTCGGCGATGAAGTCGATTTCACCTTTCGCCAGCTGCCCGACGTAGACACGCGCGCCGCGATGCAAAAGCTCGAGGTAGACGATATTTTCAAGGACGTGGCCGGTGTCTCGGCTGGTGTCCGCAACGAGAAGCGCGCGGAAGGCTGGATCGACGAGATAATATTTCGCGTTTGTCTTGAAAATGCTCTTGCCCCGCACATCATAGCGGTCGGCCCGGTAGATGAGCAAGCTGTCTTCCATCGCGCGCAGATAGCGCTCGACCGTCTTGTTGTCCGTGCGCCGCCCTTGGCTCGTGAGCGCGTTTGCGATTTTCGTCGGCGAGATGAGGCTGCCGATGTTCGCTGCAAGATAGCGGAGGATTTTCTCGAGGAGCGACGTGTCCGCCGTGCCGAGCCGTGTCATCGTGTCCTTGATGAGAATCGTGTGATATAGTCCTTCGAGATATTCGCGCACGCCTTGCGCATCGTGCGGCACAGTCAAAAGATACGGAAAAGAGCTCCCCTGCACGTAAGCTGCATAGCGCTGTGCTTCCGTAAGCGGCGGCTGCGCGGGAAGTCCCTCGCAGAACTCGCAAAACGAGAGCGGCAGCATGCGGAGCTCGACGTAGCGCCCCGCGAGCACGGTCGCAAGATCGCCGGAAAGAAAATACGCATTCGAGCCCGTGAGGTAGAGATCGACATCGTCGCGCAAAAACAGGCTGTCCACAGCTTTTTCGAACGACGGCACTTGCTGGATCTCATCGAGGAAAATGTAATTGCGCCCGCCCGGGGCGAGGTGTTCCAGCACATAGCGATAGAGCGCGTGATACTCTTGCAAGGATTCGAATGCCAAGTCTTCGAGGTTGATCGTCAGGATGCGCGATGCCGGCACGCCATCTGCGAGAAGACGGTCGCGAAACAAGTGGAACAGCGTCGATTTCCCGCAGCGGCGCACGCCGGACACGACCTTGATGATGTGGTGGTCACGATGACGTTGCAAAAAAGCGAGCTCCTGCGGCCGGTTGATCCATTGCATGAACATCCCTCCTGTTTTTATTTAGGATTTTACACCTAAAAGGAATTCTTGTAAATGGATTTTAGGCGTCGACGCTCATTTCGCTCATCTCACGCAAAAAACAGGAGCCGCAGCGCGTTTTGCTGCGGCTCCTGCCGGAGGTTGCATTTGATTTTCTTGGGAATCACATACAATCAGTTTTGTGCGTTTTATTTGCGGATTTCCGCGAGGAGCTCCTTCGTCTTCTCATCGCAGAGCTTCTGGTCGCCGCGCGTCTCGATGTTGAGGCGGATAACGGGCTCCGTGTTCGACTTGCGGAGGTTGAAGCGCCACTCGGGGAATTCGACGGAGAGGCCGTCGACCTTCGTGACCTTGCCCTTCGAACCGTAGTCTTTTTCGATGCGGTCGAAGACCGCCTGCGCGTCCTGGACCTTGCTGTTGATCTCGCCGGACGTCGGGAATTTCTCCATGCGCTCTTTCATGAGGTCGGAGAGCGTCTTGCCGCCCGCTTGCGAGAGGAGCTCGAGGACGAGCAGCCACGGGATCATGCCGCTGTCGCAGTAGGAGAAGTCACGGAAATAATGATGGGCGCTCATCTCGCCGCCGTAGACGGCATTGACATTGCGCATCTTATCTTTGATGAACGCATGGCCGCTGCGGCACATGACCGCCTCGCCGCCGTTCTCTTCGCAGATCTCGATCGTGTTCCAGATGAGGCGCGGGTCGTAGATGATCTTCGCGCCGGGGTTCTTCGCGAGGAATGCTTTCGCGAGGAAGCCTACCATGTAATAGCCCTCGATGAAGCCGCCTTTTTCATCGAACAGGAAGCAGCGGTCGAAGTCGCCGTCCCATGCCACGCCGACGTCTGCGTGCTGCTCGCGCACGACTTTCGCCGTCGCTTCGCGGTTCTCCTGCAGGATCGGGTTCGGCACGCCGTTCGGGAAGTTGCCGTCCGGCTCGTTGTAGACCTTGATGAGGTCGAACGGGAGCTTTTTCTCGAGCGCGTTGATGATCGGGCCGGCCGCGCCGTTGCCCGTATTCGCAACGACCTTGAAGGGCTTCAGCTTCGAGACGTCGACGTACGTGAGGATGTGATCGACGTACTCGTCGAGCACGTCTTTCTGCTCGACTTTGCCCGTCGCCTCTTTCGGCTCGAACGTGCCTTCCATGACGGCCTTCTCGATGTCCTTGAGGCCCGTGTCGCTCGAGATCGGACGCGACTCCTTGCGGACGAACTTCATGCCGTTGTACTGCTTCGGGTTGTGGCTGGCTGTGATCATGATGCCGCCGTCGAGGCCGAAGTGCGCCGTCGTGAAGTAGATCATCTCCGTGCCGCACTGGCCGATGTCCATGACATCGCAGCCCGCTTCCGTCAGGCCTTTGACGAGCGCGTCACGGATCGAAGGCCCGGAGAGGCGGATGTCGTGGCCGACCGCGACTTTTTTCGCGTCGAAGAGCCCCGGGAACACGCGGCCGATGCGATACGCGAGCTCCTCATTGACGTCCTCGGGATACACGCCGCGGATGTCGTACGCGCCGAAACCTTTGTTGCTGAGCTTCATTGAAAAATTCCCCCTTAACTTCTCGGAAGCGCTGATTGGACGACCGTCCTAAATCATCGCTTCCTTTATCTGAATCTCGATGGCTTTCTAACTTCTTATATTCGCGGAGCGCGGCGAAATTCCTTCTTGCTTCTAGAAAATTTTCATCCGTTTTCGTTTGTTTTCTTCGGCAAAGGTGCTGGCGTTCCAGGAGTGTTGCATTTGCAACAGAATTTCTAAAACCGCCCTGCTATAATAAAAAAGTCATACAATGAAGAAAAAATCCAGGGAAGCGCGTCCTGCTTCCCCGAAAGAAGGCTTGCCCATGCCAATGCTCAGCGATCTCGTCACGCTGCCGTTTTTCCAAGACTTGTCGCAGGAGGAAATCCACCGCTTCCTCCACGCGACGGGGACGATCTTCAAGCGCTATGCGAAAGGCGAGCGCATCCTGCGCGCCGACCAGGAGAACGGCTCGATCGGCGTGCTGCTCGACGGACGCGCGCAAGTGCTGACGGAAGACCGTTTCGGCGGCGAATCGGCGAGCCACCTGCTCGAGCGCGGCGCGCTCCTCGGCAGCTCGTCGGCCATCCTCCGCGCGCCCGGCCTCGCGTCGGTCGAAGCGCTGACGGACGTGCACGTGCTCTGGGTGACGTGGCGCGCGCTCATCACGGCGGGCACGCGGCTCGGCCGCATCCACGGCATCGTGATGAAAAATCTGCTGGAGGCGTTCTGCCGCAAAAATTATCTCATGACGCAGACGATCGAGGTGCTGTCACAAAAAACGCTGCGCGAGCGCATCATCCTCTACATCTTGCAGCGCGAGCAGCGGCAAGGCCTGCACCGCGTGGCCGTCCCGGGCCGCACGCAGCTCGCCCGCGAGCTCTCATGCAACCGCAGCGCGCTGACGCGCGAGATCGGGACGATGGAAAAAGAAGGGCTGCTGCACGTGAGCGAAGACGGCATCGAGCTCGACCACGCGAAGCTCGACGAGGGGACAAGATGACGGGCGCAGACGGCGCGGCGCAGGAAAAAGCGAGACCGGTAGAAACCAGCGGAACACGCGAGGACACGCGTCTCGCCGTGACATTCGACCACGTCTCGAAAACCTTCGGCACGCAGGACGTGCTGCAGGACGTCTCGTGCACGCTCACCGGCGGCCATATCTACGCCGTCACCGGCGCGAACGGCAGCGGCAAGTCCACATTTCTGCGGCTCGCGGGACACTTATTACGTCCTTCGAATGGTCGTATCGTCGTAGAAGAAACCACGCTACCCTCTCCGGCCTCCCTGACGGGAGGCCACCTCAACCGCGAGGGTATAAGCGACCGCATAGGCGCTGAAGCGCCTTGCGTCTGCTTACCCCAAAGGGGGAGGCATAATAACGACGCGGCGACCACTCCTTTGACACGCGAAACTCTTCGACGCAATCTTGGATTGCTCTCGCCAGAGCTTGCGCTGTCGCCAGAGCTCACGGGCGCGGAGGCCATCGCATTCCTTCTCGGCTTGCGCGGATTCACGTTAACGGACGAAGAACTCCATGCGCTGCTTGGGCGCGTCGGTCTGAAAGCAGAAGACGCGGCCAAGCGGACAAAGTCCTGCTCGACCGGCCAGCGCCAACGCCTCGCACTCGCGGTGCTGATCGCCTCAAACGCCAAACTCTGGCTGCTCGACGAGCCGGGCGCGAATCTCGATGCGGCAGGGCGGGAAGTTGTTCGGAGAGAGGCGAGGAACGCGGCCAATCATGGAGCACTTGTGCTCGTTGCAACGAATGATGAACAAGAAGCCGCTTGGGCAGATGAAGTTATCACGTTAGGAAAAACGCGTACGAAAGAAAAAGCCTCTCCCTCTGGGAGAGGTGCCGAGCGTATGCGAGGCGGAGCGGGTCACGCTGTAACGAAACAGCACAACATTTCCATTTGTGCCTCCACCCTCCACCTCCTCCGCCGCGAGGCGACGACGGCGCTCCGCTCCCGCTCGTCCCTCGCCATCATGGCGCTCTTCGCGATCACGGCGCTCCTTGCGCTCTCGATGGCGCTCGGCGGAGCGATCCTCGAGCCGCCGCTTCTCGCGGCACTCCTCTGGGTGCTGCTGTTCTTCGCGGCCTCGATGGGTCTCGGCGGGACGTTTGCGAGTGATGAGTCTTCGGGCGCGCTGCTCGCGCTCCGCGTCTATGGCGCAGGGCAGGCCGTGCTGGCAGGCAAGACGGCGTTTGCATTCCTCACGCTCGTCTGCCTCGCCATCGTGCTCGTGCCATTATTCTTTGTGTTGCTCGACGCCGCATGCGTCGCACCGCTGTTGTTCGCCCTGACACTCGCCCTCGGCCTGCTCGGCCTCGCAGGCGCGGGGACGCTGTTATCCGCATTAACGGTAGGAGCCGCCGGACGCCAAACGAGTGCCAGCGGCCTCCTGCCCGTCCTGCTGCTGCCCGTCATCCTGCCCGTGTTTCTGCCGGCCATTTCGCTCACGGCTGCGACCTTCGGCGGACGGGAAGCTGGCATCTCCTTGCTCGTTGGGATGGGGCTGTACGATTTATTACTGATCGTCGGTGCGTCACTGCTGTTTGATTCATTGTGGTATGAAGATTAAGCAAGCCTTCCCCTCAGAGGACAATGTCATTAAGTTAAGCGCAAAAGGCTCACAACCCCCAGCCTCCCTCCTTGGAGGGAGGACAGACGCGGAGCGAAGCGCAGCGTCAGGAGGGAGCGGCCTGTAGATCGTACCAATTCGTACGTCAAAACTTAGGCCCTGTGGCCGTACGTCGTAACATATCCGAGGACGTGCGCGCACGGGCGCTGTGTGACGACCTGCTGATTGTAATAAACTACAGGCCGCACCTCCCTGGGCCTGCCGGCCCTGTCCCTCCTCCAAGGAGGAGGGCTGTCTCTTAACTTAATGACATTGCGCCCAGAGGGAGAGGCTGCCCGATCCGTCACATTTCGCAACCAAAGTAACAGGAATTTATGATATGAAACATCTTATCCCATTGATTGCCGTTCTCACCCTCCTCACCCTCGGCCTCGTTTTTTTCGTCGTCCCGCCCGCCGAAGGGCTCGGCTACTATGTGCGCATCATTTTCCTCCACATCCCGTGTGCCTGGGTCAGTGTCGTCGCCTTCGCCGTCGCTGCGATCTATGCGTGGCGCGTGCTGCGGTTGCGGGACGGCGACCGGGCAACGCTTTTACGTGCCGATGGTTTTTCGGCACGCTCTGCGCAGCTCGGCCTCCTCTTCACCGTCCTCGCGACGGTCACGGGCGCGATTTTTTCGCGGCTTACATGGGGCGCATTTTGGAATTGGGACCCGCGGCAGACGACGATCCTCTGTCTGCTCATGATCTACGCCGCGTACCTCGCGCTCCGCGCCGTGCTTGATGATCCGGAGCGACGGGCGCGGATCTCGGCGATCTATGCGCTGTTTTCCGTGCTGCCCGTGCCGTTCCTCGTCTTCGTCATCCCGCGCTTCTACTTTTCCCTGCATCCCGAGCCAGTGCTCAATAGCGCCGGGCACATCGACATGGAGCCCGTCATGCTCGCGACGCTGCTGCTTGCGCTTCTCGACGTAACATTAATTTATTTTGCACTCCTGCGGAAAGGAGCGAAATCACGCACATGAACCGGAAAATTTTATTTGTCATCATCGCCCTCGCCTTCCTCGGCTATGTCGGTTATTCTTTCATGGATTCCGTGACGCCGTACGTCGGCATCGCCGAGGCCGAGTCCTCGAAATCGAACGTCCAGGTCAAAGGCCTCTTGGACAAATCCGCGCCCGCGCCGCACATGGACGGCGACGATTTCGTCTTCACGCTCGTGGACGAAAACGACGGCAAGACCATGGATGTCCGCTACCACGGGCAGAAGCCCGACCAGTTCGACCAATCGCATCACATCGTCGCCATCGGCAAATACGACGGCACCGTGTTCCAAGCGGACAAATTGCTGATCAAGTGCCCGTCGAAATATGAAAAAGAAAAGGGGAACGGATGAAGCGGGGGCACTCAAACTGCAGCCTTCCCCTCAGGGGAAGGTGGCCCCGAAGGGGTCGGAAAGGGTCCCTTGCACATTTGATGGATCCGTAGGGAATCCCTTCTCGCGGGTGCGCGCACGCAAACGTTTCGTACTCGCACCCGCGGAAGCTACGATGTGCGAATTGTTTTACCGTGCAAGGGACCCGCAGCCGCAAGCGGCATAAGCGATCACATCGGCGCTAAAGCGCCGTGTGCCTGCTTATCCACCGCTTCGCGGTCCCCCTCTCCCTGAGGGAGAGGCTGCAGAGAGTGTGCACATTCATAACAATCAAAGGTGACGATCTATGTATTTTCTTCCTCAATTAGGTGAACTGCTTTTGGCCCTCGCGCTCGGCACATCGCTCTTCGCGGCGCTCTCGGCGCTCGGCGGCGCAAAGTGGCGGCGCATCTCGCGCATTGACGCGTTGTGTGCGGCCTTCTGCTCGCTCGCTTCGGGCGCGGTGCTCTACGCGCTGTTCCTCGGCGATCATTTCGAAGTCGCGTATGTCGCGGGCTACTCGTCGCAGGCACTCCCGCTGCTCTATAAAATCTCGGCATTCTGGGCCGGCCAGCAGGGCTCGTTCCTCCTCTGGGTCGTGTTCCATGCCGTCGCGCTGCTCGTGCTCTTGCGCCAGGCGGCCAAGGCCGCGCCCGAGCGCGAGAGCGTCATGAACGCGACGGTCGGCATCTTCTCTCTGCTGCTCGCCGTGCTCGCGCTCCTGACACTCGCAAAGAGCCCGTTCGAGCTCATCGCGGACGTGCCGGTCGATGGCGCGGGCATGAACCCGCTGCTCATGGATCCGTGGATGGCCGTCCATCCGCCGATCCTTTTCCTCGGCTACGCGCTGCTCGCTGTTCCGCTCGCGTACTCCTGCGCAGCGCTCCTCGTGAATGCGCCCACGAAGCAGTGGCTCGCTAGCGCGCGAAGCTTTACGCTCGTCGCCTGGAGCTTCCTCGGCGCCGGCATCTTCATCGGTGCCTACTGGGCATACAAAGTCCTCGGCTGGGGCGGCTTCTGGGGCTGGGACCCCGTCGAGAACTCGTCGCTCGTGCCGTGGCTGCTCGCCTGCGCGCTGCTGCACCTCCTGACGGCCGCCCGCACGCGCGAAGGCGTGCTGCCCGTGCTGCATCTCGCCGCGATCTTCACGTATGCGTTCGTACTTTACGGCACATTCCTGACGCGCAGTGGCATCCTCGGTGACTTCTCCGTGCACTCGTTCGCCGGCACAAGCATCGGCCTCACGCTCGCCGTCGTCAATGGCCTCGTGCTCCTCGCAGGGCTCGCGCTCTTGTTCTTCCGTGCCAAGTCCCTGCCGCAGACGCCGATGTATGAAAGCTACGCCAGCCGTCCGTTTCTCCTTTTGCTCGGCGCGCTCGTCCTCGCTTTCATCGCGGCCATCGTCTTTGTCGGCATGTCCATGCCGCTCCTCACGCAGCTCGCGGGACAGCCGGCCGCCGTCGATACGGGCTTCTACACGCGCACGACCGCGCCGCTTGCGCTCGTTCTCGTCGTGCTCATGATCTACGCATTCGTGAAAAAATGGATGCAGCGCAAAGGCGCGATCCTCGTGCACGTCGGCACGCTGCTCGCACTCGTCGCCATCGTCACGAGCGCGAGCGGCGGCAACGCGTCCGTCACGCTCGCGCCCGGCGAGACGCAAACCGTCCTCGGCCACGAACTCACGTTCGAAGGGCAGACGTTCAACGCCACGGGCGACGCGAAAACGTATGACTACACCGTCGACGGCGAGCATGTCACAGCGCTCACGAAGCTCAAGGAAAGCGGCGAGGATGCGGCGCGCGAACCCGCGATTGTCCGCCGCCTCACGGGCGACCTTTACCTCGCGCCGACACCGCCGGAAAGCGAGCACGAGGAGATCATGCTGAAGCGCGGCCATATGCAGATGGATGACCTCTACGCGTACCGCTACGACAACATCGAGATGACGCCCGAGGGCGACCACATGCGCGTGACAGCTGACATCGCCGTGACGGACGGCGAGACCGTCGAACACGCGCAGCCCGTCATCCTCGCGACCGAGACCGGCGGCAAGAGCGAGCCCATCACGATCATGAACGGACAAAAGCGCATCCGCCTCACCGGCGTCTCCGGCAACCAGGAGACGATCCGTCTCGAGCTCCTGCCGTCCATCGAAGAGCTCGCCGCCGAAAGCGTCACCGTCGCATTCTCCACGAAGCCCTTCATCTGGGTCCTCTTCGCCAGCGCCATCGCCGTCGTCATCGGCGGGTTCGTTGCGGCGAAAGAATCCTAACCACGATACAAAAAAGACTTCCATCGATGCAATCATATTGTGTCAATGGAAGTCTTTTTTTACGCAATTTGCTTGTCTTCGACAGCTTCATACAACACGATGCCGTCCCGCCGGATGGATTCCAGCAGCTCCGGCTGCACGGGACCGTCGAGGTTCACGACATCAAACATGAGGAGCGTCGGGATCACATCGTCCACATCAAGCGTGAACCGCACGATATCGCCGCCGCGCGCCGCAAGGTCGATGTCGCTCCGTTCCCAATTGTCTCCGCGTGCCCGGGAGCCAAAAAGCAGCACCTTTTCCAAGCCGTGCTGCTTCGCGAGAGCGATGATGCCCGCTTTGATATCATCTCGAAGGTTCATACCGGCTCCCATCCTTTCAGCAGCTCCGCTTTCAATTGCTCTAAGAGTGGCAAATACCGCTGTTGCGCGTCACGGATGATAGAGAGTGCCATCGCGTCGTTGCGCCTGCGTGATTGCATCGAACGGCGGTTCTTTGCCACGAATCTGCTGCAAATTCGCAAGTGCCTTGGAAAAATCATCAAGCCGTCGCATCCTTCATCCCTCCTGCCTTTATGATACCACAAGTTTCAACCAAGCAGAACAGAAAAAGAGCGGCCACGAAAATTCGTAGTCGCTCTTTGATTTGTCGTATCACATCAGATATGTGCGAGGCTGTTCGCTTCTTCGATGACCTGATGCGCGAGGTCGATGGCTTCGCCCGAGACGCGCATGCACTTGTCAGGATTGTGGAAGCCGTTGCCGTTCTCGGCAGCAATCCAATCCCAATAGAATTGTGCTTCGCGGAGCTTCAGGCGTGCATTCGCAAGTTGCTCGTCCGTCGCGCCGGCGTTCATCGCGGCCTGCACGGCGAGATGCGCTTTCGCGACCGTGTTGCCGGCGATGCGCTGCAGACGGAAGTTGTTGTCATGGATCGTCTTGACGCGGGCCGTCAGCGTCTCGGCGCTCTCATCGTGGCACTTGAGGCACGATTCCTGCGTCGTCTTCAGCGGGCTCGTCATCCAATGCGACGTGTACTTCTTGCCATCTTTGCGCATATACGGCATATGGCAGTCGATGCACGTGACGCCGTTCTCGGCATGAACGCTCGTCGCCCAGATCTCGAAGTCCGGATGCTGCGCTTTGAGCATCATCGTCTTGGAATCCGGATGCATCCAGTCGCCCTTGAACGCGCCAGCCTGGCCGCTCTGGTAGAACTGGAACTCTTCTTCCGGCTCGTAGCCGTTGTCAAACGGATGGTTGACGCGGCCGTCTTCCGCCGTGAAGTAATACTCGTTGTGGCACTGGGCGCAGACATACGCGCGCTTGTCGTTGTGCGGCGCATTGTTCACATCGATGCCCTTGCGCGCCATGGCTTCGACGAAGCCCTGCTGGTAGACGCGCAGATCCATCGTGTCAGGATCGTGGCACGTCGAGCAGCCGAACCACTGGTCGTCCTGGATCGGAGCCATGACTTCGTCAATCGGCTTCGATGCGTACTCCCAGCCGCTCTGCTTGAAGTAGACATCATACATGTACGAGCCTTTGCACGTGATGCAGCTGCCCTTCTGGCCCGGCAGGCGCTTCGTGTTCTTGAAGTCCTCGCCGGCGTACGTATGGCCGCGGGCGACATCGTACTGGATGGAGAACTTGTAGCCTTTGAAATTCTCGAGGATCTCCGGCTCGATGTCGAAGTACGAGTTGCCCGCCATGCTGCCGCCATAGCCGGTCGGCGACGGGTCGGTCTCGTTGTTCTTCATGTAGGAATTGTACTCCAGAGGATACGCCTCTTTGTACGCTTCCTTGCCGAGCTTCTGATCCTCCGGGATTTTCGCGAGCTTCACGCTGTCATCGTTCGGCGCGGCGCCGATGCGCACGGCGACGAACCCGAAGAACACGAGGCAGACCGCAGCGATCCCTGCGATGATTTTTTGCAGCTTACTCAACTTTGATCCCTCCTTCGAGATGGTTCGTTCCGTGGGCGATGCGGCTGTGGCACTTCAGGCAGTCGCCGCCGGTGTCAAGGTCTTTGCCGAGGTCCGCGTGGACATTCTGCATCGTCGGTTCGTGGCAGCGCACGCAGTTCGCATTGACCATGTCCCAGCCATCCTTCGACAGCTTGATGTGTGCCGGATAGTCGCGCACGACTTCATGATACATGTCGACCATGCCCGTGCGACCCTTTTCCACGAGGTAGATCGCAACGTTCTGGTGCGGCAAGTGACAGTCCGTGCATTCGAGCGTATTGTGCGCCGAGTCTGCAAACGTCCAGGCTTCGTGCTTCATGGAGTGGCACGTCCCGCAGAACGCCGGCGAACCCGTAGCGCTCAGCATGACACTCCCGAATGCAAACGCGACGATACCGGCAGCAAAGCCGCCCGCCAGGCACAGGAGCGTGTGCTTTTTGACGAGGTTTTGAAGTTCCACTTTCGCTCCCCCTTTCTTAAGGCAACTCTTAGCGCTTCAGCGCTTTGCAGTGCATAAGCGCTCTCTAAGTGCTGAAGCACTAAGAGCCCGCTTAAGAGGTGCCTTAGCCATTTGCCGTCAGGCAAATAGCATCCTATGCGCGCAGCGCCTTCATTCATCATGAAATAGTTTATCTCACGATTTATCTTGATTATATCAGGGTCGTTCGTGCTTCGTCGTTGCAGGCGCAACAAAGATTCAGAATTTTTTCAGACAAAAAAGCCTCCCCCTTTGGGAGAGGCCTGCCACACAAAGATCCTTTATACGTGCGAGGATGACGCGAGTGTGTTTTGCAGCTGTTCGTAGGCTGCCTTTTTTTCGCCCGTCGCGTGTTCGGCGGCCCAGGCGAGGACGTCGAGGTTCTTCTGGTAGCTCGGCGTGCCAGGCGTGGCGCTCCATGTGCCGCTCACGAGGTTGTCGGCGGCGAGGAAGCGGGCTTCATTCAGGAGCTTTTGCACGGTCGTCGGGCTCATGTCGCGCTCGAGCGCAATGCTCTTGATGCTCTGGCCTTCGTAGACGTGCGCGAGGAAGATGTCCATGCCGTCGCGCTCGACCGTGTATTTCTTCGGGCGGCCCGTCGATTCCTTGCGCACTTTTTGCTGGATGCCGAGGAGCGTCCGGAGATTTTCGCGCGCTTCTGCCGTCAGCACGGTGATCTGGTAGTTCTCGCCGCGCTCGAGGTCGGCCGGCGTGTCCGTGATGAGGCCCCACGTGCCCGCACTTACGATCAGCACCGTCATGCGCTCGTCGCTCGCGCGCGTCGTCTGCCCCTCGGCCGACAAGAGATACGCCGCGCCCGCCGCGATGTCGAGCATCTCCGCGAGCCGCGGCCGCCGCATGCGGTCGATGTCGTCACTCGTCAGCAGCAAATCTTCCTTGCTCGCCATGAAGATCTTCCTTTCATGAACGTGTTTTGATTTTTGAAATGGAGGACACGGCGAGACGTGCGCCGCGAAAATATTTTTGTGCCGATAAAACAATTTCCTTCATTATAGAAGATAAATCGTGGAACAGCAAGAGCCGATGAAAAGAAATCGAAAGTGAAGAGAAACGGAAAATTTTATTGACATGCGGCAACCGCCGTGCTATTCTGAAAACATAAAAGTGTGCTCGGACACAGAAATGTGTGAGTGCACGCAGACGAACCGAAAAGAAACCGTTAAGGCAACTCGTGAACACACAAAGGAGTGTGAAACGAATGATGAAAATCCGCAAGGCGACGGAGGCCATCGAGGCGGGGCGGACGGCGCTCGGCATCGAGCTCGGCTCGACGCGCATCAAGGCGGTGCTGCTCTCGGAAGACGGCGAGACGCTCGCTTCCGGTAGCTACGGCTGGGAGAACGCGCTCGAAAATGGCGTCTGGACGTACGCGCTCGAAGATGCCTGGCGCGGCGTGCAGGCGGCGTACGAATCCGTGGCCGCAAATGTCGAGGAGTCGTATCATGTGAAGCTCACAAAGCTCGGGGCGATCGGCGTGAGCGCCATGATGCACGGCTACCTGGCCTTCGACAAGGACGGAGGGCTCCTCGCACCGTTCCGCACGTGGCGCAACAACATCACGGGCGAGGCGGCAGACAAGCTCTCGGAGCTTTTCCACTTCCACATCCCGCAGCGCTGGAGCGTCGCGCACATCGAGCAGGCGCTGTTGAACAAGGAAGCGCACACGAAGGACATCGCGTTCCTCACGACGCTCGCCGGTTACATCCATTGGCAGCTGACGGGCGAAAAAGTGCTTGGCGTCGGCGATGCGTCCGGCATGTTCCCCATCGACGCAGAGACGGGGACGTACCGCAAGGACTATCTGGAGAAGTTCAACGCACTGCCGGAAGCGGCCGCCATGCCGTGGAAGCTCATCGATCTCTTGCCAGAGGCACTGCCCGCGGGGAAACCGGCAGGCCATCTGACGGAGGCGGGCGCACGGCTGCTCGATCCGACGGGCGGGCTCGCGCCAGGCGCGCTTGCTGCGCCGCCCGAGGGCGACGCCGGCACGGGCATGGTCAGCACGAACGCCGTGCGGAAGCGCACGGGCAACATCTCCGTCGGCACGTCGGCATTCTCTATGCATGTGCTCGAACACGATCTCACGAAGCCGCATCGCGACATCGACATGGTCACGACGCCGGACGGCGCGCCCGTCGCCATGGTGCACGTCAATAACTGCTCGTCCGACATCAACGCCTGGGTCTCGCTGTTCGGCGAATTTGCGAAAGCGGCCGGATGCGACCTCGCGCCGGACAAGCTCTATGGCCTGCTGTTCGAGCAGGTCGGGGCGGCGGACAAGGACGCGGGCGGCCTCATGAACTACGCATGCCTCTCGGGCGAGAACATCACGGATGTTGCAGCGGGCCGGCCGCTGTTCCTCCGCGCGCCGCACAGCCGCTTCACGCTCGCGAACTTCATGCTCGCACAGCTCTTGTCGGCCTTTGCGCCGCTCGCCATCGGCATGAAAGCATTGAAAGAAGAGCACGTCGCGATGGACAGCCTCGTCGCGCAAGGCGGCCTCTTCCGCACACCGATCGTCGCGCAGCAAGTCCTCGCCGACATGCTCGGCGTGCCGATCACGGTCATGGCGAGTGCCGGCGAGGGCGGCCCCTGGGGCATGGGCGTCCTCGCGCTCTACGCGCTGAAGTGCCAAGCGGGCGAAGCGCGTCCGCTCGCCGACTTCCTCGATGCCGAGATCTTCCGCGACACCGAGGCCACGCGCCGCGACCCGACCGTCGCCGGCGAAAAAGGCGCCGCCGTCTTCACAGAGGCCTACGAAAAAGCGCTCGAGCTTGAGCGGGCGGCGGGTACAGCACTCGATGACCGGGCGTAAAGGGTTCGCAATTAATTTTTGTAACAAACACACGATAAAACAATTCTCCAAGGAGGCATTCATCTATGCTCGAAACCCCAAAATATAAATTCTGGTTCGTCGCAGGCAGCCAGTTCCTCTATGGCGAGGAGCAGCTCAAAAATGTCGCGCGCGATACGGAAGACATCGTGAAGAAGCTCAACGCGAGCGGCAAGCTGCCGTATCCCATTGAGTTCAAAGGCGTCATGACGACGGCGGACGGCATCACGAAATTCATGAAGGAAGTGAACTACCAGGACGACGTCGCGGGCGTCATCACGTGGATGCACACGTTCTCCCCAGCGAAGAACTGGATCCGTGGCGAAGTGCTGCTGCAGAAGCCACTGCTGCATCTCGCGACGCAGTACCTCGACCGCATCCCGTACGACACGATCGACTTTGACTACATGAACCTGAACCAGTCGGCGCATGGCGACCGCGAGTATGCGTACATCAATGCGCGCCTCGGTCTCAAGAACAAGATCGTCTACGGCCATTGGCAGGATCCCGACGTGGAGAAGGAAATCGCCTCGTGGCAGAACGTCGCCGTCGCCTACAACGAAAGCTTCAAGATCCGCGTCTGCCGCTTCGGCGACACGATGCGCGACGTCGCCGTCACCGAGGGCGACAAGGTCGAAGCACAGATTCGTTTTGGCTGGACGGTCGATTACTGGCCGGTCGGCGACCTCGTCGAGGTGATCGACGCGGTGAAGGACGCGGACATCGACAAAGAGCTCGCGGACCTCAAGGCGAAGTATGTGCTGAACCCGCAGGACAACCCGCAGGCGAAGTTCGACGACTCCGTGCGCTATCAGCTGCGCGAATACCTCGGCATCAAAAAATTCCTCGACGACCACGGCTACACGGCGTTCTGCACGAACTTCCAGGACCTCAAAGGCCTGAAGCAGCTGCCGGGCCTCGCAGCGCAGCTCCTCATGCGCGACGGCTACGGCTTCGGCGCGGAGGGCGACTGGAAGACGGCTGCGCTCGTGCGTCTCTTGAAAATCCTCGCGCATAACGACCGCACGGTCTTCATGGAGGACTACACGCTCGACCTGCGCAAAGGCCACGAGGCCATCCTCGGCGCGCACATGCTCGA
>OMWS01000122.1 GCA_900314825.1 uncultured Veillonellaceae bacterium | reverse complement strand
CAGCGAACTCATGAAATCGCCGTAGCCAGGCACAGGAAGATTTGCCAACAACAGGAACACCGAGCCGCAGATCGTAAACGGCGTCGTCATGATAAAGCCGTCACGCAGCGCGGCAACCGCCTTGAGCTGCGCAAATCGTCCCATGAACTCGATGAAGCTGTCAAAGAGTTTCTGTCGATCCATATAGTTCCCTCCTATTACTGTAAGGGCGATGCACAATGTCCACGAAGCGGACGTTTGTGCATGTAGCTTTGTCCCCATTTGGTACCGTATGGGTGATGTGTCCGAGAAGCGTCTGCAATCTCTATGCTCCTCAAGAACAATGCCATCATAGCAAAGGAGCTTCTCCCGCTCAACAGGAAGGAAACAATAAGGAACAATGCTGTTTCATTTTTCTTTCATAAAAAGTGTCGCCTGTAACAGCGCTACAAAAAAACGCCCCAGCAAGCGCTGAGGCGTTTTGGTCAAAAACAATCAATAATGGAAATGGCCGTTGAGCCATTGTTCCTTTTTCTTCGCGTCGGAGAAATCGAGCCGCGTCATGAGGACGGCGAAAAGAAGATCCGTCACATACTTCGCGCCGAGCAGGAAGATGCGCGGGCCGAGCTTCTCCATCGTATCGACGGTCGCGACGGGGAACGTCACGTCCGCGAGGGAGGCGAGCGTGCTCGAGGGAGCCGATGTAATCAGCAGCCGCGGCACGGAGCGCAGGCGCAGGAGGTGCGCGATGTCGATGAGCATGCGGTTCTCCCCCGTGCGGCTGATGAAGAAACTGACGTGGCCCTTCTGCATGCCCGCCGCAGAGAGGTACTGCATCGTCATCGCCGGATGCACCGTCGTTCCCTTGTTCGCCATGAGGAATCCAGAGGCGGCCATCTGCGCGATATTGAGGTTCTCATCCATCGCGTAGAAGTCGATGTGCTGCGCCTTGGAAAGCAGGGCGAGCGCGCGCATGAACTGCGCCGCGTCGAGCATGCCCCGCGTCGAGCGGAGCGCCTCGACCTCGAGCCCTGTCACCTTGTCCATGAGCGACTGGACGGTATCGCGATCCGTCATGGAGAAATCCGTCACCTGCGGGTTGCGGATGCGCTCCATCATCTCCGCGAGGAACTGCACCTTGAACTCCGTATAAGCCGCGGAGTTCGTATACGTCTCCTTCGCGAGCTGGCGCGTCGACATCCCGGCGAGCAGCCGGAAATTCTTGAGCAGGAAATCAGCGAGGATGCACTCAGACGGTGAGAACCCCTCCTTCGCCTGCAGTTGTTCGACGAGATTCTTCATACACTCACGCTTTCATGCGCGGCACGACCAGGTGGCCGTGCTCGATCTCCCTGCGATGGCAGTGCGGGCACTCGTTCTCGATGATACCCGTATAGCCGCAGACAGGATCGCGGTCGACGGGATGGTTGATGGAGAAATAGCCCATGTCGTTGTCGTGCATCGCGCGCACGACAGCCTCGAACGCCTTGACGTTCTTCGTCGGGTCGCCGTCCATCTCGATGTAGGCGATGTGGCCTGCGTTCTCGAGCGCGTGGTACGGCGCCTCGATGCGGATCTTGTCGATGGCCTTGATCGGATAGTAGACGGGCACATGGCTGCTGTTCGTCATGTAGGGGCGGTCGGTGACACCCGGGATGATGCCGTATTTCTTCCGGTTCGCGCGCTGGAACTGGCCGGCCGTGCTCTCCGCCGGCGTGCCGAACGTCGACCAGTTGCGATGCTCCGCCTCGGTGTAGGCATCCGTGCGCGCGCGCATGTGTCCGACGATCTCGAGGCCGAGCTTCTGCGCCGCCTCGCTCTCGCCGTGATGCTTGCCCGTGAGCGCGACGAGACACTCCGCGAGGCCGCAGAAACCGATGGAGTACGACGCGTGCTTGAGCACGTCCTTGATGGAGTCCGTCGGCTTGAGCTTTTCCGAGTCCATCCAGACGCCCTGCCCCATGAGGAACGGATAGTTGTAGACATGCTTCTGCTCGATGACGTGCAGGCGCTCGAGCAGATAGTCATGGCAGAGCGTGATGTAGTGGTCGTAGAGCTCGAAGAATTTCTTCACGTCGCCCTTCGCCTCGATCGCGAGCTTCGGCAAGTTGATGGTCGTGAACGAGAAATTGCCGCGCGAGCCGGATTCCTCCGGGCCGTTGACATTGCTCATCACGCGCGTGCGGCAGCCCATCGTCGCAACGCAGCTGTTGTAGTTGCCGGGTTTGTAATACTGGAGGTTGTACGGCGCGTCGATGTTGACGAAGTTCGGGAACAGGCGCTTGGCGCTCGTCTTGCACGCCTGCAGGAAGAGGTCGTAGTTCGGATCGCCCTGGTTGTAGTTCACGCCCGCCTTGAGCTGGAATACGGAGATGGGGAAGATGGCCGTCTCGCCGTTGCCGAGCCCCGCCCAGATGGCGTTGAGCGTCTCGCGCGTCGCGAGGCGTCCCTCAGGGCTCGTGTCCATGCCGTAGTTGATGGAGGAAAACGGTACCTGCGCGCCCGCGCGGCTGTGGAGCGTGTTGAAATTGTGGATGAGCGCCTCCATCGCCTGGTGCGTCTCCTCCTCGACGTCAGCGCAGGCGAGGCGGTAGATGCTGCGCGCGTCGAGATAGGCGTCGCGCGTCGGCTTGCCGTGCCGCGCGAGCAGCTCCGTGAGCGCGCGCCCGATGGCCTCGATGCCGCGCTTGCCGCGCTCTGAGTCCACCTGTTCCGCGTAGAGGCAGTCATCGAGATCCATGACATCCTGGAACTCCGTCTTGAACGGCTCCTCCTTGAGGAACGACTCCTCCTCGAAGCGGTAGATGACGGACTTGCGCGCCTCGTCGACGACCGCCTTGCGGAACGACTTGCGCACGCCCTCCGCCATCGCGTAGTCGAACGCATTGATGCTCTGCCCGCCGAACATATCGTTCTGGTTGCTCTGGATCGCGATGCAGGCGAGGCTCGCGTAGGCGCGGATGGAATTCGGCTCGCGCAGGAACCCATGCCCCGTCGAGAAACCGCCATGGAAGAGCTTCAAAAGATCGATCTGGCAGCAATTGAACGTGATGAGGGAGAAGTCCTTGTCGTGGATGTGGATATAATTCTCCTTATCCGCCGCCGCGAAGCGCTCGTCGAGCACGTAGTTGTCGACGAAATGCTTCGCGCCTTCAGCGCCGAGCTTCAGCATGATGCCCATCGATGCGTCTGTGTTGATGTTCGCATTGTCGCGCTTCAGGTCGGAATCTTCGGCCGGCGCGAAGAAGATGTCCTGGTACGTCTCCATGAGGTGACGCTGCGCTTTGCGGCGCTCCGTGTGGCGCTGGCGATACGTGATGTAGCGCTTCGCGATGTCATAGAAGTCATACTTCATGAGCTCCTTTTCCACCATGTCCTGGATTTCTTCGACCGTGACATTGTCTTTGCCTTCGAAATCCCACTCGACCTGGCTCGTGACCTCGTCGATGTCCTTCGCCGTCATCTGCTGCTCGCCGTCATTGTTCGCGCCTTCGATGGCGTGATAAATTTTCTCGCGGTTATAGGGCACCGTGAATCCCGTGCGTTTCGTGACCGTTTTCAGCATGGACTGCCGCGCCTCCCAAAATATAGGAGCCGCATTCCCTCCTCGTATCTATATCTAGTGTTTCTTGCGTGGTCTGACAAGAACATATTGTAGCAGAGACGCGCCGCCCGCGCAATATCAAATTGACGAATGTTTTCGATTCATGTAAAATGGTTTCGGAAAATACAAACGTACATCTATAGAAGGAAATATTATTTTTTGATTGCAGTCTCACACAAGAAGGACACACATTTCATGCAACTTTCGACCGCGCAGCAAGACACGCTGATCCGCCAACTCATTTACGCCGCGATTTATTTCATCTGCCTCATCGCGTTTTACATCAACATCGGCCAAGACATGGGTGCCGGGTATTTTTTGCCGATCCTCGTGCCGATGATCGCCGTCTTGATGCTTCAGCAGCATGCGACGGGCCTCTCGCTCTTTGACCGACGCGGGCTCGTGCATCTTTTCGCCGGGCTCGGCTGGGCGACGGCATTCCCGCTCCTCTACACGTGGACGTACGAAAGCGTCTGGTATCAGTCGCTCGTCTGCTTCGACGCCGTCATTGGCACGGCCATTTGGGTCTTCCTCACGGGGCTCACGGGGACGCTTGCGAAAGCGCCATGGAAAAAACTGTCCGCCGCGCTCCTCGCCGTGCTCGACTTTCTCTTCCTCGTCGTGCCCTTCATCCAGTACGCGTACTACTGCATCGTCTGGCATTGCCTGTCGCCCGCATCGCTCATGGCGCTCTACCTCACGAACTGGCGCGAGAGCATCGACTTCGTGGAATCGAACGTCGGCATCGTGCCCGCATGCATCATTCTCGCGTGCTTCGTGCTGTTCCTTGCGCTTGCCGCCCGCGTGAATCACGCCTTTTTGAAAGCTATGGCCGTCACGCGCACGGACACGCGCTTTGGCTCTGCGCTCGCGCTCGTTTTCCTGAGTTTCCTCGCGCTGCTGTACTATCTGCCGATTTCGTCGTTCGGCGAGCTCGTCACGGATGTCACGACGTACGTCGAGCAGACGCAGTCGTATGGCAACGGCCATGACGAGCGCTACGCCTCGCTTGATATCGACGGCACGCAGACGCTCGCGGCGCGCGCGCCCGGCACGGTCATCGTCGTCATCGGCGAGTCCGCGTCGCGGGACTATATGCACGCGTTCACGCCGGACTTCTACCTTCCCGACACGCCGTGGCTCGATGAAAATCTCGGCAACCCGGACTTTAATGTCTTCACGAATGCCTACGCGTCATGGTCGCAGACCGTCCCTGTGCTCCAGCGCGCGCTGACGGAACAAAGCCAGTACAACGACAAGGAATTTTTCGAATCGACGTCGATCATCGACGTCGCGAAAAAATCCGGCTACACGACGTACTGGTTCAGCAATCAGGGACGCTACGGCCAATACGACAGCGCCATCACGCTC
>OMWS01000085.1 GCA_900314825.1 uncultured Veillonellaceae bacterium | reverse complement strand
CTCTGGGGGAGGTGCCGAGCGCATGCGAGGCGGATAAGCAGACGCACGGCGCTTTAGCGCCGATGCGGTCGCTTATGCAGCTTGCTGCGGAGGGTAACGTAGTATCGAGATTCTCCAACAGAACGAAAGATATGAGAATGTCGTTACGGCGTTACCCTCTCCGACCCCTTCGGGGCCACCTCCCCCAAGGGGGGAGGCGTAAGTACCATGAGCTGTCCCACCGTCAGCCCGAGCCGCCCGGCTTCTCCTGCCGCGAGCTCGATGACGCCGTGGGCTTTCGGGCACATGGAGAGGCCGAGCCAGGGGCGGAGGTTTGTTACGACCTTCTGAATGATGAGTGTTCCGTCATTGCCCCCTGTAACGTAGACAGCATCAATGGCGAAGCGCATGAACATCATGTGGATGCTCGTGCAAGGGGCGAGGTAGAGGCCGGTGTTCGGCGGGAGCTTTGGCCGCAGCATCAGGCCGCGGAAGCGGGTGAAGAAGGTGGTGGCGAGCTCGAGCGTGAGCACTTCGCCTTGTTCGGTTTCGTATTTCTGAAGTTGCATCTTAAATCTCGATCAGCTCTCGTATCGTCGTACCCTTTCCACCGCTTCGCGGTCCCCCTTCCCCAAAGGGGAAGGCTGCTGTATCCGTTACACTCAGCAACAGATTCAAACGGAACCCGTCTAGTAACTGCAACAGCCCCTGCTGGTCGTGTTCCGATCGATGACAGCAACTTACATCGTCTTCATCAGCATCAAGAGCGTCGGCACGAGGACGACGACGAAGATGGCGGGGAAGATGAAGAGGACGAGCGGGAAGAGAATCTTTACGGGGGCTTTCATCGCCTCGGCCTTGACGTACTGGCGGCGGCGTTCGCGGATGTTGTCCGCCTGGTTCTTCAGCGTCGAGGCCATGCTCGTGCCGAGGCGCTCGGCCTGGATGAGCGCCGTGATGAAGAGCGAGACCTCCTGCACGTCGCAACGGCCGGCCATCGCGCGCATGGCCGTGCGGCGCGGCGAGCCCATGCGCACGTCGTCCTGCAAGCGCTTCAATTCGTCGATGAGGAAGCCCGTCATGCGGTCGGTGATCTTCGTCAGCGCACCGTCGAACGAGAGGCCGGCTTGCACGCTGACGCAGAGCATGTCGAGCACTTCCGGCAGCTGGCGGCGGATGGACTCCTGCCGCTTCTTCTGGTTGATGCCCATGATGGCGAACGGCACGTAGCCGCCGATGCAGCCGCCGACGAAGACGATCATGGCGAGCTGCACCATCGGGTAGTCGCTGCCCTTCATCAGGAAAAACGTGAACGCGAGCATGACGAGGAACGAGACGACGCTCGTCGCGAGGATCTGCCCGCCCGTGTACTTCCGTCCCCAGCCAGCGAGCACGACGCGGTGCTGGACGGCGGCGAGGATCTCATGCGGCGCGAAGCTCGTGACCTTCGCCTCGAGGAAGTCCATGAACGGCTGGATGACGCGCTCGGCGAACGTCTTCGGCTTCTCGTCGTCCAGGGCGTTGGCACCTTTTTGGCCCTGTCCTCCGAGGCCGCGCTGCCGGCGCTCCTCTGCGGTGCGCTCGAGGTTCAGCAGGCGGATGTCGTCCATGCGCTGCTGGATGTCCTTGTCCGGCTTGACCTTTTTCTGCAGGAGGCCGTAAAGCGCCACGAGGACGAAGAGCGCGACGGAGATCGCGAAGAAAATATAGGCGATCTTCATGCGAACTCTCTCCCTTCGGGATTCGACTCGTCAAAGAAATCCTCGGGGAGCTCGATGCCCGCGAGCGCGAACTTGTCGAGGAACGTCGGCTTCAGCCCCGTGCACTGGAAATGGCCGATGGCCTTGCCGTTCTCGTCGAATCCCGTCTGCACGAACTTGAAGATGTCCTGCGTCGTGATCGTATTGCCCTCCATGTGCTGGACCTCGGTGATGTACGTGATCTTGCGGCTGCCGTCGCGGATGCGGGACTGCTGCAGGATGAGGTCGATGGCGGACGAAATCTGCTCGCGGATGGCGCGCACGGGGAGCTCGAAGCCGGACATCAAGACCATCGTCTCGAGGCGCGCGAGTGCGTCGCGCGGGCTGTTCGCATGGGCGGTCGTCAGCGAGCCGTCATGGCCCGTATTCATGGCCTGCAGCATATCGAGCGCCTCGCCGCCGCGGACCTCGCCGACGATGATGCGGTCCGGGCGCATGCGCAGGGCGTTCTTCACGAGGTCGCGGATCGTGATCTGGCCTTTGCCCTCGATGTTTGCGGGGCGCGACTCGAGGCGCACGACGTGGTTCTGCTGGAGCTGGAGCTCGGCCGCGTCCTCGATCGTGACGATGCGCTCGCCTTCGGGGATGAAGGACGAGATGACATTCAGCGTCGTCGTCTTGCCGGAGCCCGTGCCGCCGGAGACGAGGCAATTGATGCGCGCTTTGATGCAGGCGCGCAGGAAGCGCGCCATCTTTTCGTCCATCGTGCCGAAGGAGATGAGGTTCTCGACCGTGAGCGGCGTCTTGCTGAATTTTCGGATCGTGATGGCGGGGCCCACGAGCGACAGCGGCGGGATGATGATGTTCACGCGCGAGCCGTCTTCGAGGCGGGCGTCGACGAGCGGCGACGATTCGTCGATGCGGCGGCCGAGCGGCGTCAGGATGCGCTCGACGATGTTCATGAGGTGCGCGTCGTTGTGGAACTTCACGTCCGTGAGCTCGAGCTTGCCCATGCGCTCGACGAAGATCTTGTCCGGGCCGTTCACCATGATCTCGGTGATGGACGCGTCTTTGAGGAGCGGCTCGATCGGCCCGAGGCCGAGCATCTCGTCGCGGATGTCGGAGAGCAATTGATTGCGCTCGCCGCGCGGGATGGCGAAGGGGTTTTCCTCGAGCTCTTTCTGCACGTAGTTGTCGATGATGGCTGTGACTTCATTGACATCCTGCGTCGCGGACGACAGCGCCAGCTGCTCCTGCGGCGTCATCTCCTCGACGATGCGCTGGTGGATGCGCTGCTTGAAGATCTGGTACGACTGGTCGGTTTCTTCCGTGTCCTGGGAACTGTCAAAAATCTTGACCTGGACGTTTTTTTCATCCATGCGCCCGAGGCGTGTGAGTAATGACATGCGATTCGCTCCCTTGGACCCGCGGCGGGCGGTTATTTGTTGTAATTCTCGTAGTACATCTTGTACGAGAAGTTGATGACGAATTTCTCGCGGCTGAGGCCGGTCACATTGGCGACGTAGTTCAAGAAGCTCGAGGGCTCGAGCCCGGCGTGGATGGTCACAGTGACGTCGGGATCGACGGGCTTGCCGGTCGATTTGTCAACCTCCGGAATCGTGATGTCGAAGTCCTCCGTGCTGTCCGGATCCCACACATGGACATGCATGTTCGGAGCGTCATCGATGTAACTGTCCCGGACTTCCTGTTCCGTCTTGCCGAGCGCGGCCATGCGCGCGCTGGAGCGCGCGACGTTCTCGAGCGCGGAGTAGTCCGCGTAGTACAGGCCGAACTGGAAGATGCCCGTGAGGAACAACATGAAAAGAGGCAGGACGAGGGCAAACTCCACAATGGACTGCCCTTTGGACCGGCCGATCTGGAATTTGCGCATCGTACTGCCTCCCATCAGGTGTACTGAGAGAATTACTGAGCTCCCGTCTTGTCGAGCTGCGAACCGACGCTCGTGAAGACGCCCTTGACCTTGTCCGCGAGGCCGCCGGCGTTCGTGAGCGCGATGGCGAGGACGACGACGAACGCGAGGATCAAAGCGTACTCGACGATGCCCTGGGCTTTCTCGCTGACGTAGCGAGCTTTCAGATACTCAAAAATCTGGATCATGGTGAGTTCCTCCTTCTACGTGTGACACATTCCTTGGTAAAAATGAAAGACAACGGCTGTATGCAAAACTCCCAGGAGATGGGAAGTTTACATCAAAATCAAAGCTCACGGCTTGATATCGACGATCCGCTGGATGACGAAATAGCCGATGACGATGAGCACGAGGCCGCCGGCGATGGCCATGCGGCCCATGGGCTCTTCGATGAGCGGCGTGAGGTAGCCGGGGCTGATCATGCTGATGACGGCGGCGAGGCCGAACGGCAGCGCCGTCAGCACGAAGCCGGACATGCGCCCTTGCGACGTCAGCGCCATCACTTCGCGGCGCATGCGCACGCGCTCCTGGATCGTCTCGCCGATCGTATCGAGGATCTCGGCGAGGTTGCCGCCGACCTGGCGCTGGATCAGCACGGCGGTCACGACGAGGTTGAAGTCCGGGCTCTGCATGCGGCGCTCCATGTGGTCAAGCGCCGTGTCGAGCGTCGCGCCGAGATTCACCTCGCGGATGACTTTCGCCACCTCGCGGCCGACCGGCGCGTCCATTTCCCTCGAGATGAGCTCGAAGGCCTGCATGAAGCTGAAGCCGGCGCGCAGCGCATTCGCGACCATCGTCAGCATATCGCCGAGCTGGTTCACGAAGGCCTTGCGGCGCTTCTTGATGGCGGCGTCGAGCACGATGAGCCCGCCCACGACGCCGACGGCGAAACCGATGACGGCCGTCGTGACGTCGAACGTCAGGAGGCCGAGCACGAGCGCGGCGATGAGGCCGACGACGAGCAGGATGACGAGGTAATCGCGTCCGAGGAACGGCCAGTCAGCCATTTCCATGCGCTCGTCGAGCTTCGCCGTCAGGCTGAACTCCGGCATATGCACGGAGGTCTTCTGCACGCGCGCGATGAGGCGCTCGGAGAGCGGCCGCTGGTCTTTCTTTTCCGCTTTCGCATGGCGGGCTTCCTTGCCGGGCTCCGGTTCGGCTTGTGAGAAGTCGTTCAGGCGCTGGTGGAGTTCTTTTTCCTGCTTTTCCTTCGACAAGATGACAGCGGCCGCGATGCCGAAGATCAGGAGCGCCGCGACGGCGGCGATGATGCCCCTCATGGCTGCGCCCAAGCGGCGTGCGGCGCACCGTGGACGATGCGGTCGGCGAGGCGCGCGACGCTCTTGCTGAGTTCGCTGTCCGGCTCGATGTCGAGCGCCATGCGGCCGTTGTCAGCCGCGGCGGAAACGACATCGTACGCATTCGGGATGACAGCGGCCACGGGGAAGCCGAGGCGCGAGGAAAGCTCCTGCTGCGCCTGCGGCGTGCATGGCGTGACGCGGGTGAAGACGGGCTTCAGCCGCTCGTGCACGTCCTTCCAATCTTTGAAGATCTCGATGGCGCGCATCATGTGGTACATTTCGTAGCCGTCATTCTTCATGGCGACGAGGAACGTGACCGTCGAGAGCTCGGCCGCCGCGATCGACGTCGGGTTGAAGGCCTGCGGCACGTCGATGAGGAGATATCGGTACAGGCTCTGCGCCATCTTGACGACTTTTTCAAAGCCCGCGATGCTGACGCGGTCGATGAGGTTCGGCGCGCGCGTGCCGCAGAGGACGTGGACATTCTTCGTGACGGGCATGAAGTACGACGACAGCGTGACCGGCGAGAGAAACCGCGAGTCGCGCACGGCCTCGACGATCGTCGAGGCGGGCTGGAGGTTGAAAAACACCGCCATGTCGCCGAACTGCAGGTCCGCGTCGATGATGCCGACCTGCTCGTGCGTGCGGCGCGCGAGCGCCATCGCGAGGTTCGCGATCAGCGTCGTCTTGCCGCTCTTGCCTTTCGGGCTGAAAAATGTATACGTCTCGGCTGCGACTTCCATGCCGCTCTTCGCAAACGTCTCGACGGCGTCCTGGAGCTCTTCGCTCGAGAACGGCTTGACGATGTAGCCCTTCGCGCCCGCTTGCACGAAATGGCTCGCGCGCTCGGCCTGCCACTCCTCGCCCATGCAGAGGATGGAGGCCTGCGGATAGATGCGGCGGAACTCGCTGAGGACGGAGAGGGCACTGCCGCCCTCGGCGTCGAGGAGGATGAGGTTCGGCTGGAACACGACGCCCTGGCCGAGCGCCTCGCTCGCCGTCTGGTAATGCGCGACGAGCTCGAAGCCCGTCGTCTTCTCGACGGTCGCGCGGATCTGCTCCATCAGGATGCGGCTGCGCTCGTAGAGCAGCACACGGTAGGCCATGCGGTTTCCTCCTCTCGTCTATTATATCGTATCTCTGGCAAAAATGTTAAGTGTTTTTTTGAAATTCAGTGAAAAATTTTTTCGAACCATGACGTTTTGCGGTGGGTAGCAGGCGCTTCGTCCCCGCTGGCGTCCTCGGTGAACGCGCGGTTCGTGTAGCGCGCGACGAGGTCGCGGAGCGCCGTCGTGAGCGGGATGTCCTTCTGCCTAAGGACGAGCGGCACGCCTTCCTGGATGGACTGCGTCGCGGCGCGGAAATCATTCGGCAAAATATGATAGAACTGTTGTCCCATGAGCTTCTCAACATCCTGGATGGCGATGCGCGTCTTCGCGTTGCTGCGGTTCAGCACGACGCGCATTTTTGTCTCATACTTCAGGAGGTTCATCATGTCGAAGCCGATCTTCATGTTCTTGATCGTCGGGATGAAATCGACGACGCCGAGGAACGTGACGATGGTCGAGAGGTCGAGCATCGCGACATTGAGCTCGGAGAACATCGACGTCGTGTCGAGGATGACGTAGTCGTAGCTCCGCTGCAGGCTCTCGATCATGGAGCGGATGGTCTCCGTCTTCATGTTGTAGGCTTCTGCGAGCTCCTTCGGCGCGGCGAGCACGGAGAATGAGACATCTTCGTAGCTGTAGGGCGCGAGGCATTCGCGCACGTCGAAGCCCGTGCCCTGCAGCTCGATGCAGCGCTGCGCGTCGGCGATGGTCTGATCCGGCGCGAGGTGCAGGTAGTTGCAGATGTCGCCAAACTGCAGGTCGAGGTCGCAGAGCACGACCCGCGCCCCCTGCCGCGCGAGCTCGGAGGCCATGTTGCAAGAAATCAAGGTCTTCCCGACCGACGACGCCGTGCTGAAGAACGTGATGACGACGCCGGTGAGGGAATGCTCCTCTTCATTGGGCATAAATTTGTGGCCTCCTTCGTTAGTATGCCTCCCCCTCTGGGGGAGGGGGACCGCGAAGCGGTGGAGAGGGTAGCGTAGTAACTACATTCTCATTTCTTTCGATAGAAATACATGACGCATCATACGCTACCCTCTCCGCCTCGCATTCGCTCGGCACCTCCCCCAGAGGGGGAGGCTTTAAAGTGAGCGTTACTCTTGCTGGTTCGCCTTCACCGCCGCGTCGTGTTCGGCTTTTGACGTGCCTTTGAGGACGCTCTGGTCGAGGTATTTGCCGAGGATGGAGTCGTCGGCTTCGCTCTTCTTCGGCGGGACTTCCGTCTCTTTCGCTTTCGCCTCGTCCTTGAGTTCTTTGTTCGTCTTCGGGCGGTCGCCATTGAGATCGACCTGCTCGCGCGCCTCATCGTCCTTGCGGTCTTGCGCATACGTGTCGCGCATCTGCGGGGACATGTTCGCCGGCGTCGTCTCGTTCACGATGCGCGGCGTGATGAGGATCATGATCTCGGATTTCTGCTTCGAGTCGTTATGGTATTTGAAGAGCTCGCCGATGATCGGGATGTCTCCGAGGAGCGGCACTTTCTTCAGCTGCTTCGTGTCGTCGGAGTCGAGGAGGCCGCCGATGACCATCGTCATGCCGGTCGGGATGTTCACCATCGTTTCCGCCGTGCGCTCGGCGATGGCCGGCCATTTCAGGCTGTTCGACGTGACGGCGTTCGTCCAGTCGAGGCGGCTGACAGACGCGAGCACGCGGCTCGTGATGTTGCCGCTGCGGTCGACCGTCGGATCGATGAGATTCAGGCGGATGCCGTAGTCCTTGTACTCGACGCTGATGTTGCCGTCGCTGTTCGACGTCGGGTAGGGGATCTGGCCGCCGACGAGGATGCCAGCCGTCTTGCCGCTCATCGTCGTGATGTTCGGACGCGAGATGACGCGCGCATGGCCTTGGTCGATCAGGAGATGGATGTTCGCGTTGATTTTGGAAAAATGCGTGAAGAACCAGTTGCGGTTGTACCAATGATGGCCGGCGTCGCGCTGCGTGCCATACGACTCGCCGCCGTAGAACTCGCCGGCGTCATTGACGGAGATGCCGTCCGAATCGGAGCTCGCCTGCTGGCTCGTGTACGTCGCGCCGAGCTTTTTCGCGTCGTCTTCATTGACTTCGATGACAAGCGCCTCGATGTTGATCTGGTCCGGGTTCACCATCTCGAGGAGATTGATGACGTTCGGATTCGTCTCCTTGTTGTCGTTCACCGTGACGTCGTCCGTCTTGAGGAGCGTGTGGCTCTGTTCGCTCGAACTGTTGGAACTGCTGGAACTGCTGCCTGATGCACCGCCTTCGCCGCCTTTGCCGAGGCTGTCGGCATAGAGGCAGGCGACGCGGTACGCGAGGTCTTTCTCGTACTGGTTCGCGACCGTGCCCTTCAATATCACTTTGCCGCCGACGACGGAGACTTCGACGTGCGGCAGGCCGATGGCTTTCTGGATCGCGCCGGCCATGCCGGAGTCGGCCCCCGTGACGCTCACGGTGAATTCCTGGCGCATGCCGTTCGCGTTCCAGATCGTGAGGCTCGTCGAGCCCGATTTCTTCGCGACGACGCTGATGGCGTTCTTGTCGACGACGATGACGTCAGCGATGTCGGGATTCGACACGGCGACGCGCTTGATGGCGCTCGTCTGCGGCAGGTAGTACGACTGGTTGATTTCGAGGTAGAGGGGCTGGCTGTAGGCGTAGGCGGGGGCAGGGGCGACGGCGGCGAACGATGCCAGGCCGAAAGACGCTGCGAGCGCGAGCTTTTTATGGAAACGGGAGATTTTCATGAACTCAACTCCATCGAAAATATACTGCAAACTACGCCTCCCCCTCTGGGGGAGACATGAAGTTAAAAGAATAACGAGCTCACCCATCTTACGCCTCCCACAGAGGCAATGTCATTAAGTTAAGAGACAGCCCTCCTCCTTGGAGGAGGGACAGGGCCGGCAGGCCCAAGGAGGATAAGCAGGCTCTTAGCGCTTTAGCGCTTAGAGATCGCTTATGCCGATTCATCGGCTGCGGCTTGTAGAGCAAAACAATCCACTCGTTGTCACA
>OMWS01000029.1 GCA_900314825.1 uncultured Veillonellaceae bacterium | reverse complement strand
TATATTTACATGAAAATTGACAAGAAAAAAGCGCGGAATCCCGCGTCGTTACTGGGCTATTCGATTTTTTAGAGGAACGAAAACTGTCAAAGACCCGGGCAAAACATCTTGACAAAAATGGCAATGATGCCGTATAATTTCCATGTTGTCATTCCTCGATAGCTCAGCCGGTAGAGCACCTGACTGTTAATCAGGCTGTCGCAGGTTCGAATCCTGCTCGGGGAGCCAGAAATCACGAAGGCGTAACGCATGGCGTTGCGCCTTTTTTATGTTCTAGTTTTTCCGTTTTTCAGAATGGGGGAGACGGATATGAAACTTGATGCGAGACTCGAAGCCGTGCGCGCGTTCGTGCCCGCAGGCGGCACCGTCGCAGATATTGGTACGGATCACGGCTATCTCGCGGCTGCGCTCGTGCAGTCCGGGCAGGCGGAGCGCGTCATCGCGAGCGACCTGAACCTCGGCCCGTGCGAAGCCGCGCGACGCACCGTGCGCGAGGCGAATCTACGGGAAAGCATCGAGGTGCGCCAGGGCGACGGCCTCACAGTGCTCGCGCCCGGCGAAGCGCAGACCGTCTGCATCGCCGGCATGGGCGGTGCGCTCATGACTGACATTCTCGCAGCGGCGCCGCTCGTCATGAAGAAGCTCCAGACGCTCGTGCTCCAGCCGATGAACGGTGCGTACGAATTGCGTCACTACCTTTACACGCATAGCTGGCACGTCGCGGATGAAGCGCTCGTCGTGGCCGATGATCGCATTTACACGGTCATCCGCGCAGAAAAAGGCCGGCGCAAGATGCCGGACGCACTGACGCTCGAAATCGGCCCCGTGCTCTGGGAGCGAAAGCCCGAACTCTTGCGCCACCATATCGAGAGCCTGCTCTTTGGGGCGCGCCGCGCGGTGGCCGGCATGGAAAAGAGCGAGCGCGCCAAAAAGAGCGCAAAATACAAAGAAGCACAAAAACGCATCAAAGCATTGGAGGAACGACTCGTATGGTGATCGTACAAGAAGTCATGGACATCATGGAAGAGCTCGCGCCGCGCGCATATGCGGAGGCGTGGGACAATCCGGGGCTGCTCGTCGGCAGCCCGGCGCAGGAGACGGCGCGCATCGTCGTCTGCCTCGATGTGAGCGACGCGGTCGTTCAGTTCGCCGTGGAAAATGACGCGCATCTCATCGTCTCGCATCATCCGATGATCTTCCATGCGATGAAGCAGATTCATACTGATACGCCGCTGGGCGGCCGCATCGCGGAGCTTTTGAAACACGACATCGCCGTCTTCGCCGCGCATACGAATCTTGATATCGCCGAGGGCGGTGTGAATGATGTGCTGGCGGCAGCGGTCGGGCTGGAGAAGCTCACGCATTTCGTTGTGGAGGGGCAGGATGAAAACGGGGAAACGTACAGCCTCGGCCGCGTCGGCGAGCTTGCGGAACCGATGACGATTGCTGCGTTCTCCGCACAAGTGCGCGACGCATTGCCGACGGCACACGTACGTTATGTGCCGGCCGGCGCGCGCCTGGTACAGCGCGTCGCGCTTTGCTCTGGCAGCGGCGCGGAATTCATCGCGCGCGCGGCGGCGATGGGTGCGGACGCGTACCTGACGGGCGACGTGCGCTACCATGACGCGCAGCATGCCGTCGAGCTCGGCCTGCACGTCATCGATGCCGGCCATTTCGGCACGGAGTTTCCCGTCGTAGCCGCGTTAAAAAAGAAACTAGAGACAGCGCTCGCGGCGCGCGGCCTTGCGGCCGACGTGCTTGATGACACGCAATCGGAGGACTTTTTCCATGTCGTCTAACCGGAAACGCTCGCGCGCGGCGCGGCAGGCGGCGGTCGCGGCACGGCGGCTCGAGCGCGTGGACTACCGCCACCACATCATCCGCTACGCGCAGATCGTGTTCGGCTGCCTCCTGAATGCACTCGGCTTCAACCTGTTCCTCATCCCGGCGCATCTCTTGACGGGCGGCCTCAGCGGCGTCGCCATCATCATTTATTATCTCACGGGCCTGCCCGTCGGCGCGCAGAACCTCGTCTACAACATCCCGATTCTCTATCTCGCCTACCGCGTCTTCGGACGGCACTACGCCATTGACACGGTCGTCGGCACGGTCGTGCTGTCCATCCTTTTGGACGCGACGAGCTTTCTCATCGACTGGCACATCTGTTCGGACATGTTGCTCAATACGGTGTTCGGCGCCGTGCTGACGGGCGTCGGCTTCGGCGTCGTGTTCCGCGTGAATGCGAATACGGGCGGCTTTGATGTCGTCGGCGCCGTCGTGAAGAAGTTTTACGCCGTCGATGCCGGCACGGCGATTTTTGCCATCAACGTCGTCATCGTCGTGGCCTCGGCGTTCTTGTTCACGATCGAGGAGGCGCTGTTCACGCTTATCGCCATTTACATCATCGCGGAGTTCACGAACCGCGTGGCGGCCGGCTTCAACCGCGAGAAATCCGTGATGATCATCTCGCCGCAGGCCGAAGCCATCTGCCAGGACATCATGGAGAGCGTGCACCGCGGCGTGACGTACATCGACGGACGCGGCGGCTTCACGGACGAGCGGAAAAATATCTTGTTCGCCGTCGTCAGCCTCACACAGGTCGGCCGCGTGAAGATCATCGCGCTCCACCACGACCCGCAGGCCTTCATGATCGTCTCGGACACGTCCGAAGTCTCAGGCAAAGGCTTCACGCTCGCCTGCGAGAGTTACGAGGACGCGCGGCGCAAATGGCAGGAGCAAAAGCAGAAAGCGGAAGAGCAAGGGCGTTGACCGTAGGAATGTGCTGAACCATCTTCACAAAACCGGCGTACTGGGAGTATAATAGAAGCCATCGTGCAACGGACAAAAGACTGCAGGAGGGCTTGCCATGGCGATGGTTCCAAAACTCAATACGACGCAATTCGACGAGCAGCGGCCGTTTACGGTCGTTGCTCCTTTTGCACCCATGGGCGACCAGCCACAGGCCATCGAAGCGCTCGCGGCCGGCGTCGAGGCGGGGCAGGAGGCGCAGGTGCTCCTCGGCGCGACGGGCACGGGCAAGACGTACACGATCGCGAAGGTCATCGAGAAAGTGCAGAAGCCGACGCTCGTCATCGCGCACAACAAGACGCTCGCCGCGCAGCTCGCGAGCGAGTTCAAGACATTTTTCCCGCACAATTACGTCGGCTATTTTGTCAGCTACTACGACTTTTACCAGCCGGAGGCCTACATCGCCTCGACGGACACGTATATCGAAAAGGACGCGTCCATCAACGACGAGATTGACGAACTGCGCCACAGCGCGACGTGCTCGCTCTTCGAGCGGCGCGACTGCATCATCGTCGCCTCCGTCTCGTGCATCTACGGTCTCGGCTCGCCGGAGAGTTACCACGAGATGGTCGTGTCGCTCCACAAAGGACAGACCGTCGACCGCGACGCCATTTTGCGCAAGCTCATCTCCATCCGCTACGAGCGCAACGACATCGCGTTCGAGCGTGGCAAGTTCCGCGTGCGCGGCGATGTCATCGAGGTGTTCCCGGCGGGCTACAACAGCCGCGCCGTGCGCATCGAGATGTTCGGCGACGAAATCGATCGCATCCTCGAATTCGACACGACGACGGGCGAGATCTACGGCGAGCGCACGCACTCCATGATTTTCCCGGCCTCGCATTACGTCACGGCGCAGGACGACATGAAAATCGCGGAGCAATCGATCCGCGACGAGCTCGCCGAGCAACTGGCGAAACTGCGCGGCGATGCCAAGCTGCTCGAAGCGCAGCGCCTCGAGCAGCGCACGAACTACGACCTCGAAATGATGGAAGAGGTCGGCTACTGCTCGGGTATCGAAAATTACTCGCGCCACCTCACGCACCGCAAAGCGGGCGAGGCGCCATACACGCTCTTAGATTATTTCCCTGAGGATTTCCTCATCGTCATGGACGAGAGCCATGTCACACTGCCGCAGCTCCACGCGATGTACGCCGGCGACCGCAGCCGCAAGGTCTCGCTCGTCGAAAACGGCTTCCGCCTGCCGTCGGCGTTCGACAACCGCCCACTGACGTTCGAGGAATTTGCGGCGCGCATCAACCAGATCATCTTCGTCTCGGCGACACCGGGCAAGTACGAGCTCGCGCATGCGCAGCAGGTCGCACAGCAGATCATCCGTCCGACGGGGCTTCTTGATCCAGAAATTGAAGTTCGTCCCCTAGACGGGCAGATGGATGATTTGCTCGGCGAAATCAAGAAGCGCGTCGAAAAGAACGAACGCGTACTCGTCACGACATTGACGAAAAAAATGGCGGAGCATCTGACGGAATACCTCAAGGACGTCGGCATCCGCGTGCGCTACCTGCACTCCGACATCGCGACGATCGAGCGCGCCGAGATCATTCACGATTTGCGCGCCGGCGAGTTCGACGTGCTCGTCGGCATCAATCTCTTGCGCGAAGGCCTCGACATGCCGGAAGTTTCTTTGATCGCCATCCTTGACGCCGACAAAGAAGGCTTCCTGCGCTCGGACACGTCGCTCATCCAGATCATCGGCCGCGCGGCGCGCAATGCGAATGGCCACGTCATCATGTACGCCGACCGCATCACGGACTCCATGCAGCGCGCTATCGACGAGACGCAGCGCCGCCGTACGATCCAGGAAGATTACAACAAGGAACACGGCATCACGCCGAAGACCATCGTCAAGCCCATCAAGCCTTTGATTGAAACCACATTGGTGGCGGAAACGAAAGCGAGTTACGGCGACAGTGACAGCAAACGGAAACGCAAGCTCACGAAGAAAGACCGCGAAAACCTCATCAAAACGCTGACACGCGAAATGCAGCAAGCCTCGCGGGCGCTCGAATTCGAGCGCGCGGCGGAGTTGCGTGACATGATTCTTGAACTCGATGGAACGTTACCAACAGCAGCAACGAAAACAACGAAAGCGGCGCGCAAGCCGCAGGCGGCGAAGAAAGGATAATCCGTATTTTGGAAAACAACGTCATCAAGATCCAGGGCGCGCGCGCCCATAATTTGAAGAATATCAATCTCGAAATCCCGCGCGACCAGCTCGTCGTCGTGACGGGGCTCTCGGGCTCCGGGAAGTCGTCGCTCGCCTTTGACACGATTTACGCCGAGGGGCAGCGGCGCTACGTCGAGTCGCTGTCGTCGTATGCGCGGCAGTTCCTCGGGCAGATGGACAAGCCGGACGTTGACAACATCGAGGGATTGTCGCCCGCCATCTCCATCGATCAGAAGACGACGAGCCACAATCCGCGCTCGACCGTCGGCACGGTCACGGAAATCTACGACTACCTGCGCCTGCTCTTCGCGCGCACGGGCCACCCGCATTGCCCGCGCTGCGGCAAGCCCATCACGCAGCAGAGCATCGACCAGATGGTCGATCAGATCACGGCACTGCCGGAGCGCACGAAGCTCCTGCTCATGGCGCAAGTCGTGCGCGGCAAGAAGGGCGAGCACAAGAAAATCCTCGAGCACATCCGCCGCGAAGGCTACGTGCGCGTGCGCATCGACGGCGAGGTCTACGACGTCAATGACACGATTGCCTTGGAAAAAAACAAGAAGCACACGATCGAGGTCATCGTCGACCGTTTGATTGTTCGTGAAGGCATGGAACAGCGCCTCGCCGACTCGCTCGAGACGGCGCTGAAGCTCGGCGAGGGCGTCGTCTACGTGCAGATCGTGGATGGCGAGCTCCTGATGTTCAGCGAAAATTTCGCCTGTATCGACTGCGGCATCAGCCTGCCCGAGATCACGCCGCGCATGTTTTCCTTCAACAATCCGTACGGCGCGTGCCCCGTCTGCATGGGGCTCGGCAGCCATATGGAATTTGACGAGTCTTTGGTATTACCTGATCCAACGTTATCCCTGTCGGGTGGCGTCTTCGCACCACTGTCGAAAAATCCGCACTCGTATGCGATGTGCGTCATGACGTCGCTCTTATCCGCGCGCGGCTACACGACGGAAACGCCGTGGCGCGAGCTCGACAAGACGACGCAGGACATGCTGCTGCATGGCTCCGGGGACGAGCGCTTCCGCTTCCACTACACGAATATGTTCGGCGAGTACAAGGAGTACAACGTGCCCTTCGAAGGCGTGCTGCCGCTCCTCGAGCGCCGCTACCACGAGACGGACAGCGATGAGATGCGCGAATCGTATGAGAACTACATGACGGAAATCCCCTGCAAGGCCTGCCACGGCGCTCGATTGAAGCCCGAGACGCTCGCAGTGACGTTTGGCGAAAAAAATATTTACGAAGTCACGCAGATGACGATCCGCGAAGCCGATACCTTTCTCATGGGTGTGGCGCTCACGGCACGCGAGCAGAAAATCGCGCATCAAATCTTGAAGGAAATCCATGCGCGCCTGACGTTCCTGCTGAACGTCGGCCTCGACTACCTGACGCTCTCGCGCGCGGCGGGGACGCTGTCGGGCGGCGAGGCGCAGCGCATCCGCCTCGCGACGCAGATCGGCTCGGGGTTGCAAGGCGTCTTATATGTGCTTGACGAGCCGAGCATCGGCCTGCACCAACGCGACAATAACCGCTTGCTTGCGACGCTGAAGCATCTGCGCGACCTCGGCAACACGCTGATCGTCGTTGAGCATGACGAGGACACGATGCGCGCCGCCGACCACATCATCGACATCGGACCCGGCGCGGGCGCAAACGGCGGCCGCGTCGTCGCGCAGGGGACGGCGGAAGAGATCGAGCGCGTGCCGGAGTCTGTCACAGGCGCGTATCTCTCGCGGCGGAAGTTCATCCCCGTGCCGTCCCGCCGCCGCCCGGGCAACGGCAAGTTTCTCGAAATCGTCGGAGCGGCGGAGAACAACCTCAAGAACCTCAACGTCAAGTTCCCGCTCGGCACGCTGACGCTCGTCACGGGCGTCTCAGGCTCGGGCAAGTCGACGCTCGTCAACGAGATCCTCTACAAGGGTATCGCCTCGCGCCTCTATCATGCGAAGGGAAAGCCTGGCAAGCACAAAAAGATCAAAGGGCTCGAGAACATCGACAAGATCATCGACATCGACCAGCAGCCGATCGGCCGCACGCCGCGTTCGAATCCCGCGACATATACGGGCGTCTTCGACAACATCCGCGAGCTGTTCGCGCAGACGAGCGAAGCGAAACTGCGCGGCTACAAGGCCGGCCGCTTCAGCTTCAACGTCAAAGGCGGCCGCTGCGAAGCGTGCAAGGGCGACGGCATCCTCAAGATCGAGATGCATTTCCTGCCCGACGTCTATGTGCCGTGTGAAGTCTGCAAAGGCGCGCGCTACAACCGCGAGACGCTCGAAGTGAAATACAAAGGGAAGACGATCGCTGACGTGCTCGACATGACAATTGACGAAGCGTGCGAGTTTTTCAAGAACGTCCCGCGCATCGCGCGGCGCCTGCAAGTCATCCAGGACGTCGGCCTCGGCTACATCAAGCTCGGCCAACCCGCGACGACGCTGTCGGGCGGCGAGGCGCAGCGCGTCAAGCTCGCTACCGAACTCTCACGCCGCTCGACCGGCCGCACGCTCTACATCCTCCAGCGCCTCGTCGATGGCGGCGACACCGTCGTCGTCATCGAGCACAACCTCGACGTCATCAAGACGGCGGACTACATCATCGACCTCGGCCCCGAAGGCGGCAATGCCGGCGGCACGATCGTCGCGACGGGGCGGCCGGAAGACATCGTGAAAGTCCCGGCATCGTACACGGGAAAATTCTTGCAGCCGCTGCTCGAGGAGAAGAACGGGAAATGAAAACGCCCTGTGTTCGTTGCAATACTGTAGGAAACGATGCAGAAGTCTTGTAAAATTTTCGCCTTTATGCTAAACTAAGGCAAAGGCGAGGAAGAAGAGGAGTAGTTGCCACGGCGCCACGAGAGAGGAAACGGCTGGTGGAAGTTTCCGGCAATGGGCAGCGAACGTCGTTTCGGAGCTGCCTGCGTGAAGACATGAGCGCAGGCCGTATCCTTCGCGTTAAGAAGGTCGAGCCTTGGGTGTATCGAAGCAATTCGAACATGCGAGGGAATTTAGGTGGTAACACGGAAGCGAGCGCTTTCGTCCTTTGCGGACGGGAGCGCTTTTTGTATGAATGGAGGATTTTTCATGGCAGAGGCAGCGCAGGGGCACAACATCCCGAAAGTCTACGACCCGCAGTCGTTTGAAAAGAAATGGTACAAGTTCTGGGAGGACAACAAGTTTTTCCATGCCGAGGTCGACAAATCAAAGAAGCCGTACAGCATGGTCATCCCGCCGCCGAATGTCACGGGGCAGCTGCACATGGGGCACGCGCTCGACAATACGCTGCAGGATATCTTGATCCGCTACCATCGCATGCAGGGCTACAACACCTGCTGGCTGCCGGGCTGCGACCACGCGGGCATCGCGACGCAGGCGAAAGTCGAAGGCGCGCTCCGGAAAGAGGGTACGAACCGCTACGAGCTCGGCCGCGAAAAATTCCTCGAGCGCGTCTGGAAGTGGAAAGAGGAATACGGCAGCCGCATCATGTACCAGCTGCGTTCGCTCGGCTCGTCGCTCGATTGGGACCGCGAGCGCTTCACGATGGACGAGGGCTGCTCGCGTGCCGTACGCGAGGTCTTCGTCTCGCTCTATGAGCAGGGTCTCATCTATCAGGGCACGCGCATCACGAACTGGTGCCCGTCGTGCAACACGGCCATCTCGGACATCGAGGTCGAGCACGAGACCGAAGAGGGGCATCTCTGGCATATCCGTTACGAGGTCGAGGGCGAGCCGGGCAAATTTGTCGAAATCGCGACGACACGCCCGGAGACGATGTTCGGCGATACGGGCGTGGCCGTGCACCCGGACGACGAGCGTTACAAAGACCTCGTCGGCAAGACATTGATTCTTCCAATCGTCGGCCGCCGCATCCCGCTGTTCGCTGACGAGTACGTGGACAAAGCATTCGGCACGGGCGCGGTCAAGGTCACGCCGGCGCACGACCCGAACGACTTCGAGATGGGCCAGCGCCATCATCTCGAGGAAATCAAGGTCATCGGCAATACGGGCAAGATGCTCGAGGGCGCAGGCAAATACGAAGGCATGGATCGCTACGACTGCCGCAAGGCGCTCGTGAAAGAACTCGAGGAGATCGGCGCGCTCGTCTCCGTCGAAGATCATGAGCACGCCGTCGGCCATTGCTCGCGCTGCCATTCGACGATCGAGCCGCTGATTTCGAAGCAGTGGTTCGTGAAAATGGAGACGCTGGCCAAGCCGGCCATCGAGGCCGTGAAAGACGGCCGCATCCAGTTCGTGCCGGAGCGCTTCACGAAAATCTACATCAACTGGCTCGAAAATATCCGCGACTGGTGCATTTCGCGCCAGCTCTGGTGGGGCCATCGCATCCCGGCCTGGTACTGCGACGACTGCGGCGAGACGAGCGTCAGCCGCACGGATCTCACGGAGTGCCCGCATTGCCATAGCAAGCACATTCATCAGGACGAGGACGTGCTCGACACGTGGTTTTCGTCCGGCCTCTGGCCGTTCGAGACGTTCGGCTGGCCGGATGAGACAGAGGACCTCAAGCATTTCTATCCGACGGCGACGCTCGTCACGGGCTACGACATCATTTTCTTCTGGGTCGCGCGCATGGTCATGATGGGCCTCGCCTTCGGCAAGGACATCCCGTTCCACCACGTCTTCATCCACGGCCTCGTGCGTGACAGCCAGGGCCGCAAGATGTCGAAGTCGCTCGGCAATGGCATCGACCCCGTCGAGGTCATCGAAAAATACGGCGCGGACACGTTGCGCTTCATGCTCATCACGGGCAACACGCCGGGCAACGATATGCGCTTCTATTGGGAGCGCGTCGAGAGCGCGCGCAATTTCGCGAACAAAATCTGGAACGCGTCGCGCTACATGCTCATGAACCTCGAAGGCTTTGATAAAACATTCAAGCCTGACGACAGCGACTACACGCTCGCCGACCGCTGGATTCTTTCGCGCTACGCGCAGACGGCGAAAGGCGTGACGGAGAGCCTCGACCGCTTCGAGCTCGGCGAGGCCGGCCGCATGATCTACGAGTTCATCTGGAGCGAGTTCTGCGACTGGTACATCGAGCTCACGAAAGCGCGCCTCTACGACAAGGAAAATCCGCGCGCGAAAAACACGGCGCTCTACGTGCTTTCCTACGTCCTCGAGCACACGCTGCGCCTGCTGCATCCGTTCATGCCGTTCCTCACGGAAGAAATCTGGCAGAACGTGCCGCATGACGAAAATGTCCGGAGCATCATGATTTCCGAATGGCCGACGGGCGATGAGGGCTGCATCAATGCAGACATCGAGGCGCGGATGACGGCCATCATGGAGACCATCAAGACCGTGCGCAACCTGCGCGCCGAAGTCGGCGCCGCACCGGGCAAGCGCAGCGAAGTGATCCTGAACTTCACGAACGAAGCATTGCGTTCCACGTTCGAGGCGAACACGGGCTATCTTGTCGCGCTGGCCGCGGCCGAGCCGGTCACGCTGCTCGCAGCTGGCGCAGCGAAGCCGGAGAACGCCATGACAGGCGTCGTCGAGGGCGTCGAGATTTATCTGCCGCTCAAAGGACTCATCGACGTCGAAAAGGAAACGGCGCGCCTGACGAAGGAAATCGACAAGCTCGCGAAGGAATTGAAAAAATTGAACGGCAAGCTGTCGAATGAGGGCTTTCTCAAGAAAGCGCCGGCGCAGGTCGTCGAGGGCGAGCGCACGAAGCTCGCAGGCTACGAGGAAAAGATGAAGTCGCTCGAAGCGCGCCTCGCCGACCTCAAGAAACTGTGAGGCGGGCTATGAATGCTCGTTTCAGGGAGGCGGACAGATGAATTACCAGGAAAGCCTCGCCTATCTTGACAGCCTCAGCGTCTTCGGCGTGCGGCTCGGCCTCGCGCGCATCAAAAGACTCTTGGAACTTCTCGGCAATCCGCAAGACCGCTACCGCACGATCCACGTCACGGGCACGAATGGCAAGGGCTCGGTCTCGGCTATGATGGCGCGGGTTCTCTCGCAGTCGTCCATCCATACGGGCCTCTACATCTCGCCGCATCTCGTGTCGTACACGGAGCGCATGCAGGTCGACGGCCAGCCCGCAAGCGAGCCGGCGTTTGCCGAAGCGATGACGGTCGTGCGCGTCTTCATCGAGCAGATGATGGCCGAGGGCGCGGAGTGCCCGACGCAGTTCGAGGCGTTGACGGCGGCGGCGTTCTACTATTTCGCGCAGAAACACGTGGAATACGCCGTCATCGAAGTCGGCCTCGGCGGGCTCCTCGACTCGACGAATGTCATCACGCCCGAGGTCTCGATGATCACGAATGTCACGCTCGAGCACGCGCAGCTCTGCGGCGGCACGCTTGCGGGCGTCGCCCACCACAAGGCCGGCATCATCAAGGACGGCGTTCCCGTCGTGACGGCGGCAGAAGGCAGCACGCTCGACATCATCCGCGCGGCGGCGGCCGCGCATAATGCCGACATCTTTGTCGAGCGGGAAGACTTCTCTGTCGAAGGCGGCGACATCTCGCCGCACGGGCAGCAGTTTTTCTTCTCGTCCATGCTCGTCGGCGTCAGCCGCGACCCGTATGAATTGCACCTTCTCGGCGCGCACCAGGTCGAGAACGCCGGCCTCGTCATCATGGCCGCGTACCTCTTGCACAATGTGGACAGCCGCATCGACGGACGGGCGTTGCGCGAGGCGCTGCGCCTCGTGGAGTGGCCGGGACGCTTCGAAGTGCTCGAAGTGCCGGCGGTCGGCGCAGCAGGCGACCAGATCGTCGTCGTCGACGGCGCGCATAATCCAGCCGGCATGGCGACGCTCAGGCGCGGGCTCGACGACTATTTCCCGGCCTCGTCACGCGTGCTGCTCCTCGGCATCCTGCATGACAAAGCCGTCGACGAGATGCTGAAGATCCTTGTGCGTCCCGAGGATTTCGTCGTCGTGACGCCGCCGCAATCCGACCGCGCCGAGGCGCTCCCCGTGCTCGCGGCAAAAGCGCGCACTTATGCGGCGCGCGTCGAAAGCTGCGCGGATAATCAGAAAGCGCTCGCGCGGGCGCTGCAGCTCGCGGGCGGCACGCGCTTGCTCGTGACAGCGGGCTCGCTCTACCTCATCGGCGGCCTGCGGCAACTGCTGCTTGGCAAGGAAAAAACGCAGGGAAAGGAGGCGCGCCATGGGCAGAAGGCATCGTAAACGCGCTGCAGTCGAGGAACGCGACATCGAAGGCGAGCTCGACGCACGGACGGCTGACCATGCCGACGACGTCCTGAAAGAACTGCAGGCAAAGCGCCGCGCCCGCCAGCTCGACGGGCTCATCCGCTACGCGTTGCTTGCCGTTGGCTTCACGCTTGCGCTCTGGCCGGGCGTCTGCACTGCCGCGCTCGTGCTTGGCAGCATTTTCACAGCATGGAAGCTCCGCGTCGACCGTGCCATGACATTCCGCCGCCTGCCGTTTGACATCCCCGTCATCATTTTCGCGGCGTTCGGCCTCGTGTCCATCGCCGTGTCGCCCGATCCCGCATTCAGTTTTTACAACTACTACAACCTCGTCGGCGTGTACCTCCTGATGTACTTCTTCATCGGGCAGAATATCCGCACGGCGAGCGATATGAAAGCGATTCTGAAGGCGCTCGCGCTCTCAGCGCTCTGCTGCGTGCTCTACGGCTTTTACCAATTCGCCTTCGGCATCGACACGAGCGCGATGAAATGGGTGGACGGCAATGCGTTCCCCGAGCTCAAGAAGCGCGTCTTCTCGACGTGGGAAAATCCGAACATCTTCGCGGGCTATCTCGACATCGCGATCTGCCTGGCGCTCGGCCTCTTTGTCAAGATGAAAGCGCGCGGGCAGCGCATCGTGCTCGCGCTTGTCATGATCGCGCTCTCGGCCTGCCTCGCCATGACATACGCGCGCGGCGCCTGCCTCGCCATTGCCATCGTCGTCGCAGGCTATGGCGTGCTGAAAGATTGGCGCGTGCTCGTCGCCTGCGTTGTTGTCGCCCTCGGCCTTTTCGCCGCCGATCCTGCGCTCTTCGAGCGCTTGACCTCGGTCTTCACGAAAGTCGATACGTCGTCCGAGATGCGCTTCGCGTTCTGGGAGAGCACGATCGCGATGATCGAAGACCATCCGTTCTTCGGCATCGGCTGGGGCGCGTACTACCTCGTCTATCCGCTCTACGATTTCTATATGCAGGGCGCGGCGGGCAAGGAGATCATCATCGTCCACGCGCACAACATGTATCTGAACTACATGGCGGAAATCGGCATCGTCGGCGCGCTCGCGTTCTTCTGGTATTTCTTCGGCACGATGCATCTGGCGTTCCGCATGCACATCGCCTCGCCGGAGGAAATGGAGGCGGCCGAAGCCGCCGCCCGTCCACCGCGGGCGACCGACCTCTTTGACGACAATGCGCTCGACCGCGAGCTTAAGACCGTGCAGGACAGCTTGAGGTCCGCGCAGCCTGCGCCGCGCTGGACGCTCGCGACGGGGCTCGCGGAGCTCGGCGCGTGGGACAGTCGCCGCGTCGCCGCCGGCCTCGCGCTCGGCATCGGCCTCGCCTTCGTCTCGATCGCGCTGAACGGCCTCACGGACGACCTTTTGTTCAACATCCCGTCGTCCATGCTGATGTGGATGCTCGCAGCGCTTGCCGCCGCGCTCTCGTTCTTTGCCAGCCCGCAAGAGGAACACGAAGAAACGGCGAAGCACGCTGTGCCGGTTAATAAGTCGGAAGCAGCGGCGCACGTGGCTGCAACCGGCAAGCTGGAAGCAGGGGAGCATGTTGCGGCAACCAACAAGACGGAAGCTGCAACACACGTTGTGCCAACCAGCAAGCCAGAAACGAATGCACAAGAGCCGCAGGCGCATGAGGAAGCGGTAAAGTCGGCAGAAAAAAACGGAAAAGAAAATCAGGCCGCAGAAACAACAGATGAAGCAGAAAAGGGGGATGCGTGATGGCAGATTCCAAAAGAGACGTGCGGCGTGCGCCCGTGATCTCGAAGGCGACGATCGACCGCCTGCCGCTTTATTTCCGCACGCTGCGCCTCGCGCAGGACGAAGGTATCGACGTCATCTCGTCCGAGGAGCTCGGGCGGCGGCTCGGCATCACGCCGGAGCAGATAAGGAAAGACCTCGCCTCGTTCGGCCAGTTCGGCAAGAAGGGCGTCGGCTACTACGTTAATGAGCTCAAGCGCAACGTCGGCTCGATCCTCGGCCTCGACCACCATTGGAACATCGCTGTCGTTGGCATCGGCCACCTCGGCGCGGCGCTTGCGAACTACCAGAACTTCGTGACGCTCGGATTCAACCTCGTCGCGCTCTTTGACCAGGACCCGAAAGTCATCGGCACGGTGCAGAACCACGTGAAAGTCGAAAACATCGCCGAACTCCCGCGCATTGTGCGCGACCGCCACATCGACATCGGCATCATCGCCGTCCCGGCCGCCTTCGCGCAAGATGTCGCCGACCGCCTCGTCGCCGCCGGTGTGCGCGGCATCTGGAACTTCGCGCCGATCAAGATGCAAGTCCCGGAGACGATGCACATCGTCAACGAAGACCTCTCCATCGGCCTCTCAAGGCTGTCGTATCATATCACGCGGATGTGAAGGAAAACCAAAAGGGGCTGTTGCAAATGAACTGCAACAGCCCCTTCGTTTTGCGTGGCGCGGTCAGCGACCGCAATCTTGTTCGTTTTCTATGTCGAGTTTCACATCGATTTCGCGACCCATCCGATCCTCGCAATAGTGCTTGACGGAGATGAAGAATTCTTCGGCGAACGTAATCGCCTCCTGCGTCTTTGCATCTGTCGGATTAACAAATTCCTCATAGTCACTTTTATGCCGCAACAGCATCAAATCACTTAACTTTTCACCGTAATCATTTGGAAAAGCCTCTTTCTTATGAACATACTCGTAATTGAAATATCCGATCGATTGTCCATGGCTTTTGAATTTCTTGCCATCCAAGGACAGCAGAGCCGTCAGGACTTTGAACGAAGCGTAATAAGCACGATTGACTGCCGAATTGTTTGATTCAGCCAGATATAACGCGTGTGCATCTTTGATGAATTGTTTCGCCAGTTGGAATTTCTCAATCGCAAAGTCTTCTCGCGTCCCGATACCTGCATCGTCAGGCAGCTTCATAAAGCGTCACTCCATCTTCCAAAATGTTTTGATAAAACGGATGGACGGACTTCCATTTCAAAAATCTTCGCAAAGGAATCGTGACAGGCTGGATGTCCAGCATCGGATCGATGCAATCCATCTGGAATCTTGCTTTCCCCAAAGCATGATCCGTCTTGCTGATTTCTTCTTCCGTCATGTCGAGCAGCAGCATGAGATCCACATCGGATGCTTCGTTTTCTTCGCCCCGCGCATACGAGCCAAAGAGCACGACGCTTTTGAGGGCATCACCGTAGATGGGTTTCAGCTTTTCGATGAACATGTCCAGCATCGGACGGATGCGTTGCAAGCCTTTTCGTTCTTTTGACATCCTGCGTCACCTCGTTTTTCATCAATTTCTATATAAAGTATAGCATTTCTCGTCAGACGCGGCAAGAGGAAGGCTATGCCAAAAAGCTTCGTCTCTTGCTTTTTCTCTGCGATTTTGCTAAACTGGAAACGACAATTACAGGATGAGATTCCACTAGGGGAGCGTTTGCTGAGAGGCCGTTTGCGGCCGACCCTTGGAACCTGTCGGGGTAATACCTGCGTAGGGAAGTGGCCTTGTTTGGATGCTGTATGATAGACGTCAGACGTGGCTCGGCCACGGTCTGGCGTTTTTCTTTTGTTGAACTTTTCATTTCAGGAGGCGTTTTCCATGGCAACACAGATGCAGCTGGCGCGCGAGGGGAAAATCACGGAGATCATGCGTCATGTCGCGGAGGAGGAGCACATCGCGGCCGAGACGGTGCGTGAGCGCGTGGCGAAGGGCACGATTGCAATCTGCGCAAATGTGAACCATCTGGCGAAAAGCAACGGCAAATTCCAGCCGCGCGGTGTCGGCGAGGGGCTCAAGACGAAAGTCAATGCGAACATCGGCACGTCGAGCACGTTTCCGGACATCGCACCGGAGCTTGAAAAACTCGATGAGGCCGTGCGCAGCGGTGCGGATGCCGTCATGGATCTCTCGACGGGCAATGGCATCGACGAGTCGCGCCGCCGCATCATCGAGCATTCGCCCATCATGGTCGGCACGGTGCCGCTCTATCAGGCGACGGTGCGCTCCATCCGCGAGCACGGCGCTGTCGTCGAGATGACGGATGATGATATTCTCGAGACGATCGAGGCACAAGCGAAGGACGGCGCGGATTTCATGACGCTGCACTGCGGCGTGACGCGCGCGGCCATCGAGGCCATGCGGTCGCAAGGCCGCGTCATGGACATCGTGAGCCGCGGCGGCTCGTTCATCGCGGGCTGGATGCTGCACAACGAGCAGGAAAATCTGCTGTACGAGCACTACGATGACATCCTTGATATTTGTGAAAAGTACGACGTCACGATCAGCCTCGGCGATGGCATGCGGCCGGGCTGCACGGCGGACGCGACCGACCGCGCACAGCTCATGGAGCTCATCACGCTCGGCAGCCTCGTCGACCGCGCCTGGAAGCGCGGCGTGCAGGTCATGGTCGAAGGCCCGGGTCATGTGCCGTTCGACCAGATCAAAGCGAACATGCAGCTCGAGAAACGCCTGTGCCGCAACGCGCCGTTCTACGTGCTCGGCCCGCTCGTCACGGATATCGCGCCAGGCTACGACCACATCACGTCGGCCATCGGCGGCACGCTCGCGGCGGCCTCGGGCGCGGATTTCCTCTGTTACGTGACGCCTGCGGAACATCTCGCGCTGCCGACGATCGAGGACGTGCACACGGGCGTCATCACGGCGCGCATTGCAGCGCACGCCGCCGATCTTGTGAAAAATGTGCCGGGCGCGCGCGACTGGGACCGCAAGATGGCCGAGGCGCGCAAGGAACTCGACTGGAACGCGCAGATGGAGCTCGCCATCGACCCCGCCCTCGCCAAAGAGAAGCGTGGCGCGCGCAATCCTGAAGACGAAGGCGCTTGCTCGATGTGCGGCGACTACTGCGCCGTCGAGATCATCCACAAGTATTTCGACAAGCGCACGTGCCCCTGCGATGATTGACGCGTGTGTCGCTGTTGTGCAAACTTTTCAAAAATTTATTTTCCCAGCAAGAGGAATTTTCCCTGTCGGTATCGAATACTCCCATAGAAGAAAGCAGAAGCTGCGCGAACGCAAGGCAGCTTGGAAATTTTTGTGAGGAGGTCGTTACTATGGGGAAGATCAACAAGATTCTTGTGCCGGTCGATGGTTCGGTGAATGGCTGCAAGGCGACGGATGAGGCTATCTTCTTCGCGGAGAAGTGCAAGGCGGATCTCGATTTCGTCTACGTGGCGAGCAACATCAACAAGGATATCCCGAGCCATATCGTCTTCGACCGCATCTGGGAGAAGCTCCCGGATGATCTCAAGGCGTCGAAGCACGTCGAGACGGGCAGCATCCCGAAAGCCATCCTGCGCGTCGCGGCGCAGGAGCACAGCGACATGATCATCATGGGCAGCCGCGGCCTCGGCTTGTTCAAAGGGGCTCTCATCGGCTCCGTGAGCCAGAAGGTCGTCGAGGAATCGCCGATCCCGGTCATGGTCATCAAGTAAATGAAATGTAATACAAAGTGACTGTTGCAGTTACTAGACCAGTTCAGGGGTTCTGTTGCGAGCGTAACGAAAACCGAAGGAGAGGGTACTAGGGTGCGATAGCAAGGCAAAAAATGAGAAGTCTTCAAAGCATCGAGTTGTTTGCGATCAAACGTGCTGCTTCGAAGACTTCTTTGTTTTGGAACAAATCGCACCCTTGTACCCTCTCCGCCTCGCTGACGCTCGGCACCTCTCCCAGAGGTAGAGGCTGCTGTGATTGCGACGGTCGGCAGCGTAATGAAACCATTTTAGTAAATGTAACGGTTTCCTTTGTCGTTGTGAGAAGGGAGATCCGTATGAACGAGTTTGATTTCCTGAAGATTTTCCGCCCAATCTACGCGCGGAGGCTGGAGCGGGCGGATTTTTCCAGGATGCATTTCGCGTACTACACGAGCGCGACGACGGGGCTCAATATCTTGCGCGGGCGTTCGCTCTGGATGCGCTCGGCCGCGTGCATGAATGATTACCGTGAGATCGACTACGGCATCCAGCTCATCAATACGGCCGTGCAGGGCTCGGCGCGGCGACAGGCGCAGATGAAGCGCATCGCGACAGCGCTCGGTTGGGGTGAGAACATGATCGGCAGCATCCTTGCAGACCTCAATCGCAACGAGCGCAAGTTCACGACGCACACGTATCTCGCGTGTGTCTCGGAACACGATTTCGAAGCGGATGCGAAGGGGCGTCTCTCGATGTGGCGTGCGTATGGGCGCAAGACGGGCGTCGCGTTCATCCTGAATCCGGCGACGGTCATCGCTTCGACGAAGGAGCTGGCGCTCCGCATCGCGCCAGTCGAATACCTGACGGGCGAGCAATTCACGCGCGGCTTCGACCGCATGATGAACAATGTGGAGGATCACATCGACGACCTCAAGGCCGGCGAGCCGGCGACGATGCTCGAAGCATTCATCAATATGATGTTGACGTCGATTTTCTCCATCAAGAATCCCGGCTTTGTCGAGGAACGCGAGTGGCGTTTTATTTATCAAGATGCCATGGTCGACAAGCTTGCCTACGATCTCGTCAGCGTCGACGGCATCCCGCAGGTCATCTACAAGCTGCCGTGGCGCGCCGTCGGCGAGCAGGGCACGGGGCTGCCGATTGGCGAGACGCTCGAACAGATCATCATCGGCCCGAGCCAGTACGCCGACGTCATCGAAGTCGCCTTCACGCGCTGCCTGCGCGAGCTCGGCGTCAAGGACGCGGCGGAACGCGTCGTGAAGTCGAATATTCCGCTGAGATGAAAAGAACGACGTAACTTCTTGCACCCGCGGAAGTTACGCCGTTCTTTTTGTTTTGATGTACAGGGGACTCCCACCACCGCTTCGCGGTCCCCAGAAGGATGGGGTCAGTCGTTCGTGCTTTTGTGGTTCAGCCACCGCGAGCGCTTGAGTTTGTCTTTCATCTCGACGCGGTCGCGGTAGATGTCTTCGATGACGAGCTTGCAGATGACGATGAAGGGGACGGCGAGGAACATGCCGGGGGCCGCGAGGACTTCGCCGCCGAGGATGATGCCGAGGATGATGGCGATGGGATGGAGGTTCAGCGTCTTGCCGATGAGCGTCGGCGAGACGAAGTTGTGGTTCACCTGCGTCAGCACGAGGTAGAAGCACGCCGTCTGCAGCGCGATCATCGGCGAGACCGTCGCCGTGAGGATCGTGCCGAAAGCCGACGCGACCGTCGGGCCGAGCACGGGGATGAACTCGCAGAGGCCAGAGACGACGGCGAAGACGGACGCATACGGCAGGCCGCGCACGGTGTAGTAGAGGAAGACGACCGTCGCCGTGATGCAGCAGATGATGAGCTGGCTCACGATGTAGATGCGCAGCGCGTGCAGGATGTTATCGAAAAGATTCAGCACGCGCGTGTAATCGCGGCGCGGGAAGCGGCTCGCGAGATATGCTTTGATGGTGTCGCCGTCTTTCAGCAAATAAAACGTCACGAACAAGATGATGACGAAGTCGATGATCTTGCCGAAGAGCGAGACGACGATGTCGAGCGACCCTTTGAGCGCGTCGACGCTCGCATTCTTGAGCTCGACCCACAGGCTGTCGAAACTGTCCGCGAGCACGGTCGAGTCATGGATGAACGGCATCTGCTCGATTTTTTCCGAGAGCTCGGGGAAATCCGTGACGAAGCGTGTGAACGTCGGGATCAGCGTGCTCGTGACGATCGTGAGGATTGTGAAGATGATGACGAGCAGCAGGATGAGCGCGAAGCCGCAGGCAAGCACGCGCGGCATTTTTTTGGCCATGCGGTCGACGAGCGGCGTGAGCAAAAGCTGCAAGAGGAGCGAGATGAAAATGATGAATGCGAGCTGCGGCAAAAACCAGAACGTCGACAAGAGCAGCGTGAACGTCACGCCGAGCAAGATCGATGTGCGATAAGGACGGAGGGACATACGGGACTCCTTTCGTAAGGAAAACAGATACCGTCATTATATAACGCGGCGCCGCACTTGAAAAGGGTGCGGCGCTTCTTGTATAATAGGGGGCGTTTGAACGTTTGAGAAGGGAATCGAACTTGCAAAAAATCTTTTGTTTGTTGTTGACCATCTGCGTGACGCTGCTTCCCATACGGGCGGCGTGTGCAGCAGAAACCGTTGACGCGCCGGTCATCACGGCGCAGTCGGCCATCGTCATCGAAGCATCGACGGGGCGCGTTGTCTATGAAAAAGACGCGGACACGCAGCGATCGCCCGCGAGCATGACGAAAATCATGACATGCCTCTTGGCGCTCGATCTCTTGGGGCGTCATCAAAACGTCATGATTTCGCAGAACGCGTATGAGACAGAAGACTGTCCGCTGGAATTTTCCGCTGGCGATCTCTTCACGGCGGACGAGCTCATTCGCGGCATGATGCTTGTCTCCGACAATGGTGCAGCCGTCGCGCTTGCCGAGACGGCCGCGGGCTCCGTGCCGAAGTTCGTCGACAAGATGAATGAGGAAGCAAAGGCGCTCGGCATGACGGACACGCATTTCGCGAATCCGAACGGCCTCACAAATCCTGGGCATACTTCGACGGCGCGCGACATGGCAAAGCTCGCGCGCTACGCGATGACGAAGAAAGCGTTCCGTGACATCGTCATCATCGAGAAAGCGCCGATCCGCTGGGAATTGCCGAAAAGCAAGGTGAAGATGGTCGAAAATTCGAATGAGCTGCTCGGCCATTACGACGGCATGACGGGCATCAAGACGGGCTGGACGCAGGACGCGGGCGGCTGCCTCGCGGCCTCGGCGCGCCGCAACGGGCTCGAGCTCATCTGCATCGTCATGAAAGCGCCCGACCCAAAGGTGCGCTTTGACGATGCACGGAAGCTCCTCGACTATGGATTCGCACAGACGCGCCTCAAGAAAGGCATCCAGCGCGACCGCCTGCGGAAATCCGTCTGGGTCAAGGGCGCGAAGCAGGCGACGGTCGCCGTGCATCCGGCAACGGACGTGAATTATCCCATCATCAAAGGCGAAGACCCGAAGCGCTACACCGTGACGTACGATCTGCCGAAAGTGCTCGAAGCCCCCGTCGCCGAAGGCACGCCCGTCGGCAAGATCATCTTGCGCTACGATGGCAAGTCCGTCGGCTCCGTCGACCTCCTCGCAGAAAAAGCCGAACCGGGCTTCTCCGTCGGATCGGCCCTCGTCAGCGTCTTCGGCTGGCTGCTGCCGCGGCTCTGAAAATCATTGACGCATTCTCAAATTTTTGATATGATGTCTCCGTTCCTGCGGATGTGGCGGAACTGGCAGACGCGCTGGATTTAGGATCCAGTGCCGCAAGGCGTATGGGTTCGACCCCCTTCATCCGCACCAAATCGATTCGCATCGGCATGTCGCAGGACGTGCCGTTTTTTATTTGCTTGGAGAGATCCCCTGATGGAAGAACGTCCCATCCCCGACGTCGTGCGCGAAAAGCTGAAGCTCCTGCCCGAAAACCCCGGCGTCTATATCATGAAGAATGCGGCGGGGAAGATCATCTATGTCGGAAAGGCCGTCGTGCTGAAGAACCGCGTGCGACAGTATTTCCAGAGCCAGCGGAACCACACGCCGAAAGTCCGCGCCATGGTCGCGAATGTCGCGGACTTCGAATTCATCATGACGGCGAGCGAGGTCGAGGCGCTCATCCTCGAGTGCAATCTCATCAAGAAGCACCGGCCGCGCTACAACATCAGCTTGAAGGATGACAAGTCGTATCCCTATGTAAAAGTCACGCTGCAGGAAGCGTTCCCCCGCGTCTATCTCACGCATCGCATCGCGAAGGACGGCGCGCGCTACTTCGGCCCATATACGAATGTCACGGCCGTGCACGAGAGCTTGAAATTGTTGCGGCGGCTGTTTCCACTGCGCAATTGCAAGACGCTCCAGGACCGGCCGTGCCTCGAATACCACATCCACCGCTGCCTCGCGCCGTGCGTCGGCAAGGTGGAAAAAGAGGAATACGACGAGATGATCCGCTCCGTGCTGTTGTTCCTCGAAGGGCGCACGGAGGCGGTCGAGCGCGAGCTCGAGGCGCGCATGAAAGCGGCGGCGGCAGATTATCAATTCGAGCTTGCCGCGCGCCTGCGGGACCAGCTCGCCGCTGTGAAAAAGGTCGCGGAGAAGCAGAACATCGTGACGGGCGCGGGCGACCAGGATGCCATCGGCATGGCGCGTGCGGCCGTCGGCGCCTGCGTGCAGGTGTTCTTCATCCGCTCGGGCAAGATGATCGGGCGCGAACATTTTCTCTTGCAGGGCAGCGAGGACGAGTCCGACGAGGCGCTCCTCGCGGCGTTCCTCCAGCAATATTATCACCGCGCGACGTTCATCCCGCGCGAAATCCTCTTGCCGATGGAGATCGCAGAACGGGAACTCCTCGAAACGTGGCTGGCGGAGAAAAAGAACGCGGCCGTGCAGATCCTCGTCCCGCAGCGCGGCACGAAGCATGACATCGTCGCCATGGCCGCGAGCAATGCGGAAAAATTTCTCGCGGACGAGGCGGCGAAAATCCAGCAGGCGAATGCGCAGACGCTCGGCGCCGTCGAGGAACTCGGGAAATATCTCGGGCTCAAGAAGCTGCCGAACCGCATGGAATGCTTCGATATTTCGCATATCCAAGGCTCGGAGACCGTCGCGTCCATGGTCGTCTTCGAGGGCGGGTTGCCAAAAAAATCGGATTATCGCCGTTTCAAAATCCAGAGTACGGAAGGCAAGCCCGATGACTTCCTTTCCATGCGCGAGGTTACGCAGCGCCGCTACGGCGACCTGCCGGAGGACGAGCTTCCCGATCTCATCGTCATCGATGGCGGCAAGGGCCAGTTGTCGTCAGCGCTCGCGATCATCCGCGGCGCAGGGCACAAGGACGTGCCGGTCGTCGGGCTCGCGAAGCAGTTCGAGCTCGTCTTCCGCGAGGGCGAGAGCGATCCCGTTGTCTTGCCGCGCCACAGCCAGGCGCTCTATCTCATCGAGCGCATCCGCGACGAGGCGCACCGCTTCGCCATCACCTACCATCGGAATCTGCGTGGCAAGCGCAATCTCGTGTCCGTGCTCGACCATATCGTCGGCATCGGCCCGACGCGCCGCAAGGCGCTCTGGAGCACGTTCGGCACGCTGGCAAAGATCAAGGCCGCAAGCGTCGACGAGCTCGCGGCGGCGCCGGGCATGAACCGTCCGGCAGCGGAAGCCGTGGCGCAATTTTTCGCTGCGGAGCGCGAGCTGCGCGGCACCATCAAGGAAGCGAAAGGAGAAAACGCCTGATGAAAGGCTTTACGGATCTTCATGTTCACTCGCTCGTCTCGGACGGCAGCATGACGCCGCGCGAGATCGCAGCGTACGCGCAGGAGCGCGGCCTCACGGCCTTTGCGCTGACGGATCACGACAATATTTCCGGGGACAAAGAAGCGGAGCGGGCCGCACGGGAACGTGGCCTCGGCTTCATTCCTGGCATGGAGCTTTCCGCGCAGTTCCGCGGGCACAAGATCCACATCGTCTGCCTCGGCTTTGACGCGGAGCATCCGGCGTTCCAGAAACTGTATCGCAAGGTGCGAAGCGCGAAAGAGGCGAAAATCCCGGAAATCGTTGATTACGTCCGCGCGAAAGGGATCGACATCACGATGGACGATGTGCGTGCGCATGCCTATGGCGTACCGGACCGCTATGCGATCATGCGCTGTCTCGTCGCGCTGCATCTCTACGATCATGCGCAGCCGCTTTGGGACAATTACCTCGACCCGGCGGTTCACCTCCTCGGCCTCGACGCCATCGTCGCGCCGGAGGAAGCGCTGCCGGCTATCCACGCGGCAGGCGGCATCACATCGCTCGCGCATTTCCACAAGCGCATCGGCCTGAAGGGCGAGACGCGCGAGCGTCAGGACGAGCTCATCGGCGAGCTCCACGCGCTCGGCCTCGACGGCATGGAATGCTGGTATCCGAATTACACGGCAGACGATCGCGCCTTCGCCGCGCATATGATTGAGAAATACAACCTGCTGCCGACAGCAGGCACGGATTTCCACGGCACGAACCGCCCGGAGATCGACCTCGGCAGCGGCCTCGGCGGAGAGCTCTGCATCGACGACCGCGTATTCACGGGCGTTGCCGAGCGCGTGACGCATGCGGTCGTGCCGGAGGGCATCACTGAATCTGCTTGCATCCATTGGGAAAAGCAGACTCTTAGCGCTTTAGCGCTTAGAGGTCGCTTTATCCTTTAGGTAGAGCTGGCGCGCGTAGCGCGACTGAGAGGGTACAAGGGTGCGATTTATCACAGACACAAAGAAGTCTTCGAAGCATCATGTTTTCACAACAACTCGATGCTTTGAAGACTTCTTATTTTTTGCTTGGCTATCGCACCCTAGTACCCTCTCCACCGCTTCGCGGTCCCCCTCTCCCAAAGGGAGAGGCTGCTGTACTCGTTACTCTCGGCAACAGATACATAAAAAATCGGAGTTGTAACTTGCTCCATGTGGAAACAGAATACTACTTCGCATCCGTGATATCATCCATGCGCGTATAGACTTCCTGCGCCTGCGTGCCCGAGCCCCAGAAGACGCCTTGCTCGATCGGGCAGTCGATGAAGTCGCGGCCCGAGCAGAATTTGAGGTACGTTTCGCCGGCGGGGCAGTTGCGCGTCGCGTCGATGCCGTACCAGCGCCCCTGGTACCAGATTTCGGCCCAGGCGTGGCTCGCGCCTTCGCCGACGGGCAGGCCGCTGACGTAGCGCGCGGGGATGCGTTTCATGCGGCAGAGCGCGAGGAAGATGTGCGTGAAGTCCTGGCAGACGCCTTTGCGGCAGAGCGCCGCCTCGGCGGCCGTCGTCTGCACGTTCGTGACGCCCGTTTCATACGTCATGTAGTTGTAGACGGCGACTTGGAAGAGCTCGGCCTGCGCGCGGTCGTTGTCGGCTGCGGGGATACTTTCGAGGAGCGTGCGCAGCGTCTCGGACGGGCGCGTGAGCTCAGAAGGGTACGAGTAGATGCGCAGCGGGCGCGGGCAAGGCTGCCGCGCGGCTTCATCGCGCACGGCGGTGCCGCTCACGCAGTAGGAGAAGCGCGTGTGGCCGCCCGGCAGCCGTCCGCTGTACGTGCGGTTGCCGAAGCTGTCGAGACCGAAATTCCCGCCCGTGACGAGAGGTTTCACATCGAGCTTCATATCAACGATGCGCTGCTCCGGCCGCTCTTGCGGAATGCAGCGCAACAGGAAGTCATGCTCGTTCACGGGGGAGGAATACGTGTTGCGCGTCTCGAAATAAAACGCCAGCCGTTTCAAATTTCGACGAGCTCTTCAGCGGCATGGATGAGGTCGCCCCGCTCGTCGGGGAGTTTTCCGCCGTCGCCGACGGCCGCCGCTTTCAGAAGCTCAGCGAAAGCGAACGAGCGCGTGCGCACGGGCGTGCGCCGGACGCGGTCAATGAGTTTGCCCATTTCCTTCAGACACATGCGGTCGGCGATGCCGAGCCGCAGGTACAGCACGAGGCGCTCGGCCGTCCAGCCGCACTTCACGATGTTGCGCACGCCTTCGTCCTCGACGCTGTCATCGAAGCTGCCGCGGAATGCCATGATGGAGTCGATCATGGCCTGCGCCTCGATCATCGGGCAGTCGCTCTTCTTCGCGGCGACGAGGTCGTTGAACGCCATCTGGAGATACGAGAGCGTGCCCGACGAGATCGTCTCGCGCAGCATCATGCCGTTGCCGAGCATGCGGTCGGCCGCCGTGTAGATGGAGTCCGGATTGTTTTCATCAAAGACGAAGCGGTCGACGAAATCATCATTGCCCGTGTAGATGTCCGGCACGGTCAGGCGCTCGCAGATTTCGCGGTGATCCATCGGATGGCCGTCGATGAGTTGGTCGTAATATTTCATGAGGAACCGCAGCGACGTGTTCACGCGCTCGGCGTAACGTCCCATCCAGTAGAGACGGTCGATTTTGCTTAATGTGAGAGAACCCATGTGTCCTTGAAGCCTCCTCCTTGTGACGAGTTGACGATGAAGCTCGACGGGTTGCGCGAGAAGCGCGTCAGGCCGCACGGCCAGACGTACGTCGCATCGCCTGTGAGCACGAAGGCCCTGAGGTCCGCCTTGCGTCCGACGACCTCGTTGCCGTCCATGATCGGCAGATCTTCGAAGTCGATGACCTGCTGCGAGATGAAGCGGCGCGGCTCTTCTTTGATCTTGTCCTTCAGCGCCTGCTTTTTCTCCGGCGAAAGGGAATTGCCGAAGACAACGCCATAGCCTCCGGCCTCGGCGACGTCCTTGATGACGAGCTCGTCGAGATGCGCGAGCGTGTAGTCCATGTCCTCTTGGAAAAAAGGAAGATACGTCGGCGCGTTCTGGAGGATCGGCTCTTCGCCAAGGTAATATTTCACCATCTTCGGCACGAAGTAATAGATGCCCTTGTCATCGGCGACGCCGTTGCCCGGCGTGTTGAGGATCGCGACGTTGCCCGCGCGGTACGCGGCCATGAGGTTCGGCACGCCGATGACGGAGTCGGGGCGGAAACACAGCGGGTCCATGAAGTCGTCGCTGAGGCGACGGTAGATGGCGCCGACCTTGACCGGCCCGTGATTGCTGCGATAGAAGACGCAGTTGTTCTCGACGTAGAGGTCCATGCTCTCGGCGAGCACGGCCTCGGACTGCTCCGCGAGGTACGAGTGCTCGAAGTACGCGGAATTGTAGCGGCCCGGCGTCAGGATGACGTTGATGCCGCCGCAGTTCACGTGATCCATGACGGCTTTCAGCGCGATGCCATAGCTGCGGTTGTCGCGGATCGAGCGCTCGCGGAACGTCTGCGGACAGCACTGGCGGCAGAGCTGGCGCGCGATGAGCGGATACGACGCGCCCGAGGGGATGCGGAGGTTGTCCTCGAGGACGTACCACGTGCCGTTTTTCCCCTTGACGAGGTCGATGCCGGAGATATGGCTGTAGATGCCTTTCGGCGGCGCGATGCCCTCGCACTGCGCGAGATAGCCGGGCGAGCGGTAGACGAATTCCTCCGGCACGACGCCGTCGCGGATGATGTTCTTGTCCGCATAAATGTCGGCGAGGAATTTGTTCAGCGCATCGACACGTTGCCTGAGGCCCTGCTCGAGCGTCGAAAACTCGTCCATCTCGATGATGCGCGGGATCGGATCGAACGGGAACAGCCGTTCATTGTACGAGCCGTTCTTGTAGATGCCGAACTTCACGCCATAGCGCGCCATCTGCTCGTTGATGACGTGCACATGCTTTTGCAAATCTGCTAATCCCATGGTGACCACCCTTTGGAATGTGAAATGAAAACAGCAAAAAAGACAGGGAACGGCGCGGATCTCACGGCGCCATTGCCCTGTCTTGCTTCTTGCAGAAAAATGAAAAAATATCTCTGCATCGTATGTAATTGTTTTTATCAAGTATAGAGAATCGTAGGACGAATGTCAATGAAATGCGCGTTAAAAAGAGTGCTCAATGTTTCGTTTTCGCATGATTTAACGGATGCTTTTCATGATACTCCGCACATTTTTCGACGACGAGGCGCACGACCCACGACGCCGGGCGCGATGGCTTTGCGTAATACCATTGCTCAACCGTGCGCGTTGGGGCGCCGAGGATGCGCTCGAGTTCGCGCGGGCCGATGCCCCAGAGGTCGCGGATGACCTTCATCGGCTCGTCCGAGCAGGCGATGCGGTCGAGCTCGGCCGCTTTCTTGAGTTCCTGGATGTCGACGTCGAAGCCGGTTTTTTTCTGAAACCAGTTCGGGATATCGTCACGCGTGACTTTTGGCATAAGACACCTCCACAGGCTCAGAAACGTGTCAGTTTGAATGGCAATTCTACTATCTTCTTTAAATTCGACAGGATTTCCATTTTTCCTCCCTCATATCACACAGGTATCGTCTGTTGTTTTCCTTGAAAATCTGGCCTCGTTGCGTTAAAATAGCCCTATCTAAAACAGGAAACAATTCTGACTTCGAGGATCGAGAGGGGGGCGTGGCATGGCGATGGATCGCGAGGAAACGTATCAGGCACTCGTGCAGGCGACGCTTCTCGATGTGGGTGCGAAGCGCAGCAAGATGCGCGGAGGCAACGACACGGCAGGCAATGACAACGCTCCCGTCGCGCAGCTCGTTTCGTATGTCCTCACGCAAGCCGTCTCCTTGCATGCAAGCGATATCCATGTCGAGCCCATGGCTGGGGGCGACGTGCGCATCCGTGTCCGTGTGGACGGGCTTCTTCAAGAATGGCAGCAACCTTTGCCGCGGAAGGTCGCTGCTGTTTTTTTGCCGTGCGTGAAAGTGCGTGCGAAAATGGATGCCAGCAAGACGCGTGAGCCGCAAGATGGCAGTTTCCATTTTGACTGGAACGCGCGGCAGGTGGATGTGCGCGTCGCGACGATGCCGACGATCGAGGGAGAGATGATGGTCCTGCGTCTCTTGCTGCACGGCGAACGGGCGCGACGTGTGGAGGAGCTTGGATTTTTCGAAGACCAGCAAACGCGTTTGCGCTCCTTGTTCCATCGTCCGTCTGGAATCACGATTTTTTCGGGCCCCATGGGGGCCGGCAAAACGACGACGCTTTACGCAGCGCTGGCAGAGCTTTCCGTGCCGGAGACAAATATCATCACGGTGGACGACCCCGTGGAATATGTATTGCCAGGCGTCCAGCAGGTCCAAGTGCAGAAGGAAATCGGCGTGACATTTGAAGCCGTATTGCGCCATATCTTGCGCCTGGATGCCGAAATCCTCGTCGTTGGTGAGACGCGTGATGAGACCACGGCAGCACTTTCGCTGCAAGCAGCGCTGACCGGCCATCGGGTGTTCACGACGCTCCATGCGGGGGATGCGTGTTCGACGATCTTGCGTCTGCTCGACATGGGGCTTCCGTCGTATCTCTTGGCAGCGACGCTCTCCGGCATCGTGGCACAGCGGCTCGTGCGCCGCATTTGCCCGTCATGCGCGGAAACGTATGCAGCCGACGAACGTGAAGCAGAACGTTTGGGCGTCCCTGCCGGGACAAAACTCCAGAGAGGACACGGCTGCGCAGCTTGCCATGGCACAGGCTATCAAGGCCGCATGGTACTGTCAGAAGTGCTCGTGCTCACGGATGAGATGCGCGAAGCAATCGCGAGCGGCGTGCGTCTTGCAGAATTGCGTCGTCTTGCAAAGCAAGCTGGTTGTGAAACGTTCGACGAAGATGCGCGGAAGAAGGTCCTTGCAGGATTCACGACCTGCGCGGAAATGGGGCGGGTGCTGCATGGAGATTGAATCGCTTCTCGAGGAAATGATCCGGCGCGAAGCGTCGGATTTGCATCTCACAGCAGATGCACCTGCATTCCTCCGCACGGAGGGCATGCTCGAACGTCAAGAATGGATATCGAAAGGGGTTTTGGACGCGTGGCTTTCTCAAGCGTTGCCGCATGCTTCGGAGCGTTGCAGCGGGGCTGTTGATGGCATTGATTTTTCGCTGACATTTCACGACCGAAGGTTTCGTGGAAATGCTTTTTTGACCGAAGGCGCGATGGCTGTGGCCTTGCGCTTGCTGCCCGAACGGATTCCGTCGCTATCAGAGATTGGTGCGACGTCCTCAATGGAGATGCTGACGCAAGCGAGACAAGGGATCCTCTTGGCAGTCGGGCGGACGGGCGCGGGCAAGTCGACGACGCTCGCCGCGCTCCTCATGGCTTTGGCAAATCATCGGACGGCGAGCGGACAAGGCTTGCACTGCATCACGCTGGAAGACCCGATCGAATTCCGGTATCATGCGGAAGGCTGTTTGTTCCACCAGCGCGAGCTTGGACGGGATTTTTCGTCGTTTGCAGCGGCGATCCGCGATGCCTTGCGCGAAGACCCGGACGTATTGCTCATTTCGGAATTACGCGACTGCGCGACCATCCGCGCGGCGCTGGCGGCGGCCGAAGCAGGGACGCTCGTGCTTTCGACGCTCCATGCCCGCACAGCTGCCGAGGCGCCACAGCGGCTCAGCGATTTTTTTCCCGCGGAAGAGCGCTCGGGCATCCGTGCAGCGCTTGCTTCGTCGCTCGAAGCCGTCCTTGCCCAGCGCCTTGTGCCGACGAAAACTGGCCGGCGCGCGGTCTTCGAAGTGCTGCTGCGCACGCCGGCCGTCTGCCGCATGATTCATGATGGAGACGATGCGCAGCTTGTTTCGGCGATGCTTGCAGGCGCCAGGGAGGGCATGACGACATTCGCGCAAGAAGGTCGTCGGCTCGCATCCCTTGGCGCTCTCTCGCGGGATGCATTGCCGCTCTTGGAGGCGCGCTGATATGGTGACGTTTTCCTACCGTGCGCGCACGCTGGACGGCGAGCTCGTCGAAGGGACGTGGACGGCGGCGACGGAACAAGAAGCGCTGGACGAAATCCGGGAGCAAGGACAGTTCGTCATCGAGCTCACGCGGCCGCGTATATGGTCGCTGTCGCTTCCTTCTATGGGTTCGCATCGCCGCACTATACCGACCGGCCTCCTCTTTCGTCAGCTCGCCGTGCTGCTCCAATCCGGCATGCAGCTTCATGAAAGTTTGACGGCACTCATCGGCGATGGGCAGGGACGCGAGAAGGAGTTCCTCTCAGGCTTGCGGCAAGGCATCGAGCATGGACAGCCGTTTTCCGAGGTGCTTCGTTCCTATGAGGACATCTTTCCGCCGCTTGCCGTGGAAGTCGTCGCAGTCGGAGAATCTTCCGGCCGCTTGCCGGAAATGATGCAGCAGCTGGCCGATTGGATGGAACAGGACGTCCGCGCCCGTGAAAAAATGAAGACCGTGCTCGCGTATCCTGCCATTCTTTTTGCAGAAACCACCGCCATCGCGTGTTTTTTGACCATTGTCGTACTGCCGGCGTTTGCCTCGCTGTTCCTCAGCATGAATGCCGCGCTGCCGCTGCCGACACGGCTGTTGCTTGATGGGAGTACGTTTGTACAAGAACATGGAATGGCGTTGTTGGCCTTGTTGCTCGTTTTATGCGTTGGAATCTTTCGGCTTTCCCGGCGTCCGCGCATCCGACGAACGCTCGACCGCTTGCGGCTCTTCGTTCCTGTCTTCGGGCAGCTTCAGCGGGAGATCGTCTGGATGAGGACATTCCGTGCGCTCAGCGTCCTGCTCTCTTGCGCGATTCCGCTCGATGAAGCGTGCGAGCAGGCGAGCCGCATCGCGGGAAACCAGTATATCGAAGCGCGGCTGCAAGCGGCAGCGAACAGCGTCCGACAGGGATTCTCGCTGACGGAAATATTCGCGAGCGAACGCTCTATGCCGTTCATTTTGTATGAACTCCTGCGGACGGGCGAGACGGTCGGCAAGCTATCGGGATTGTTTCAAGAAGGCGCCTCTTACGCGGCAATGATGGCGGATCATCATGCGTCGCGTCTGCAAGCGATGGCGGAACCGGCGGCGTATCTCATCATTTTTGCCATTGTCGGCACGATTGTCGCAGCGGTCGCCCTGCCGTGGCTCGATATGATGACGCTGTTTTTCTGAGGCTGGATTCCATGGAAGGGGAGATACGGTATGAAAATGAATCTGCGCGATGAACACGGATTTTCTTTGATCGAAGTCCTTTTGGCGGTCACGATCATCGGTTTGATTGCTGCGGCGGCTGTGCCGAAAGCAGCGCATGTCATGGCGGTCAGCCGGACGCAGCGCGTGATCGCCGACCTCCAGACGCTCGATGCCGCCGTCGTGATGTACGAGACGGAAAAGGGCACGCCGCCAAAAGCAATCACGGATCTTTCCGATTATGTGCGCAGCATAGACAAGGTCAAGCCGCCGCAGGGCAGCACGATCGTCGTCGGAAGCAGCGAAGAAAACGTGACGGAAGCTTCCTATACGCTGTCCGACAAGGGAACGGATGGCATCCGCGCGACGCTCGGCAGCTACACGTCGGATGATTTGTTGCCAGGGGCGAAGCAATGACATTCATGCCGATGAAGATTCTCGATGTCATAGGATTCCTGGCCTTTTTTGGACTGCTCTTGCGGCTTTCCCTCGATGACGTGCGCGACGGGATGCTCTATGATCGTTTCGTGTTCCCGCTCGCGCTCAGCGGCGTCGTCATGGTGCTGGCTGGCCGGCTGTCCCCGCCGCTTTCCGCCTGGATGGGGGCGCTGATCGGCGGCGGGCTGCTCTTTCTCGTGCGTCTTTTGAGCCGGGGCGGCCTGGGCGGCGGCGATGTGAAACTCGCGGCCGCGCTCGGCATCTGGACGGGGCTCGATGGCATTTTTCCCGCGCTTTTTGTCGCGTTCTTGCTGGGAAGTCTCTGGGGAATCGGACAGTTTTTCGTGAGCCGCGGGAAACGGACGAAGCTGCCCTTCGGCCCGTTCCTCGCAATGGGCGGCATCGTTGGCGTATTCTTTGGAGAGACGCTAACGCAACTGTATGAGGCGTGGTTTTGGTGAAGGCAACACATGGTCAAGATGGATTCGCACTGACGGTCGTGTTGATCTTTGTGCTCGCCATCGGCATGGGCACGGCCCTCGTGTTGCCGCGAGCGCTCCGGTGGCAGCATGCGGCCATCGTCCAGCAGGAAACAGATTGCCTTCTGAGTGATTTGCGCCTCCTGCAGCAGATGACGCGCACATCTTCCGTCTATCCTGTGGAAGAGACGGTGGATCATGAATGGAATGATGCCGTGCCGGAACTTGAGATCCGGGAGGCAGAACATGCGTATATGATCTGGCGGAAAACGCACGAGCAGCATCTGCCGACATCGAGCCGGCTGCTGCGTCATGCGTTCCCTTCGATGTTGACGATCCGCGCAAATATTCCGGGGCGTATCCGCTTTGGCCGCAATGGCGGCACGACGAATCCGACGACGATTTACATTTATTACGACGGCGAACGGGCAGACGGGAAAAAGATCATCCTCGACAGCGTCGGGCGCATCCGCGTGGAGGGCATCGATGAGCAAAAAACGCCATGAGAACGGATTCCTATTTTGGGAGGCATCAATCCTCGGCCTGCTGCTCGTCGCGATGACGGCGTTCTTGGCGTTGCCGCGTCACGCAGCGTCCATCGTGCGCATGGAAGGCGGCCGGACAACGGCGATCTTCCTCGCCGAGCAGGAACTCACAGAGCTCGCGCTCCGCGCACGGGACGGCAGCCTCGCGGATGGTTCTTATGGCTGGCTGGGGCCCGCAGACGATCTTCGCGATCGTCAGACAACGTATGAGATCACGGGGACAGCGCAAAAAGACGGAGCGCGCGGGTATGCGCTCACCGTGCGGATCGTGTGGCAGGAGGGCGGAGCCTCGAAAGAAGTTCATTTTGAGAGGTGGGTGGCGCAGCATGATGCTTCATGACGAACGCGGTTTTTACGCGGCCGGCCTCGGCCTCTCGCTCGTGACGGCAGCACTGGTCGCGATGGGGTTCGTGTTCCTCTCGTTCATGAAGATGACAATGACGGAGCGTGCGGACATGGAACTTCACCAGGAAATCGACGATGCGCTTCGCATGATCACAGCAGATGCGGAAGAATCCATGGCGTTCTCCGTGCATGACAGCAGCGGCAGCCACCGGCTGGCATTCCAGAAAGCGCGCGTGGATGCCGGCGGCGGGCGCGGCGTCACGTATGGCACGCGCAGTGACGGCGCACGCACGAAACTCTGTCGTTCGCGAGAAACCGTGCTCCAGCCGCTCACGGGCGAAAGCGAGCTTGGCGATGTGACGATTGAGGAATTCCGCGCCGAAGAATTGCGGAAAGGCTGTCTGCACATTGTCCTCTCCGGGCGATCCCAGCGCACAGGACACGTCTACCGGCAGACGGCGGAGTTCGCCTTGGAGGCAGCGCGATGAAGCATCTCGGAGAGCAGGGCGTGAGCTCGCTCCTCGGCATCGTCCTGCTCGGCGTCATGATGCTTGGCAGCGCAGGACTTTTCTATGCCGTGCGGAATGATGCGACGGCTTCGCAGCGCTATGAAGACGAAGTGCGGCTGCGGCTCGCGGCGAAAAGTGCGGTGGAGCGCGAGGCCGTTACATTTGAACGTGGCGGTGAACGGGCACACATGGATGATCGTCAATGGACAGAACATGTGACATTATCTGAAGAGACGTCTGGTGATGACATCTCGTGCCGCGTCATCGCATACTGGGAGCAAGGCGAATTGATTGTCTCGGCCACAGCCTCGATGGAGCCGACAGGACGGCGGTTTTCGACGAAAGAATATCAGCGCGTACGGGCACGCTTGCAAAAATCAGAGGAGGGCGACCATTATGTTTGGCTTGGATGGACTCCTTGATGACGTGCGCGGGCGGTTGCAGAACCATGTCGATCGCATGGCAGGCGTTGCTTATCACGAAGGCATGCTCTATGTGGCAGGATTGGAACGCAAAGAACAGACAAAAGAACCGGCATTTGAAGTCGCAATGCTCGCATGCGTGATGTTGCAAGCAGAAGAGGATGCTTGGCAGCAAGCCATTGCGGAAAAAACGGCCGTCTTGTTGTCACGCGCGGGCTGGAACGGCGTCCCAGTTGTGTTCGCGCTAGATGAGGGGAACATCGAAAGCTTCGATGCGGACTTGCCGTCCAGTGTGCCGGCGGAAGAAGCGCAACAGATGGCGCATTATGAAGCTGCGCGCCAGTTGCATCGCGAACCAGATGCATTTTTTTCCGTTCTCGCGCAGGCGGATGGGCGTCAGACGATTTCCGTACTCGACACCTCCGATGCGGAAGCCTTGCAAAAAACGTTTGCCGAGGCTGGCGTCGAGCTCTGGGGAATCGCTGCGCCTCCCGCAGGATTTTGTTTGCTTTGCGCGGGCGACCGCCTGTCGTGGGGCAGTAAACACTTGCGCATTGGTGAAGCCCTTTTGGGAAGCGATGGCGCGTTTCATGACTGGAATGAAACGTACAGTCTGGCAATATATGGTCCGGCGCTGATGGCGCAAGCGATTGATGAATGCGGGCGCATCTTTCCCTTGCGCTCGTTTGCGCTTTCGGAGATCGCATACGGTCGCGTGGCGCTTGTGATAGCTGCTCTTTGGCTCACGGTTCTTGCGGGGCTTTCCGCGTGGGATGGTGTTTCTTGGTATGGCGCACGACAGGAAGCACAGACTTTGCAAGCACAACTCGCCTTGCTCGGAAATGATGCAGAGCGAATGAAGGACGAGCGTGCGGAAGAGCAATGGACGGAGAAACGAGAGAACGCACTGCGGCAATTGACGGAAGAACGTGCCCCTGTCTCTGCCGTGCTCATCCACCTCGGCCGGCGGAACGTGGATGGCGTCCGCCTCGATGCGATTGTGATGAAGCAGGGGAAAGCCATGGAGCTTGCAGGGCAGGCGGTCACGTTTGATGCGCTGTCCGATTATTTGCAGGGATTCGAACGTGACCGCGCATTTTTCCCGAGCGGTCCAACGCTTCTTGACGCTTCACGTTCGGCGGACGATGAAGGTGAAGCTGTTCATTTTTCCATGGAAGTGGAGCTTCCTGCCCATGAAGACCAATGAAGAATTGAGGAATGCGGATGAAGGAACGCACGAAAGCAGGGCTGGTGCTTGCGCTGATGCTCGCAGCGTCCGCTGTCTGGTGGTTCTTTTTTCATACCCCCATGCGCGTGGCGACAGCTGGCTGGCAAGCGGAAAGCCAGAAGGCGCACGCCATGCTCATCGACGTGCAGAATTACAAAAACAGCAGCGCCGCCGCCCGGCAAGCGGAACAGAAAAAGCGGCACGCGTTCCTAGAGGAGGCGCTGCCAGAAACGATGGAGCAGAGTACATTTCTCGGCAGTATCGAACGTTTGGCTTTTGCACATCATCTTATGCTTCTCGGCGTGAAGCCAGGAGAAACGCTCGGCCGTGCCGATGGGTTGCAGGAATGCTCCGTGACGGTCAAGGTCTCCGGCGATTATTTTCAGTTGATGGAATTTCTCCAGGGACTCGATGCACAGAAAGCCGGCGGCCGCTTCGTGAACGTGCGCGAGCTTTCGCTCAAAGCGGGAAACCCAGGGGAACCGCTCACGGCGACGCTCGTGCTTTCGGTCTTTGCCGCGGGGAAAGACATCTCGCAAGAGAAATAGCTGCTCTTGATTTTCACGCACAACTATTTTAAAATGGAAACCATATTGCAAACAATGAGGTGGCAACGATGAGCAGCTTACGTTTTCTGACGGCGGGCGAATCGCACGGCCCGTGTCTCACGGCGATTCTCGAAGGATTGCCAGCCGGACTCTCGCTCGACCTTGCGCGCATCGATCGCGATCTGGCGCGGCGGCAGCAGGGCTATGGGCGCGGCGGCCGCATGAAGATCGAGAAGGATCATGTCGATATCCTCTCCGGCGTGCGCTTCGGCGAGACGCTCGGCGGTCCCGTGACGCTCCGCGTCGTGAATCGCGATTTCGAGCATTGGACGGATCGCATGGCGGCGTTCGGAGCGCCCGCCGGCGAGGCTGTGACCGCTGCGCGGCCGGGACATGCCGATCTCACAGGCTACAAAAAATATGCGCGCAAGGATATCCGTGACATCCTCGAACGCTCGAGCGCCCGTGAGACGACGATGCGCGTCGCGGTCGGCGGCGTCTGCAAGGGATTCTTGCGCGCGCTCGGCATCGAGGTCGTCTCGCAGGTCACGAAGATCGGCGGTGTGGCGATCGATCCGTCAAAGATTGACAGGGACAACATCCTCGGCACGGACGCGCCGCTCGACCCCGACGGGCTCAATTGCTATGACAAAGACGCAGAGGACCGCATGAAAGCGCGCATCCGTGAGGCGATGGCCGCGGGCGATACGCTTGGCGGCACGTTCGAAGTGATCGCGCGTGGCGTGCCGCTCGGCCTCGGTTCGCATATCCAGTGGGACCGCCGCCTCGACGCGCGGCTCGCAGGCGCGATGATGTCCATCCAGGCCATCAAGGGCGTCGAGATCGGCGCCGGCTTCCAGTATGCGGAGGCGCCTGGCAGCCAGATGCATGATGAGATGTACATCGACGGCATGCATGTCTATCGCAAGACAAACAACGCGGGCGGCCTCGAAGGCGGCATGACGAATGGCGAACCCGTCGTCGTGCGTGCGGTCATGAAGCCGATCCCGACGCTCATGCAGCCGCTTCATTCCGTCGATGTCGCAAAGAAAGCGCCGGTGCTCGCTTGCAAGGAACGCAGCGACGCCTGCGCTGTCTCGGCGGCGTCCGTCGTCGGCGAGGCGATGGTCGCGTTCGTACTGGCTGAGGCCGTCATCGAGAAGTTTGGCGGCGATGCGATGGTCGATGTGCTGGCAGCAGTCCAAGCGTACACAGAACGCGTAGAAAAGGCGTGGTGAACCATGAAGAACATCGTCCTGATCGGTTTCATGGGCACGGGCAAGACGAGCACGGGCAAGACGCTCGCCAGCCGCCTCGGCTTTTCGTTCCTCGACCTCGATGAAGCCATCGAGACTGCTGCGGGCATGACGATCCCGCAGATTTTCGAGCAATTTGGCGAGAATGGATTCCGCGCGCGGGAGCGGGAGGCCGTCTTGAAAGCGGCCGAGCGCCGCAACACAGTCATCGCGACGGGCGGCGGCGTCGTAAAGAACGCCGCGAATATGGATGCCTTGCGCGCGCATGGCGTCGTTGTCTGCCTCACGGCCGATGTCGACACGATCCTCTCGCGCACGGCGACGCGCGGCGAGCGCCCCGTGCTCGACGGCCGGGACGCGGGTGACCGGCGTGCCGCCATCGAAGCGTTGATGAAAGAACGCGCCGCGCTTTACAAAGGCGCCGATTATACGGTCGACACGAGCGATTGGTCGCCGCTCCTCGTTGTCGACGACATCGTAAAATTCCTGCGGGGGAGGGGACTCTTACATGAATGAGGACGGACAGCGCATCGTGCGCGTCGAGCTTGGGGCGGATAGCTATGACATCGTCATCGGTCGCAAGCTCGGCAAGGCGATCATCGATTTCGTGCGCAGCAAAGGATATTCCGAAAAAGCGCTGCTCGTGACCGACAGCCATGTCAAGCCGCTGTATGCGGAACAAATCGCGGCGCTGCTCACGGAGGCAGGGCTCCATCCCGTCATTTATTCCATCCCTGCCGGCGAGAGCTCGAAGACGCTTGCGGTTGCTGAAGCGATTTACACCTGCATCATCGAGCACGGGCTCGACCGGAGGTCCCCCGTCTTCGCGCTGGGCGGCGGCGTCGTCGGCGATCTCGCGGGCTTCGTTGCGAGCACGTATATGCGCGGCGTGCCATTCGTGCAGCTGCCGACGAGCCTCCTCGCGCAGGTTGATTCGAGTGTCGGCGGCAAAGTGGCCGTCGATCACGCGCTCGGTAAGAACCTCATCGGCTGCTTTTACCAGCCGGACGCCGTCTTCATCGACCTCGATCTCATGACGACGCTGCCGCAGCGCGAGATCGCGACGGGACTCGGCGAAATCGTGAAATACGGCATCATTTACGATGCGGCGTTCTTCGCGTTCCTCGAACAGCATCTTGGCGACGTGCTGGCGCTCGCGCCCGAGGCGGCCATCCATATGATCGCGCGCTCGTGCGAGATCAAGGCGGCCGTCGTCAGCCAGGATGAAAAAGAGGCCGGCCTGCGGCGCATCTTGAACTTCGGTCATACGATGGCGCATGCCATCGAGCAGGAGACCGGCTACACCCGCTACAATCATGGGGAAGCCGTCGCCATCGGCATGGTCGGCGCGACGGACATCAGCCGCCGCCTCGGCCTCGTGGACGAGGCGACGCAAGCGCGCGTCGTCGCGCTCATCGAGCGCCTCGGCCTGCCGACAAAAGCGGAAGGCTGCACGGTCGATGCGATGTACCAGAATATTTTCCACGACAAGAAGACCGTCAACGGCAAAGTACACTGGGTGCTCATGGACAAGATCGGCCACACCGTCGTGAAAGATGACGTGCCGGAAGCGGTCGTGCGCGCTGCGATGGCGGGCGTGCTCGCGTGAGGCGGAGCAGAGAAGGAGATTGCTGATGGCAGAGAAAGTCAAGATTTTGGGCGTGCCCGTCGATGCGGTCACGATGGCGGAAGCTGTGTCACGTGTCGAAGGATACATCGCGGAGCGGAAGCCGCATCTCATCGCGACGGCCAATGCGGAAATGCTCATGCGCGCGACACATGACAAAGCGCTCAAGGACATTCTTTGCGCGGCGGACATGGTGACGCCGGACGGCGCTGGCACGGTCTGGGCTGCGCACCATCTCGGTCACGCGATGCCGGAGCGCGTCGCGGGCTATGACATGGCACAGGAACTCATGCGCATCGCGCCACAGAAAGGCTACCGCATCTATTTCTTCGGCTCGGCGCCCGGCGTGGCAGATAAGGCGAAAGCGAAAGCGGAAGCGCTGTATCCCGGCATTGAGATCGTCGGCACGCGCAACGGCTTTTTCACGGAAACGGACGAGCCGGCCATCGTATCGGAGATCCAGGCGGCGAAGCCGGACATCCTGCTCGCGGCGCTCGGCGTGCCGAAGCAGGAAAAATGGCTGAAAAAATACAAGGACGTGCTCGGCGTGCCGGTCTGCATCGGCGTCGGCGGGACGTTCGATGTCATGGCGGGCGTCATGAAGCGCGCGCCGCGCTGGATGCAGCGCGCGAAACTCGAGTGGCTGTTCCGCGGCATGATGCAGCCGAAGCGGGCAGGGCGCTTGCTCGCGCTGCCGAAGTTCGTGCTGAAGGTGCATGCATCGCGAAAGTAGACAAATGCGGCGCTTTCCTCTATAATGAGTCCAGAAATTTGTAGGAGGTGTCCCTTTGACGATTGTTCGAGAGGGCTACCCGTTTATCGCGACGTGCTTCGTGCTGGCCGTGCTGTTCGGGTTCGGCTTGCACCCGTACGCGGCCATCGTGCCATTCGTGCTGATGCTCTATTTCTGCTATTTTTTCCGCAATCCGCATCGCACGATTACGCGGGATGCGACCGCGATTTTTTCGCCGGCGGACGGGACGGTGCAGGAGGTCGTCGATCTCGCGCACGATCCGGACGAGTTCGTCGCGGGGCCGTGCAAGAAGGTCGTCATCTTCATGTCGGTCTTCAACGTGCACGTGAACCGCAGCCCGATGGACGGCGAGATCAAGCTGCAAAAATATTTCTGCGGGCGCTTCCGGCCGGCTTACAAGGACGAAGTCGGATTCGTCAATGAGCATCACCTCATCGGCCTCGAGAGCGACCGCCTGCGCATCACGGTCAAGCAGATCGCGGGCATCCTCGCGCGGCGCATCGTGTCGTGGGTGACGATGGATGACGTGCTGAAGCAGGGCGAGCTCTATGGCATGATCCGCTTCGGCTCGTGCCTCGAGGTCACGATGCCGGTGTCAGAGGTCGATGTGCTCGTACGGCCTGGGCAGAAGGTGACGGGCGGCAAGACGGTGCTCGGCCGCATCAAGGAAACGGAAAAGGGAGAATCAATCGAATGAATTATCGGAGAATCATCCCGAATATGTGCACGGCGTCGAATCTCGTGTTCGGCATGTGCTCGATGCTTTCGACGCTGCATCATGATTTTTTGCTTGCGTCGATCTTCATTTTTTGCGCGCTTGTCGCGGATGGCCTTGACGGGCGCACGGCGCGTTTTTTCGGCGTCGCGAGCGAGTTCGGCAAGGAAATGGATTCTCTTTGCGACCTCGGCTCGTTCGGCGTCGCGCCTGCGCTCCTCGCGTATGAGTTTTGCCTGAAAGATTTCGGCATCCTCGGCTGCGTCGTCGCGATCTTTTTTGCATGCTGCGGCATGTGGCGCCTCACGCGCTTCAATGTGAATGCGAATGATATCCACGGCTATTTCCAAGGCCTCGCGATCCCAGCCGGCGGCAACATCGTCGCGATGACGACGATGCTCTTTGTCTCGCTGAGTGTCGACCCGCACAGTTTCGGCTGGTCGTATCCTCTCGTGATGGCCATCGTCGCCTATCTCATGGTGAGCCAGGTGCATTATCCGAATTTCAAAGGCGATGGCGGCGACAAGATGTATCTCGTGCCGAAGATTTTCGCCGCGCTCATGTTCGTCGCGATCGTCTGGGCGGGACGCGGCGCCGTCTGCCCGGCGGTTTTTGTTGCGGTTTTCTCGACGTATGCGGCGTTCGGCATCGTGAATTCGCTGTTTCTGCTTTTCTGCAAGAAGGATTGAAGTATGACCCTCACGCATCCCTTCGACATCATCATGGTGCCGATGCAGATTCTCATTTTTCTCTTCACGCTCTATTTCTTCGTCATCGGCTTCTGCGGCATGTGGCGGCGCAAGGAAAAGAAGATCACGACGCCCAGGAAGACGTTCGCGCTCGTCGTGGCCGCGCACAATGAGGAAGTCGTCATCGGCGATCTCGTGGAGAATCTCCAGCAGATCAGTTATCCGAAAGATATGTATGACATCTACGTGATTGCGGATAATTGTTCGGATAACACGGCGAAAGTGGCAGAAGAGGCTGGCGCGCTCGTGCACGTGCGCACGCATCCGACGAAGAAGAGCAAAGGTTATGCGCTCGACTGGATGTTTGACCGCCTCTTCAAGATGGAAAAGCAGTACGATGCCATCTGCGTGTTCGATGCGGACAATCTCGTGCATCCGCAGTTCCTCATGGAGATGAACAACCGTCTCTGCAAGGGCGACAAGGTCATCCAGGGCTACATGGATGCAAAGAATCCGTACGACACGTGGGTGTCCGGCACGTTTGCCATCGCGTTCTGGGTCATCTGCTACATTTCGCATCTCGCGAAGTCGAACATCGGCCTTTCCGCGTGCCTTGGCGGCACGGGCATGTGCTTTGATGTCGAGATCCTCAAAAAGCATGGCTGGCAGGCGACGTGCCTGACAGAAGACATGGAATTCACGATGAAGTGCATGGCCGAAGGCATCAAGACAGCCTGGGCGCACGACGCGATCATCTACGACGAGAAGCCGCTGACATTCAAGCAATCGTGGAACCAGCGCCGTCGCTGGGCGCAGGGCCAGTTCGATGTCGGCAACCGTTTCATCCCGAAGATGCTCAAGGCCGGTTGGAAGCACAAGGACATCCGTATGTGGGACGAGTGCATCTATCTCATGCAGCCGCATTTCCTGATGATCTCGACGGTCTTCATCGTCATCAGCTACATCCAGCTCGCATTCCCGCCGTTTTATACGAACATCTACAATTTCATGCCGTCGCAGCTCATGACGGCCATCATGCTCGGCCAGTACATCCTGCCGATGATCATCTTGATCAAGATCCGCGCGAAATGGAAATCGTGGCTCTATATGCTGCTGTATCCGGTCTTCATCTACTCGTGGATCCCGATCATCTTCCTCGGCTTCATCCACCGCAACGAGCATGAGTGGAGCCATACGAAGCACACGCGCGCCATGACGATGAGCGACATCGTAGGCAATGTCAAGAACACGAAAAATGTAGGGGCAACGGAGCGGAAGGATTGACATGTATCAATTGAAAGTACAAGGTGCGTTCGAAGCGGCGCACCAGATTCCCGGATATCCGGGCAAATGCGCGCGGCTGCACGGGCATAACTGGGTCGTCGAAGCGACGGTGCAAGGCACGAAGCTCGACGATCTCGGCATGCTGATCGATTTCAAGACCGTGAAAGCGGCGCTCCATGATGCGCTCGATCGTTTTGACCATCGATATCTCAACGAACTCGAACCCTTTTCGAGCGACACGAAGCCGACAGCAGAAAATCTCGCGCGCATCATTTTTGAAGAACTCGCGCCGGCTGCGTGCTTCGAGGCACATGGCAGCGATGCGGCACTCTCTGCCGTGACGGTCTGGGAGTCGCCGAAATCGAGCGTGACGTATTCAAAACCGTAAACAATTTTTCCCATAAAATCGAGAGACAGGGGGCCGCTGCGATGAGCAAGGACAGCGAAAATATCATTGAGATCTTTTCGTCCATCCAGGGCGAAGGCAAGTATGTCGGATGCCGACAGGTATTCGTGCGGTTCGAGGGATGCAATCTCCACTGCGCTTACTGCGACACGGAACACGCGATCGGGGCGCATCCTGCCTGCCGCATCGAGACAGCGGCGGGTAGCCGTATGTTTCATGAACTCCTCAATCCCGTCAGCGCGGAGGATGCCGCCGTGCAGATCCAGGCGCTGCTCGTCGAGGCGCCGGCACAGGCCGTGAGCTTCACGGGAGGCGAGCCATTGCTGCATGCGCCGTTCATCCATACGTTGCGCGGCAAAGTCGATGCGCTGACGCCGTTTTTGCTCGAGACGAATGGCACGCTATCCGAGCCTTTGGCGACGGTGCTCGATGATGTCGATATCATCAGCATGGATCTGAAGCTGCCGAGCGCTACGGGCGAGGCGCTCTGGGACGCGCATCGTCGTTTCCTGACGCTCGCACGCCGCAAGGAACTTTACGTGAAGATGGTCATCGCGGAAAACACGCCGGACGAGGAATTCATCCGCGCCGTTTCGCTTTTAGAAAGCGTGGCGCCTGATGCGCTGCTGATCCTCCAGCCCGTGACGCCGTGCGGCGGCGTGGCGGCCTGCCCGCCGGAACGCGTGCTCGCGATGCAGGCCGAGGCTATGCGCCACGTGCGGGACGCACGCGTCATCCCGCAGACGCACAAGTTTATCGGGCAGCTTTGATCGCCTGATCGCAAGGAAGGGAAAATCGTTTTGCACATTGTTTTGGTAGAGCCGGAGATCCCGGGCAACACGGGGAACATCGCGCGTCTCTGTGCGGCGACGGGGATGGAGCTTCATCTCGTGCGGCCGCTCGGCTTTTCGACGGACGAGAAGCATCTGCGTCATGCCGGGCTCGACTATTGGCATCTCGTGCGCGTGCATTATCACAATTGCTTCGCGGAGGTCGCGGCCATGTATCATGGCCACGCCTTTCACTATCTTTCGACGAAGGCGCCGCGCGCCTATACGGACGCCACGTACGGGCCGGATGATTTCCTGGTCTTCGGCAAGGAATCGCGGGGCCTGCCGGAAGAACTCTTGCAGATGAAATGGGACCGAGCGGTGCGCATCCCGATGATCGCGGAGGCGCGGTCGCTGAACCTTTCGAACTCCGTGGCCATCGTGGCTTACGAAGCGCTGCGCCAACAAGGGTTTGCCGGACTCGCAGGCAAGGGCCCGGGTCTTCATATTTGAGATGGGATGGATATAATGAATGAAACCATGAACTCTTTCGTCCGCGACCTGCGGACGTTTTTGTCGTCCAGCCAGGTGCTTGTGGACGAACCGATGCGGCTCCATACGACCTTCGAAATCGGCGGGCCTGCCGACGTACTCATCTTGCCGGGCTCGATGGAAGAGGTTGCACGCGTGCTGAAACGCGTCAAGAAGCATGGCGTTCCTGTCACGCTCCTCGGCAACGGCTCGAACGTGCTCGTGCTCGATGGCGGCATCCGCGGCGCGGTCGTGAAATTCAACCATCCGATGTCGGACATCCGCGTCGAAAGCACGAAGATCACGGCAGGCGCAGGGGCGCACCTCAAGGATGTTTCGGCTGCTGCTGCTGCGCACGGGCTCACGGGCATGGAATTTGCCTGCGGCATCCCGGGCAGCCTCGGCGGCGCCTGCTTCATGAATGCGGGCGCGTATGACGGCGAGATGAAAAACGTCGTTGCCTGCGTCCGTTCCGTGACGCGGGACGGCGAGCTTGTCGAGCGAGCTGTCGGAGAAATCGATCTTGGCTATCGTCACAGCATCTTCCAAGCGAATGGCGAAGCGATCTGCGAGGTCGAGCTCCAATTGCAGCAAGGTGTCCAGGCGGATATCGATGCAAAGATCGCCGACTTCACGCAGCGCCGTGAATCGAAGCAGCCGCTCGAACTTGCGAGCGCGGGCTCGACGTTCAAGCGGCCGAAAGGCTATTTTGCGGGCACGCTGATCCAGGAGACAGGGCTCAAGGGCCTGACGGTCGGACGCGCGCAGGTTTCGACGAAGCATGCGGGTTTCGTCGTGAATCTCGGCGGCGCGACGGCTGAGGACGTGCTCGGCGTCATCCACGAAGTCCAGCGCCGCGTCAAAGAGGCGCACGGCGTCGAGCTCCACCCGGAAGTGCGGATTCTCGGCGAAGCAAAGTGATGATTTGACGCACAGGATAGAAAGGTCTAGCATATGAAACTTTGGAAAGCGATCCTCTCATTCAGCTTGCTGCTCTGCGTCTCGCTGCTGCTGCTCGCCGGTTGCGGCAATCCAGGGACGTCAGGCAGCGGCGCAAGTTCGCAGGGCGCGTCTTCCAGCGCGTCTTCAGCGGTCTCTGGTAAGGTGACCGTGAAGATGCTCAACGTCGGCCAGGGCGATGCGATCCTCATCGAAACGCCGGAGCAGACGGTGCTCGTCGACACGAGCGACGTGGATGAGCGCGACAAGCTCGCGAAAGAGCTCAAGAAGGCGAACGTGAAGAACATCGACAAGGTCATCCTCACGCATCCGCATGCCGACCACATCGGCGGCATGGACGTGCTGTTCGATGGCGGATACAAGATCGGCATGATCTACGACAACGGCATGCCGTCGACGTCGAAGCTTTTCACGGGCTATCTCAAAAAGGCGAAAGCGCAGGGCGTCAAGCGCCAGGGCCTCAAGGCGGGCGACGTGCTCGACCTCGGCGGCGGCGTGCGCTTTGAAGTGCTTTCTCCGAGCGCGGATCTCGTCAAGAAAGGGCGGGACAAAGGCTACAAGCACAACCCGAACAATGAATCGGTCGTCGGCCGCCTCGTCTTTGGCGACTTCACGATGCTGTTCACGGGCGATGCGGAAAAAGAGACGGAAGCGGCGATCCTCCAGGCGCATCGCGATGGCGTTAAGAGCCTCGTGCTGAAAGCTCCGCATCACGGCAGCCATACGTCGTCGTCGAAAGCGTATCTCGATGCCGTGCAGCCGGAAGTCTGCCTCATTTCCTGCGGCGCCGGCAATGATTACGGTCATCCGCACAAGGAAACGCTCGCCGCGTACAAGAAGATCAAGGCTAAGATTTTCGAGACGGACAAGAACGGCACGATCACCATCACGACGGACGGCAAGGCGTATGATGTGAAAGGGGAAAAATAAATGATCTCGGCATACATCGACCGCTTCGAGGAAGACAAGGCGGTGCTGCTTCTCGGCGACGACATGAAGAAGTGCAATTTCCCGAAGAGCTATCTTCCAGGCGGCCTCTCCGAGGGCGATTACATCACGATCGAAATCGCGTATGACAAGGAAGCGACGGAAGCCGCGGAAGAAGAAGCACGCGAACTCATGAAAGACGATTGAGGAGAAGAGGGAAGCATTACTCATGCAATATCTTTGGAAAGCCAGCCGGTTTCTGATCGCTTTCGCGGTTTTGTTGCCGCTCTTTGGCATCACGACAGCTTCGGCTGCACGTCAGCAGCCCGTCCACGAACTGAATTATTTCCAGTCGTATGCGACGAAGGTGGATGGCGCGGACGCGTGGCGCATCGAGATCGGCATGAACGAATCCGATGTGAAATACGAGATCCGGCAGAAGACCTTGCTCAAGAAGGAAATCGTCATCGATCTCGCGGATACGGTGCGCGGCAATCTCAAGCAGCACATCCAGCAGTCGAGCAATATCGTCAAAGAGATTCGCATCGATGAAACAGGCGAGCGCCATACGGAGCTCCACATCGCGCTCGCTCCAACGTTTGGCGAAGCGGCCGTCAAGGTCACGGCCATCGAAGCCGATCGCCGCGCACGCAAGCCGTTCCGCCTCGCGTTTGACATTTATCAAAAGCCGGCAGAACCCGAGGCGCCCTCCGTCGATGGCGTGAAAGGCCACACAGTCGTGATCGACCCCGGACATGGCGGCAGCGACACGGGCGCCGTCGGGCCTTCGGGCGTGACGGAAGCGAGCGTCACGCTCGCCGTCGCACAGGATCTCCAGCGCATCCTCGAGGCGTCGGGCGCGCGGACGGCGATGACGCGTGACACGGATGTCGATGTCTACGGCCCGAACGCTACGGCCGGACAGGAGCTCCAGGCGCGTGTCGACGTCGGCGAACGCACGCCGGGCGCAGAAGTGTTCCTCAGCATCCATTGCAACGCGTTTTCGAATGCGGACGCGAACGGCATGGAGACGTACTATTGCGCGGGCTCGTCGCGCGGGGCACGCCTCGCGACCATCCTCAATGAGGAGCTGGATCGTGCCGGCGGCCGTCGCAATCGCGGCGTCAAGACGGCGAATTTCTACGTCATCCGCCATTCTTCCATGCCGGCATCGCTCGTCGAGCTCGCGTTCGTCACGAATCCAGCAGAGGAAGATTTGCTGGCGGATGAAGAATATCAGGAGCGGCTGGCTTATGCGCTCGCGGTCGGACTCAGCCGCTACTTCACGGAACGTTGAAGCCGTGCGATGATGATTCCATGACATTGAAATTGAACTGTTAGGAGTGTTCCCCATGAAGAGATGGAAGCCGATGTTTTCTGCGCTCCTCCTTGCGTGCGTATTGGCGTTGTCCGCAGTTTTGGCTGGTTGCGGCAATCAGGCATCCAAGGAACCTGCGGCTTCGAGCGCGGTATCTTCTGCAAGTTCCTCGAAAGGTAGCGAGGCGTCATCATCGTCTTCGTCTTCTGCGAAACCGAAGGCGTCCGATTCCGAGACGCTGACCATCGAGGTCTATTACCCGAACGAGCAGGGCACGAAGCTCATCGCTTCGTCGCGCAAGATCACGACGAGCAAGGACAAAGACAAATACACGGCAGCGCTCGCATCGCTCATGCAAGGGCCGACGGAAAAAGGGCAGGCGAAAATTTTCCCGAAGAAGGCAAAACTTCTCTCCGTCACGCTGAAGGGTGGCACGGCCGTCGTGAACTTCAGCAAGGAGCTCCAGACGAATTTCGTCGGCGGCTCGACGGGCGAGGAGATGCTCGTCGGCTCGATCGTCAACACGCTGACGGATTTCCCCGAAGTCAAGAATGTCCACATCCTGATCGAAGGCAAAAATATTGAGACGCTTTCCGGCCATATGGATCTTTCCGTGCCGGTGGAGCGCATGAAATCCTTGCTGTGAATCACACAATCTTGTGTTTTCCAGCGTTTTGTGGTATGCTGACTTCGTATGAGTTTTTTCTTGTACACGATTTTGATATTTCAACAGGAGGTCATCCCCAAAGATGAAAGTTTCAGCAGAAAAGATAGAGAACCAGCAGGTCGTCCTGACGATCGAAGTCGAAAGCGCCGAGCTCGACAAGGCAGAAAGCCGCGCTTGCACGCGCCTTGCAAGCCAGGTGAAAATCCCCGGCTTCCGCAAAGGCAAGGCACCGCGCCGCATCGTCGAGACGCACGTCGGCAAGGACGCCGTCCTGCAGGAAGCCTTTGACCTCCTCGCGCCGAAAGCGATTGAAGATGCGATGAAAGACCAGAGCATCGAGACGATCGTCGCGCGTCCGGAAGTCGAGATCGTGACGCTCGAAGACGGCAAGGACCTCGTGTTCAAGGCGACGGTCGTGCCGCGCCCGGAGGTCACGCTCGGCGAATACAAGGGTCTCAAGATCGAGAAGAAAATCGAGGAGGTCACGGACGAAGCTGTCCAGCAGCAGCTCGACCACATGGCGGAGCATCAGTCGAAGATGGTCGACGCTCCGGAAGGCGCAGCTGTGGAAAAAGGCGATTTCACGACGCTCGACTACAAAGGCGAGATCGACGGCGTCGCGTTCGCCGGCGGCGAAGGCAAAGACTATCCGCTCGAGATCGGCTCGGGGAGTTTCATCCCGGGCTTTGAGGATCAGCTCGTCGGCGTCCATGCCGGCGAGGAAAAAGACGTGAACGTCACGTTCCCGCAGGAATATCATGCGAAAGACCTCGCGGGCAAAGCGGCCGTCTTCCATTGCAAAGTCAACAGCATCAAGCGCAAGGAACTGCCGGAGATCAACGACGCGTTCGCGAAAGCTGCGAGCAAGTTCGACACGCTCGATGCCTTGAAGGCCGATATCCGCGAAAACCTCCAGAAGAACAACGAGCGCAAGGCCGCAGATGCGCAGAAAGAGCAGGCGCTCGAGACGGCGACGAACAATACGACGGTCGACGTCCCGCCCGTCATGATCGACAACGAAGTCGAGCGCATGATCCGCGAGATGCAGATGCGCCTCGCGCAGCAGGGCATGCAGCTCGAGCAGTACCTGCAGTTCGCCGGCACGGACATCGCGAAACTCCGCGAGACGTACCGCGAGACGGCGGAGAAGAACGTCCGCACGGGCCTCATGCTCGAAGAAGTCGCGAAAGCGGAAAACATCACGGTGGAAAAAGAAGATCTCGACAAAGAAGTGGAGATCATGGCTGCCGCTTATGGCGCGACGCCGAAGCAGGTTAAGAAGATCATCCGCGAGCAGGGACGGCAGGGCGACCTCGTGAACTCGGTGGCCCGCAACAAGACGATGCAGTTCATCTTCGACAGCATCGCAGAGTGAATCCCTTTTCCCTAGGGGGCATAGACACATGAATTACGTACCAATGGTCGTCGAGACCTCGAACCGCGGCGAGCGCGCGTATGACATTTACTCGCGCCTCCTCAAAGACCGCATCATCTTCCTCGGCGGCGCGATCGACGATGCCGTGGCGAACACGGTCGTCGCGCAGCTCCTGTTCCTCGAATCCGAGGACCCGGACAAGGACATCTACCTCTACATCAACAGCCCGGGCGGCGTCGTGACGGCGGGCCTCGCCATCTACGACACCATGCAGTATATAAAGCCCGACGTCTCGACCATCTGCATCGGCCAGGCGGCCAGCATGGGCTCTGTCCTGCTGACGGCGGGCGCAAAGGGGAAGCGCTTCGCTCTCCCGATGTCGCGCATCATGATCCATCAGCCGCTCGGCGGCGCGCAGGGCCAGTCCACGGATATCCAGATCCAGGCGAAAGAAATCCTGCGCATCCGCGAAGTCATCAATGAGATCCTCGCGGACACGACGGGCCAGAAGATCGAGAAGATCGTCGAGGACACGGAGCGCGACAACTTCATGACGGCGGCCGAAGCGAAAGCGTATGGCCTCATCGACGAAGTCATCACGCGCAAGGCGGCGGCCGGCAAGACGGAAAAGGCTGAGAAACCGGCGAAGTCCACGAGAACCTCCAAGGCGAAAGCCGAAGACTGAGGGGTGAGCCTATGTTGAAGTTCGGCGAGGATAAAGGGCAGCTCAAGTGCTCGTTCTGCGGCAAGACCCAGGACCAGGTCAAGAAGCTCGTGGCCGGTCCCGGCGTCTATATCTGCGACGAATGCATCGAGCTTTGCAATGAAATCATTGCGGAAGAATTCAGCGAAGACGTCGAAGTGGAGCTCAAGGATGTCCCGAAACCGCAGGACATCCGCGCCATCCTCGACCAATATGTCATCGGCCAGGAGGAAGCGAAGAAGACGCTTTCCGTGGCGGTCTACAACCATTACAAGCGCATCAATTCCGCGCAGCCGAAAGGCGACGAGGTCGAGCTCCAGAAGTCGAACATCCTCATGATCGGCCCGACGGGCAGCGGCAAGACGCTGCTCGCACAGTCGCTCGCGCGCATCCTCAATGTGCCGTTCGCCATTGCGGACGCCACGTCGCTGACGGAAGCGGGCTATGTCGGCGAGGATGTCGAGAACATCCTCTTGAAGCTCATCCAGGCGGCGGACTACGACATCGAAAAAGCGCAGCGCGGCATCATCTATATCGACGAGATCGACAAGATCGCCCGCAAGTCGGAGAATCCTTCGATCACGCGCGATGTCTCGGGCGAGGGCGTGCAGCAGGCGCTGCTGAAGATTCTCGAAGGCACGCATGCTTCCGTGCCGCCGCAGGGCGGCCGCAAGCATCCGCACCAGGAGCTCATCAGCATCGACACGACGAACATCCTCTTCATCTGCGGCGGTGCGTTCGATGGCATCGAGAAGATCATCGAGAGCCGCCTCGGCGAGAAGCAGCTCGGCTTCGGCGCGAACATCACGTCGCACAAGGAGAAGAGCATCGGCGATGTCCTGCGTCATGTCCTGCCGGAAGACCTCTTGAAGAACGGCTTGATCCCGGAATTCATCGGCCGCCTGCCGGTCGTCGTGACGCTCGATGCGCTCGATGAGGATGCGCTCATCCAGATCCTCACGCAACCGCGCAACGCGCTCGTGAAGCAGTATGCGAAGCTCCTCGAGATGGATGGCGTCAAGCTGTCGTTCGAGGACGAAGCGCTCCACCTCATCGCGAAGGAAGCGCTCAAGCGCAAGACGGGCGCGCGCGGCCTCCGGAGCATCATCGAAGGCATCATGCGCGATGTCATGTATGAAGTCCCGTCGATGGACGGCGCCTCGGCTTGCCGCGTGACGAAGGAAACCGTCGAGAAACATCAGACGCCTGTCGTCACGATCGACAAGAAAAAAACGAAAGCGCAGGAAGCGTCCGCGTAACGGTTCGATTGGAAGTCATCAAAAGCCTCTCCAGGATTGGAGAGGCTTTTTTCGAAGCTTTTTGAAGCAATCAGAAAGAGAGGACACGATGAAAGAGCAAGAAGTCATCATCACGCAAGCGCAGTACCTCGCGTCTGCCGTCACGAAGTCGCAATACCCGTCGGAGCGGCTGCCGGAATTCGTCTTCATCGGCCGCTCGAACGTCGGCAAATCGTCGCTCATCAACTCGCTGACGCGCGTCAAGAATCTCGCGCGCGTCTCGTCGCAGCCGGGCAAGACGCAGACGATCAACTTCTACGAGCTCGGCGCGAAGCTCCCGGGACGGGAAGCGCGGCAGAATTTTTATCTCGTCGACCTGCCTGGCTATGGCTATGCAAAGACAGGAAAGGGGAACCGAAAGCTCTGGGCGGCCTTCATCGAAGAATATCTGACGACCTCGCAGGACTTGCAGTTCGTCTGCCAGCTCATCGACATCCGTCACGCGCCGATGGCGTCCGACATCGAGATGTTCCAGTGGCTCGTGCGGCGCGGACTGCCCGTGCTCGTCATCGCGACGAAGGCAGACAAGCTCGGCAAGACGGCACGGCAGAAGCAGGTGGCCGTCATCCAGCGCGCGCTCGGCGTGTCAGATCTTTCCGTGCTGCCGTACTCGTCGCTGAAAAATGAAGGGCGTTCAGATTTGCTTGACGTGATTGGGGAGGCGCTGTTAAAATAAACACAATGAATCGGATTCATAAATCTGGATCCGCGGAACCTTTGCGTTACGAACCATTGTGTGGGAGGAGGCAGCTCCATGATGAACTTATCGCCGTTTGACAAAGCGCTCTTGAACCTCTTGCAGGCGCATCTCCCTGTCTGCAGCCATCCGTTCGCGAAGCTCGGGGAAGAGCTCGGGACGGATGAGGCGACGGTGATCGCGCATCTCAAAGCCTTGCAGGCGGCAGGTTTCCTGCGCCGCATCGGCACATTCTTCAATTCGTCGCAGCTTGGCTATGAAGGCACGCTCGTCGCGCTGGAGGTGGACGAGCCGGCGATGAAGACGGTCGCCGAAGCCGTGAATCAGTATCCGGGCGCGACGCATAATTATGAGCGCGAGGGGAAATACAATCTCTGGTTCACGCTCCTGACGCCGGACCCGGCGCTCGAGAAACGCATCCTGCACGAGGTGCGGGCGCTTCCCGGCGTGCGCGGCATGATGAATCTCAAGGCGCGGAAGAAATACAAGATCAATGTGCAGTTCCAGTTGAAGTGAACTGCGATGATGAAACAACGAGAGGTGTGTGCGGCTTGACGCAAAAACAAAAAAACGTAGCAGTCTCTTCGTCGCATGGACCTTCTTCGACGTCGTCCGGCAAGCGCGTGACGATGAGCGACCTCGATAAAGCCGTCGTGCGTGCGCTGCAAGGCGACTTTCCGCTCGTTCCCGAGCCTTACAAGGAGCTCGCGGCGCGTGCCGGCGTGACGGAAGCGGTCTTTCTTGATCGCGTCAAGGAACTGGGCGAGCAGCACATGATCCGCAAGATGGGCGCCGTCCTGCGCCATCGCGAGATTGGCTTTGCTGCGAACGCGCTCTGCGCGTGGGAAGTGCCGGTGGATCGCCTCGATGAGGTCGCGACTGCCATGGCGCAGTCGCCCGCCGTCTCGCATTGCTACGACCGCAATACGGCGCCGGGCTGGCCGTACAATCTCTACACGATGATCCACGGCCACAGCCGCGAGGAATGCGAAGCGATTGCGGACAAGCTCGCAAAAGAAAATCACGTGCCGAACCGCGTCATGCTCTACTCGAAAAAAGAGTGGAAGAAGACGTCAATGAAATATTTCAGCGAATAAGCCAAGAGAAACAGAAACCGTCAAGGCAGCAGTCATGCGACTGTGAAGCCTTGACGGTTTTTTGTGTTTGATTGCATGCAAAAAGTGCGAGAAGTTGCACGCGCAACAACGTACACAGATTCAGGATTTCGGCGGCTGCGGCCGCGGCACGATGGAAGCGGTGCGGCGGTTCTTGAGGCGTTCCTGGACGTGGGCATAGCGTGCCGTCGTCTTCGGATCGCGATGGCCGAGCGTGTCCTGGACGAGACGCAGGTCTTTCGTCGCGGCGTAGAGATTCGTGCCGGCGCTGTGCCTGAGCGCATGACAGCTGACGCCGGGCCGCTTGAAGCCGGTCTCGACGAGCGACTGGTCAATGATGAAGCGAATTCCATTTCGAGATAGGCGACCGTTTTTATTTTTGTGCGAATTAGAAAGGAACATGGGCGTAAACGCTCCGTCCTTTGGAACTTTTGCCGGACAAGTAGAAAGATACGCCTTCAAATGAGACATCGTCTCATCACATGGAAAAATACGACGATCGTGGCCTTTGCCGCGTACGAAAATAGAATTCATGTCCGTGTCGATGTCTTCGCGGTTCATGCGATGGACTTCGACGTTACGCATGCCTTCAACGCCCATGAGGTAGACGATGGCGATGTTGCGTTCGCGAAGGAAAACATCATCGTTTATTCCATAGAACTCGCAGATTTCATACAATTGATCTGGCGTGAAAAAATGAATGAGCTCGTCTGGCGTCGCGTTCGGCACGTAGAGGTCTTGGCACGGGTTGTCGATGATGATGTGCAAGCGTTCAGCGGCGTTGAAGAGCCGCCGGATCGAGACGAGCTTCACGGCAATCGTGTCATCTTTGTAGCCTTGGCCGTACAGCCATTCCAAGAAGCCGCGCATCTCGAAATCCGTGACCGCCATCGGATGACGACCGATCGCTGTGCACCAATCAAAAAACTGTTGGATGTACGATGTGTAATGAACCATCGTGTCAGCCGACGGTCGGCCGTGGCCAATGTAACGCGGCAGGATTTCTTGCCAATGCGCCACAAAGTAATCTGGTGACATGATGGACGCTGTTGCCGTTGAAATTGTGGTAGGGGTTGCAACAGCAACATCAGACACTTTTTCGGAGGGATAAGGATTGGAAGTAGCCGTCATAGGGAAGCATCGTTCCTTTCAAATTTGCTAACGTTATTTTACTGTGCACTTTTCCTATTGTCAACAGTAAAACCTCAAAACAAAATCCATAGCAGCATTTTTGGTCTGCTGCTATGGATCTGCTGCTTGCCCTGATGTCGTTGTGCTATTGCTTCCGAACGTTGTCCGTTCGGGATGCTGCGGCTTAGGATGTTCCGCTGACGCGTTGCACGAGCAACTTCACACACTTTTTACGGAAGAAGCTTGTTCCGTGGGCTCAATCTTTCTTTTCACGGATGAGCACGCGCTCCGAGCCGTCTGTCGGATTCAGCTGGACGCTGACGCTTTCGTGCTTCGAGGTCGGCACGTTCTTGCCGACGTAATCGGCTCGGATCGGCAGCTCGCGATGGCCGCGGTCGATGAGGACGGCGAGCTGGATGCTTTTCGGACGGCCCATGTCGATGATGGCGTCAAGCGCCGCGCGGATCGTACGGCCCGTGTAGAGCACGTCGTCGACGAGGACGACCTGCTTGCCCGTGATGTCAACCGGCAGCTGCGTCTCGTGGACTTCTGGCTGGTAGCTCAGCGTCGAGAGGTCGTCGCGGTACAGCGTGATGTCGAGGATGCCGACCGGCGGCCGCTTGCCTTCGATGGTCTCGATTTCTTTCGCGATGCGCTCGGCGATGGGCACGCCGCGCGTGCGGATGCCGACGAGGACGACGTCCTCCATGCCTTTGTTGTGCTCGAGGATTTCATGCGAGATGCGCGTGAGCGCGCGGCGGATGGCGGCGGCATCCATGAGGACGGTTTTTTCGATGAGGACGGACATGATGTTATGCTCCTTCTTTTTCCTGCGTGTGACGGCCGGGATTGATGATGTGCGCGCCTTTCGTGTCGAGGCCGAGCTGCTTGATCTCTGCTTGGACGCCGTGCTGGGCGAAGGCCTCTTGCATCGCCCGGCCGATCGCTTCTTCCTGATGGTCGTGCTCGAGCGCGAACGCGATGAGGCACGGGCCGGCGCCGGAGAGCACGGTGCCGAGCGCCCCCGCCTCGCGCGCCGCACGGAACACGTCGTACATGCCCGGGATGAGCTTCGCGCGGTACGGCTGGTGCAGCGCGTCATCAAGCGCGTGCCGCAGGAACTGCGGGCTGCCTTTCATGAGCGAAGCGATGAGCATCGAAGCGCGGCCGATATTGAAGATGGCGTCGGCACGCGGCACCGTCTCGGGGAGCACTTCCCGCGCTTTTTTCGTCGGCAGGTAAAAATCCGGGACAGCGACGACGAACCGCAGGCGGAGGCGCGGCAAAAAGGCGAACGTGTCCACATGACGGCCTTTCGTCGTGCTGACCGTGAAGCCGCCGAAAATCGCCGGTGCGACATTGTCCGGATGGCCTTCGATCTCGGTCGCGAGGTGCAGGATCTCGCGGCGGTTGAAATGGTTGTAGAGGAGCGCGTTCGCCGCTTTGAGGCCGGCGACGATGGCGGCCGCGCTCGAGCCGAGGCCGCGCGAGAGCGGCACGTCGTTTTTCATGCGGATGATGGCGCCGCGGTATTCGTGGTCGCGATGCGCGCGCTCGAGCAGGAGGCGCACGGAGCGCCAGACGATGTTGCGCTCGTCTTCCGGGATGCGCCCTGCTCCTTCGCCTTTAATGGAAAAGGACAGGCCGGGCGCGTGCGTCAGCGTGAGCTCCAGTTCATTATAAATGTCGCACGCGAGTCCGAGCGTATCGAAGCCGGCGCCGAGATTGGCGCTTGTGCCCGGCACGCGGACGCGGATGGTTCTTTCAGGGCGTTCCGCACGTTCTGCGTATGTTGTTCGTTTTGTATCTTCTTCTTCGCGTTCTGCCATCGTGTCACCCCCGGTCATTTTCCACGCGGATGAGGTTGCGGACTTCGTTGACGACCGGCAAAGCCTTGAGCACGCCGAGCGCCGCGAGGATGTTCGCATGTGTCACGCAATGCGTGATGGCCACGATTTCCGCATGATCTTTTTCATCACGCTGCGTCTGGATGACGGACTGCAGGCTCACGTCCGCATTGCCGAACGCCGTCGCGATCGCGCCGAGCACGCCGGGCTTGTCATCGACGAGCAGGCGCACATAGTACGAGGACGACGTTTTTTCCAGCGGGCACAGCCGCTTTTCACGGTAGCACGTGCAGTTCATCCGTCCGAACGCATGGTGGACGATGTCGCGCGAGACATCAATGACATCCGCAACGACGGCCGAGGCTGTCGGCAGGCTGCCGGCGCCGGGGCCGTAGAACATCGCTTCGCCGATGGCGTTGCCGCGCACGAAGATGGCGTTGTACACGCCATTGACGGAGGCCAGCGGATGCTCTTTCGGCAAAAAGACCGGATGGACGCGCACGTTCGCGCCGTCTTCTGTTTCCTTGCCGATGGCGAGGAGCTTCACAACATAGCCGAGATTTTTCGCGTAGGCGATGTCTTCCGGCGTGATCTTCGTGATGCCTTCGACGGAGACATCGGCAAAGTTGATGCGCATATTGAAGGCGATGGAGGCGAGGATGGCCGCCTTGCGCGCGGCATCGAGGCCGTCGACGTCGGCGGACGGATTCGCTTCGGCGTAGCCTTTTTCCTGCGCTTCCTTCAGCACGTCGTCATAGCCCGCGCCGTCCTCGCTCATCTTCGTGAGCATGTAGTTCGTCGTGCCGTTCACGATGCCGAGGACTTCCGAGATGCGGTTCGCCGTCAGGCACTGCTTCAGCGGCATGATGATCGGGATGCCGCCGCCGACGCTCGCTTCGAAACGGAAATCGACGTCGTGCTGCTCCGCCATGTCGAAGAGCTCGTGGCCGAATTCCGCGACGACGTCTTTGTTTGCTGTCACGACGCTCTTCCCGTTCGCCATGGCGCGCAGCATATAGTCTTTCGCCGGGTGGATGCCGCCCATGACTTCGACGACGACGGAGATTTCATCATCCTCGAGGATATCTTCCGGCTTCGTCGTGAGCTCGATGCCGTCGAGGTACGGGCGCGGCTTCGTAAGATCGCGTACGAGCACTTTGGCGAGGACGAGCCGTGTGCCGACTCTCGCCGTGATTTCTTCCATGTTTTCGCGGAGCACGCGGACGACGCCCGAGCCGACCGTGCCGGAGCCCAAAAGGCCGATCTTGATTGCTTCTTTCATCATCGACACACCTCTTTCCTTCACGCTTGCCCGAGGACTTCGAGGCGCTTCACGCCGTCGACCATGCGGAGCTTGTCGAGGAGCGCCTCGAGGTCGACGGAGAGCTGTGCTGTCTCGATGGATACGGTCGCATTCGCGACGCCCTGCAGCGGGATGCCCTGGTTGATCGTGAGGACGCTGCCGGAGTCTTGCGAGATCGTGTTGAGCACGCTCGACAGCACGCCCTTCTTGTGCTCGAGGAGGAACGTCAGCGTGACGATCTTGTTCTGGCTGGCCTCGTAAAATGGAAAAACGTAGTCCTTGTATTTGTAGTAGGCGCTGCGCGAAAGATCCATTTCTTTGACGGCTTCGTTGATCGTGAGCTTGTCATCGCGCTTGAGCATTTCTTTCACGCGGATCGTCTTCTTGATCGCTTCGGGCAGGATCTCCTCGCGTACAAGGAAGAACCCGTTTTTTTGTTTTTCCATGGTCTAGCCTCCAGAGTATCATACAACGTATGTTTATACAGTATTTTTGTTTTCGTACGTGGGATATTATACCATCAAACGTCCATGAATGCTACCCTGCATTTTCAATTTGTCCATGAAAAGAGGGCAAGCGGAAGAAAACATTACACTTGCCCTTGCTTTTGCTTGTTTGGTTGTACAGGATTTTCCGCGTTATTTGCCAGTGCGCCCGCGCTTTGTCATCGGCACGCCCTCTCTGCAGAGCGGGCAGTCTTCGGGCTTGTACGTTTCAACATTCAGGTGCAGGAGCGCCGTGCAGGGGACG